>NZ_JAFNPG010000012.1:0-6947 GCF_026535815.1 Snodgrassella sp. B3088
GTTAATATCTATTCGAAGCGAATGCAGATTGAAGAAACCTTCCGAGACTTGAAAAGTCCTGCCTACGGACTAGGCCTACGCCATAGCCGAACGAGCAGCTCAGAGCGTTTTGATATCATGCTGCTAATCGCCCTGATGCTTCAACTAACATGTTGGCTTGCGGGCGTTCATGCTCAGAAACAAGGTTGGGACAAGCACTTCCAGGCTAACACAGTCAGAAATCGAAACGTACTCTCAACAGTTCGCTTAGGCATGGAAGTTTTGCGGCATTCTGGCTACACAATAACAAGGGAAGACTNCACTCGTGGCTGCAACCCTGCTTACTCAAAATCTATTCACACATGGTTACGTTTTGGGGAAATTATGAGGGGATCTCTCAGTGCTCAGCATGTTTGAGTGCTTTACTCGCCGCGGGTTGAGAAATATGTAAAACTTCAGCCGCACGCGTTAAGGAACCACAAGTCATTACAGCATAAAAGATATCGAGATGTCTTAATTTCATTCCATGTAGCCTACTGATTATTTATTTCTACGGACTATTCTAACGAATAAAGTATAAATAATCAGATATACTCGTCATAATTCAAATTTTGGTTTAGTTGTCACGAGAATTAATTCGTAAACGTGCAAGCTAAATAGATTGACTAGGGGAATATACGGGGTAAGAAAGCGGCTCGGCATACTGCCCTATAATAAATTGTTAGGAGAAGTACGCCGAGTAGTGTGTAGCTATTAGGTAAAGTATGTACCAATTTCAATAAATATTTTAATTAAGATACTGTTTGAAATATCAACAATAAAGGCACCGACCATAGGAACGACAAGGAAAGCTTTATGTGATGGTCCAAATGCTTTTGTGACTGTTTGCATATTCGCAATTGCTGTTGGTGTTGCTCCCATACCAAAGCCACAGTGACCCGCGCTGATCACGACAGCATCATAATCTTTGCCCATCATTTTGAAGGTGACAAAGCAGGCAAATAGCACCATGACAACAGTTTGTACAGCAATGATAATTAATACTGGCCCTGCCATGCTTGCCAATTGACCAAATTTTAATGACATTAACGCCATTGCCAAGAAAAGCGATAAAGCAACGCTACCTAATACATCGACGGTCGGCTCAAACACTTCGTGTTTAAATACATGAGTCAGTGTATTACGGATAATAATACCGACAAATAAACACCAGACAAAAGTAGGCAGTTGCAGAAAAGTATCTTTAAACAATGCACTGATATAGCCACCAACAACAATACAGATAATCAGCATTGAAATGGTTTCAATAACGTTATTTGCATTGATTTTTCTTTTGACGCTTGGTTGCTCAAAAGCTTCAACGATAGTGTCGCGCTCTTGCTCGGTTGTTTTAGGAATAGAGACCTTTTTCAAAAGATGACGGGCAACAGGGCCGCCAACTAAACCACCCAACACTAATCCAAGTGTTGCACAAGCCATCGCTAATTCAACGGCGCCTGTTACATCATATTTATCAGCGAGAATAGGGCCCCATGCTCCGGCATTACCATGACCACCTGTTAGAGTAATTGAACCTGCAATTAAGCCAATAAATGGACTTTCATTCATCATGACAGCCATACTCATGCCGACAGTATTTTGAATGGCGATTAGGATCGTTACTGCAATAGTTAATAGAACTAACGGCTTTCCTCCTTTAATCAGTCGAGAAAAGTCAGAACTTAGCCCGATAGAGGAAAAGAATGTGAGCATTAATAAACTTTGCAATGAAGCATCAAAAGTAAACGAATAACCTGATGTTTTATCAATAATTAACAGAACAATTGCAACAATAAAGCCACCAACGACGGCTTCTGGTATGTGGTTTTTTTGTAGGAACGGGGTAAATTTTACGACAAACATTCCTATGAGTAGCGCGATACATGCGACTAATAATGTATAACTGGCATCTAGGATCATTTTTTTACCTCTATTAGTTTACCAGAATTTTCACTATAACAATTTAACAATAGTGAAAAATGAAGTTACTTTGGTTAACTAATCTTTAACAATGAGTTTTATTAGGGTATCCATAACTTTTAGTTAATAGGGTCATAATTTTAGTGTGATCTTAATCATGAAATATTAAAAAGATTAAAATAACAACAATGGTATTTAATGATGGGTAAACCTAAATACCATGCGGGATCCGCACTATTTTCGGTGATAGCAAAAAATAAAAAAGTATAAATAATAAACAAAATTATAAGAGAAGGAGAACATGATAAGCGCAGGCCGAGCAATTTAAAGAAGTGTGATATACAACATAAAACAGCAGCATGACCTTTCTATATTTCGTTGCTTATCGAAGTGTTAATTTTCGGGTGGATTACTCTGTTTGTTGATTAATAACGGAGAAAAATATGATTGCTGTAATATTTGAGGTGCAAATACAACCCGACCAACAAACTCGCTATTTGACTTTAGCTGAGGAGTTAAGACCACTATTAAGTCATGTAGCTGGTTTTATTTCAATTGAACGTTTTCAAAGTCTAGCTACAGAAGGAAAAATGTTATCGCTATCTTGGTGGGAAAACGAATACGCAGTTCTGCAATGGAAAAATCATGTTTTACATGCGAAAGCTCAACAAGAAGGGCGAGAGTCAATATTTGATTTTTACAAAATTAGTATTGCTCATATTACTCGCGAATATTCATTTAAAAAGGACAAGGATAATGTTTGATGTTCACGTTGTTTTAGATAATCAAATAGGACAATTAGCATTACTAGGAAAAACATTAGGTAATAAAGGTATTGGATTGGAAGGGGGAGGGATATTTACGGTTGGTGATGAATGCCATGCTCATTTTCTTGTTGAACAAGGAAAGGAAGCTAAAATAGCGCTAGAGCAAGCTGGACTGTTAGTACTTGCGATCCGGACACCATTAATTCGTAAGTTAAAACAGGAAAAACCGGGGGAACTTGGCGAAATAGCACGAGTATTGGCGGAGAATAACATTAATATTTTAGTGCAATACAGTGACCATGCTAACCAACTGATATTAATAACGGACAATGATAGTATGGCTGCATCTGTTACGCTCCCTTGGGCAATAAAGTGAACTTGCGATGGCTAATTTAATACGAAAAGAGGTTACCTTTGAGTCCTCAATAGCCGCGATAGGGGCGGCTATGTCTGACATTTCACGAGTTAAAATACTCAGTGCTTTGATGGATGGGCGAGCTTGGACGGCCACTGAGCTAAGTTCTGTGGCGAATATATCAGCTTCAACGGCGAGCAGTCATTTATCTAAATTATTAGATTGCCAGCTAATCACAGTAGTAGCTCAAGGCAAGCATCGTTATTTTCGGCTAGCAGGAAAAGATATTGCTGAATTGATGGAAAGTATGATGGGGATCTCCTTAAACCATGGCGTACATGCCAAAGTTTCCACGCCAGTGCATTTACGAAAAGCACGTACTTGCTATGATCATTTAGCTGGCGAAGTTGCCGTTAAGATCTATGATTCCCTTTGTCAACAGCAATGGATCACTGAAAATGGTTCAATGATCACATTAAGTGGTATTCAATATTTTCATGAAATGGGAATTGACGTTCCTTCCAAACATTCACGTAAAATCTGTTGTGCGTGTTTAGATTGGAGTGAACGCCGTTTCCATTTAGGTGGGTACGTTGGAGCCGCATTATTTTCGCTTTATGAATCTAAAGGGTGGTTAACTCGACATCTTGGTTACCGTGAAGTTACCATCACGGAAAAAGGTTATGCTGCTTTTAAGACCCACTTTCACATTTAAGTTGTTTTTCTAATCCGCATATGATCAATTCAAGGCCGAATAAGAAGGCTGGCTCTGCACCTTGGTGATCAAATAATTCGATAGCTTGTCGTAATAATGGCGGCATACTATCAGTAGTAGGTGTTTCCCTTTCTTCTTTAGCGACTTGATGCTCTTGATCTTCCAATACGCAACCTAAAGTAAAATGCCCCACAGCGCTGAGTGCATATAATGCATTCTCTAGTGAAAAACCTTGTTGGCATAAAAAGGCTAATTGATTTTCGAGAGTTTCATACTGTTTTTCTGTAGGCCGTGTACCTAAATGTACTTTTGCTCCATCGCGATGACTTAGTAAAGCACATCTAAAACTTTTAGCGTTATTACGTAAAAAATCTTGCCAGCTTTCCCCTTCTAAAGGGCAAAAGTGAGTATGGTGCCTATCTAACATCTCAATGGCTAAGGCGTCGAGCAAAGCCCGCTTATTTTTTACATGCCAATACAATGTAGGCTGCTCTACACCTAGCTTCTGGGCGAGTTTACGGGTTGTTAAACCTTCGATTCCGACCTCATTAAGCAGCTCTAATGCGCTGTTAATCACTTTACTTTTATCTAATCTAGACATCATTAATTCCTAATTTTTGTTGACACTCTATCATTGATAGTGTTATTTTACCACTCCCTATCAGTGATAGAGAAAAGTGAAATGAATAGTTCGACAAAGATCGCATTGGTAATTACGTTACTCGATGCCATGGGGATTGGCCTTATCATGCCAGTCTTGCCAACGTTATTACGTGAATTTATTGCTTCGGAAGATATCGCTAACCACTTTGGCGTATTGCTTGCACTTTATGCGTTAATGCAGGTTATCTTTGCTCCTTGGCTTGGAAAAATGTCTGACCGATTTGGTCGGCGCCCAGTGCTGTTGTTGTCATTAATAGGCGCATCGCTGGATTACTTATTGCTGGCTTTTTCAAGTGCGCTTTGGATGCTGTATTTAGGCCGTTTGCTTTCAGGGATCACAGGAGCTACTGGGGCTGTCGCGGCATCGGTCATTGCCGATACCACCTCAGCTTCTCAACGCGTGAAGTGGTTCGGTTGGTTAGGGGCAAGTTTTGGGCTTGGTTTAATAGCGGGGCCTATTATTGGTGGTTTTGCAGGAGAGATTTCACCGCATAGTCCCTTTTTTATCGCTGCGTTGCTAAATATTGTCGCTTTCCTTGTGGTTATGTTTTGGTTCCGTGAAACCAAAAATACACGTGATAATACAGATACCGAAGTAGGGGTTGAGACGCAATCGAATTCGGTATACATCACTTTATTTAAAACGATGCCCATTTTGTTGATTATTTATTTTTCAGCGCAATTGATAGGCCAAATTCCCGCAACGGTGTGGGTGCTATTTACCGAAAATCGTTTTGGATGGAATAGCATGATGGTTGGCTTTTCATTAGCGGGTCTTGGTCTTTTACACTCAGTATTCCAAGCCTTTGTGGCAGGAAGAATAGCCACTAAATGGGGCGAAAAAACGGCAGTACTGCTCGGATTTATTGCAGATAGTAGTGCATTTGCCTTTTTAGCGTTTATATCTGAAGGTTGGTTAGTTTTCCCTGTTTTAATTTTATTGGCTGGTGGTGGGATCGCTTTACCTGCATTACAGGGAGTGATGTCTATCCAAACAAAGAGTCATCAGCAAGGTGCTTTACAGGGATTATTGGTGAGCCTTACCAATGCAACCGGTGTTATTGGCCCATTACTGTTTGCTGTTATTTATAATCATTCACTACCAATTTGGGATGGCTGGATTTGGATTATTGGTTTAGCGTTTTACTGTATTATTATCCTGCTATCGATGACCTTCATGTTAACCCCTCAAGCTCAGGGGAGTAAACAGGAGACAAGTGCTTAGTTATTTCGTCACCAAATGATGTTATTCCGCGAAATATAATGACCCTCTTGATAACCCAAGAGGGCATTTTTTACGATAAAGAAGATTTAGCTTCAAATAAAACCTATCTATTTTATTTATCTTTCAAGCTCAATAAAAAGCCGCGGTAAATAGCAATAAATTGGCCTTTTTTATCGGCAAGCTCTTTTAGGTTTTTCGCATGTATTGCGATATGCATAAACCAGCCATTGAGTAAGTTTTTAAGCACATCATCATCATAAGCTTTAAGTTGGTTCTCTTGGATCAATTTGCTGACAATGGCGTTTACCTTACCAGTAATGTATTCAAGGCTAATTTTTTCAAGTTCATTCCAACCAATGATAGGCATCACTTCTTGGATAGGGATAAGGTTTTTATTATTATCAATAATATAATCAAGATAATGTTCAAATATACTTTCTAAGGCAGACCAACCATTTGTTAAATCAGTTTTTGTTGTGATGTAGGCATCAATCATAATTAATTGCTGCTTATAACAGGCACTGAGTAATTGTTTTTTATTTTTAAAGTGATGATAAAAGGCACCTTTGGTCACCAACGCTTTTCCCGAGATCTCATCTATTGAAACAGCTTGATAGCCTTTTTCAACAAACAATATTCGTGCTGAGTTAACCAGTGATTGATAGGTACTCTTAAAATTTTCTTGTTGATGATTTTTATTTTCCATGATAGATTTAAAATAACATACCGTCAGTATGTTTATGGTATCATGATGATGTGGTCGTGACAATCTTAAGAACATTTAGGTTATTTTATGTATATTGAACAGCATTCTCGCTATCAAAATAAAGCTAATAACATCCAATTAAGATATGATGATAAGCAGTTTCATACAACGGTTATCAAAGATGTTCTATTATGGATTGAACATAATTTAGATCAGTCTTTACTGCTTGATGATGTGGCGAATAAAGCGGGTTATACCAAGTGGTATTTTCAGCGGCTGTTCAAAAAAGTAACAGGGGTCACACTGGCTAGCTATATTCGTGCTCGTCGTTTGACGAAAGCGGCTGTTGAGTTGAGGTTGACGAAAAAAACTATCCTTGAGATCGCATTAAAATATCAATTTGATTCCCAACAATCTTTTACACGTCGATTTAAGTACATTTTTAAGGTTACACCAAGTTATTATCGGCGTAATAAATTATGGGAATTGGAGGCAATGCACTGAGAGATCCCCTCATAATTTCCCCAAAGCGTAACCATGTGTGAATAAATTTTGAGCTAGTAGGGTTGCAGCCACGA
>NZ_JAFNPG010000013.1:0-4423 GCF_026535815.1 Snodgrassella sp. B3088
TTGTTCTGTTACAGCAGCATAATCGGCTTTTATTTTGCTTTTACTAAAGCTGGCAGAGGCGGATGCGCCATAGCCTACGGTGACCTGCCCGCTGATATTCTGCTGTTTGCTGTTGTATTTGGCGGTGTCCTGCAAGCTTTCGATATTTAGTTCGGCTGCATCAATCTGTACGCCTTTGATGTTGGTGGCACCGCCGCTGATGAGGCTGGTGTTGCCGCTGCTGCTTCCAATATGGCTGTTGCGGTAGCTGGTTTCGTCGCCGTTGCCATGTCCTTTGCCACGGTTGGCACCTGCGGTGATCTCGCATTAACCATAATATCTTTTTCACATAAAAAACCCACCTATATTAAGGTGGGTTGGTGCGGATAAATGGCCATGTTCCTTTTCATCGGCAGTTTAATCTGGCGACGTTTTACCATCTAGCCCTTACTTGTCGATAACGGTACCCTGTATGGTTCCTATTGTTTTAATATGGAACTATTTCACCTCGTGCTCTACGCTCAGCATCACGTTGTTTCGCACGATTCGATTGATAGGTTTCAAACGTGGGTGTTCCGCGATTTTCCATACACCTTTCAAACAAAGGTTGATTCCATACACCATTTGGGTAACCTTTTTCTTGAAGCCGATTTTCCGGCTTATTTGCCAGCTCTAGGCAATAGTCTTGATTTTTTTTCTCAGATCTTTTATTTGCGGAGACTCAGCATCATAAAAAGCATTCCTATCTTTTTGGCCTTTGATAATCGCAGCTCCTTCAGCATAATAACCGTTATACCAATCCGATATACTACATCCACCTAATAGCAGACTGATTCCTGTCACAATTAATAAGCGTTTTTTACATAGGCGGTACTGCATGACGTTTTTTACCTCCATTCTTATTGGTGTTCAGGAACTATTTCACCTCGCGCCCTGCGCTCAGCACGACGTTTTTTTTCTAGCATTGAACCATAAGCTTCATATGTCGGAGTTCCACGATTTATCATACAAAGTTCGAACATACCTGAATTAAAAATTCCATTTGGAAATCCAGTTCTTGCAACCCGATTTTCCGGCTTCGATGCTTGCTCTCGACAATAATCTCGATTTTTTCTTCTCAGCTCTTTCATTTGCGGAGACTCAGCATCATAAAAAGCATTCCTATCTTTTTGGCCTTTGATAATCGCAGCCCCTTCAGCATAATAACCGTTATACCAGTCCGATATACTACACCCTTCTAATACTATACTAAGGACTGTCAGAATCACTAACCTTTTTTTACTTAAACGGGTCTGCATAGTATTTCTTACCCCCATAGTTAAAGTAGCGTTTGCCATTAATTTCATGAATTGGTATCTGCGTGGTTTTAACCGTCTTTAACGTTTTTGGGTCATAGGTTGTCATCTTCCCCTGCCGATTTACCCAATTGATAGTCCCATATTCTCCAATTACTAGTAGATAAAGCTTACCTGCATTGTGCGCAGCGTATGTAGCCTATGTCATTTGCTCTAATACAATAAAAGGCACCAGTATATATGCTATCACTTTGATAAACTGGCGCCCGCTGATTAGTTACTATTTAAGCTATTTCTGAATATTTGATGTAAATAAACTACCTCGATATAACAAAATAAACAAATTATAGCTGTAATGTAAAAATGAATTTCATTTTTCTTTTTTTCCTCTGCTTATGAATATTCTAAAAAGTTAAAAACCTTTTCTTCTCATACACTCTCTTTCAGCAGGACCATATATTTCACCTAACCAATCTTGCATTTCTTTCGAACCTACATATTCATTTTTTGGGCGTGGTAGTGAGCGAAGCTCTTGGAAACACTCGTCACTAGCTTTTTCTTCAGCTGGAGACAGTTTTTGTGTTTCTCCATTCCAAAAACGTACTACCCACTCATAACACCCAGATAAAAATAAAGAAAAAAAAACATATTGTTATTATATTTTTAAAATATCTCATTTCAATTCGCTCCGTTCTTTGCTCTTGAAGGTTTCACTAAAACTGGTATAGATGGGTTATCTTTGTTTATATTATGATTTGGACCTTTTTTCCATTTATTATTAAATTCAGTATCATAAGGATTTTTATTAACTTTATCTCCCGTCAAGTTTCCATCTTTATCAATATTTCTTCCTTTTTCATCTACCAAAATATCTTTTGGTTTTTCTCTGAAATAACTACTGTGCGAATACATAAACGGTTTATCTTCTACACCACCTGTAGGTGGATTACCTCCTATTGTATACTGACTTCGAAACAATAATAGTGGACTTCTACCCACAAAATCGGTGTAATGCACTGCTGAATATGCTTTACTTCCTTCATAACCATTTATTAGTAGCTGGTCTGCATACTGTTGTACATTAGTTGCTGTACCGTAAAATCTTGCTTCTCTTATTGGTATGCCGGTTAATCCATTTCGATTAGCATACTGTAGGGCATTACTTGCCGTCATCCCACCACGACTGTGGTTACTTAGGTCTATTTTATAGCCTTTTTCTTTGGCATACTCATAAAGTAATATATTTGCTTTCTCTGAATTGGTCAAAGGAAGGTGGCTACCGCCCAAATCATTCACTTTATCATAAAATGCATATACACCTTCTGATAAAAAGTTGCTGGTTGGCGGATTGGCAACTACATAGATACCATCTGCTCCTGTTTCCCACAAGTTCTGCTTAACCGCATTTTTTAATGCATCATTTAAAGGGTTGAGTATGCCAGGATTGGATATGGTTATTACACCTGTGTTCTGTCCAGGTTTGATTTCATTTATATCAAATATCTGTCTTTTATTCCCTATTTCTGCATAGGGACTGTCTGCATCTATCGGTCTGGTTTTCTTGTTATCGTAACTGTTATTGGAACAATATAAACCATCTTGTGCACAGGTTACATTCCATATCTGTATTGGTCTTCTGGCTGCTCTAACTGCGGGGTCAATAATAGCGTCGCCATCTGCATAAACCAGTGCAGCAGTATTACCATACCCATAAACCGTACCTAATATCATATCTGTATAGAAGGCGGCTTTGTCCCATTTATCGGCACTCCCTTCCAGTGCCAGTGATTCGTTAGTGTTATAACCATTTTTGCCATCTATATAGTTGTCCTTACGAATATTTTCTGCCTGTTGGCGTTTATTATCGGCGATTTTATGCAAGATATTGCGTAATTCTTGACGATTTTGGTCAAATTCCTGTGTGACCTCACGCTGTGTATCCAGCTCTTTCTGAACTTTGTCTTTGTCAAAGTTGTTGCTCAGGTAGCCGGCTTTATCCGCATAGTTGTCGCTGCTGGTATCGGTATGAATTCCGGCTATGGTTTCGGCTACGCTTTTTCCGGTTTTCTGCTGTTGGGCAGCAGCATCCGTAATGATGATGTTGNAAATCCAGCTCTTTCTGAACTTTGTCTTTGTCAAAGTTATTACTCAGGCATCGATATTCATGAGAATATTATTATCAAAAATCAACCTTTATTTATGACGTTTTATATATTTTCTATAATAAGGATTTTCTACCGGAGAGTCGGTTCGATTACCATTCTGATCAATATAACGCCCATTTTCATCTACCAGATATTTTGCTGGTGGCTGCGCATATCCATTCCTTGGATAAACCACTACTCTACTGCCCGTATATCCATTTACTTCAAGCTGCTTTTGATATCTAGACACATCGGTGCTACAACCACATAATACAATAAATCCAGTTACATATAAGATTTTTGAATAATATTTCATTTCACTTCCTCTTTGCCTTAATTTATAGACACTAAAGAATTAGAAACCTTTTCTTTTCATGCACTCTGTTAATTTGGGACCATATACATTCACTTGCCATTCTTGCATTTCTTTTGACCCAGAAGATTCAGTCTTAGGTCGCGGAAGTGACGCTGCAAGCTTATCCATACATTCATCATAAGCTTTGTTTTCTTTTTTAGAAATATGTGATCCCCCATTCCAAAACCTTATACTTGATTCATAACATCCTAACAATGAAGTACAAAGAAAACATATTAATAAAATTTGAATTTTATATTTCATAAATTTACTCTTAATTAGTTTTACTTGGTTTAACCAAAACAGGTGAAGATGGGTTATCTTTATTTAAATTATGATTGTTTCCTTTTTCCCATATTTCGTTAAATTGTTTTCGATAAGGATTTTTAGTTGTTTTATCTCCAATTAAATTTCCATTTACATCTATATTTCTCCCCTTCTCATCTATTAATATTTCTTTAGGCACTTCTCTAAAATAACTACTGTGCGAATACATAAACGGTTTATCTTCTACACCACCTGTAGGTGGATTACCTCCTATTGTATACTGACTACGAAACAATATTAGCGGACTTCTACCCACAAAATCGGTGTAATGCACTGCTGAATATGCTTTACTTCCTTCATAACCATTTATTAGTAGCTGGTCT
>NZ_JAFNPG010000002.1:0-394761 GCF_026535815.1 Snodgrassella sp. B3088
ACCGCCCAGATTACCAATGGAATCATAGCGGCCAAATCGATCCTGATTAATGAAAGGTACCGGCTGCTGTTTGGCTTTGTCATTATTATCAGAACAGCCAGCCAGCAAAAGCAGGCCAGTTAAACAGACAGCTTTAGCATACGAAATCAATAAATTTCTCATACTGATGTCTCCTATCAGACTAAAGTACAAATTAGCATAATTTTAAGATAATGCAAACAAAAATATATACAAAAATTAACTAATGTAATNAAAATATTAACGCTAAATGGATTATTATGTTTTTAATATATATGCTATCTACTGAATATAATTAGCGTAAAATAGCAAGCAAACCGGAATTTCTTTTAAAAAATGGCAAATTGGCTGAATGAGGTTGTATCAATATTACATGCATTGTTCCAAAAATCATTACTTCAATTAGTGGTATAAAGGGTATGCATCTGTTTCAATTTATACCTTGCCTGCCTGTTTTTTAATTAATTTGCCATCATTAGTCACCACCCAGCTATCCAGTATGGCAGCGATATTTTTTTCGGTTTGTTGCCATAACTTGAGATAGGTACGGTCGTAACTAATACTGACTTTTACCGGAAAATTTTTGATGAAAAAATCATGCTTACAATATTTTATCTGACCGACCGTATCGCAAAGGATTAGGGTTTTAATGTCATTATTTGAATCCTGATAAATATATAAATCATTTCCGATAATATTATCTTCCCATGGTTGATTGGTTTTAGGGTTTATACCGTTATTGGCCTGATAATAGGTTAAGCCAAATATTTTATTTGCCTGTTTGAAATATTCAAAATTCCAAGTTTCTTTTGTCGATTTCAGAATATTATTAAACCACTGGTTGAAAGTTCTTGGTTGATTGGGGCTGAATAAGTTATATACATTAGTATAACCCCATGGAAAATGCTTGGCCTTTGGAATTAAGATTTTGATATCTTGTTTATAATCACTATCAGTTTGTTCGTTTTTGCTTTTTACTGCACCATCGGTTAGTCGATAATCAAAATCTAATTCTTTTATAGGCATCTGATAGGTAATAGGCGGTTGCTTATTTATACTGCTTGTATCAAAATTTTCTGTGGCACCAATATAGCTCACTTCAGTATAAAGAACGCCACTGGGAATACTGACCGGTTTACCCCCCAGATTACCGATGGAATCAAAGCGGCCAAACCGGTCTTGATTGACGAAAGGTATGGTTTGGTGTTTGGCTGCATTATCTTTATTATTATCAGAACACCCTGTAAGCAAAAGTAGGCCAGATAAGCAGACAGTTTTAGTATACGTTATTAATAAATTTCTCATACTGATGTCTCCGGTCATATTGCTGGATAAATTAGCATAAAATTTAGATGATACAAAAAAATATATATCTATTCTTGTAATTTTATATTAGTTTTAAGGCTATAGATATTCACTGTTAATTCTGATTTATATAACTAGAAAAAAGAAGAATACTGTAAAAATGGCAAAGACTAAGGCTGATGTGGATTTGAGATATCTGGAAATAACGGTGTTTTATTTGTTTTGATGTGTAATCAGATATAAATATAACTTAATAGCAATACTGTTAAGTAATAAAACTAATCAGCTTACTAATATAATCTACTTCTTTATGCCGCTCTAGTGAATTTGCCTATGATTAAAGGCAAAGAAATAGTGATTAGCTCCTGAACTTTTATATAGCTAATCATACGTGTACCATCTATCAGGATATTTATTACTATTATTTGCTAACATCTCATCATTTTTAGTATCTACACCGAGATTTTGGTAGCAATAAATTAACCTGCCATTATGGAAATGGCAGGTGTGATTGAACAAAATACGTGTAACTATTTATCCCCACATGGAAGAAACTTGGGATTGTTGGGTAAATTGCTGCATCTGGCTAACCATATCAGCTGATAATAATAAGTTTGCTTGATTGTTATAATCATGACGATCAATCCCATGAGCTGTGTCAAATGTAGCCATAGCATCAACCAGTTGTTTAATTTGGCTGGCTCCTATCTGTTTGCCATCAGCAGTAACAATATTGTAATGGTCAGAGTTAGAATAGTCTCCCCACATACTTACCACTACCTGATCACATGAACCAATATGTGTAATGGTTAGCTGGCCTTGGAATAAATTGAACCAAAGCTCATTACTGTTATATTCGGTGAAATTTAGAGTATTCATTTCTCCATCTAAAAACTCAGATTCATAGATAGAATCCATTCCGTGTTTGGCGCCAAAAATATATGTATCGTTGCCAGTACCGCCGGAAAGCATATCGTTGCCGGTACCACCAATCAGAATATCATCTCCGTTTCCGCCATCCAGATAATCATTGTTGCTGCCACCATCTAAAATATCATTTCCATCGCCACCCATTAGGCTATCAGTATTACTGCCGCCAGTCAGAATATCGTTTCCTTTTCTTCCGTATAAGAAATCTTCTCCAGCGGTGCCAGTTAAAACCAGATCGTCATATTGCCTTGGGTCATTATCATCAAGTGCTACATTGTCAGAGCTGGTATCAATGGCAGGTATAACTTTGATATCGGCCGGAATATCTTTAGCGGTTAATGAGCGATCATCAAAAGTAAATTTGAAATCGTCCTTTTCATAAATAAAGAAATTCAAAATAGTGACAACATCTTCATTGCCATAAGCTTTAACAAGGAGATTATCTCCTTGTTGAATAAACTGTACTTGATCAGCAGATGCACCCTTAAATACAAATTCATTCATGTATTTAAAATCATAATTGTCGTATGCTGCAGCATCAACAATATCCTGCCCATGACCTTTTTCGAATAAACATAAGCTGTTTCGGGCAGTGGTCTTTATATAGTCATTACCCTTTCCACCATTTATGAAAGTATATTCTGAGTTTTCAACGCTTATATAATCATCACCATCTCCACCCTCAAGAATGCTATAGCTCCCTAAGCCATATAATGTATCGTTACCTTTGCCTCCAATTAAGTGGGTAGCAGGCACAGTATTATTAAGTGGCCATTGGCCTAATGTATCCCCTTCCACTGAAGCAGATTCTACTTCCCCCTGTTTGAGTTGATTCAGAATTTCTGCTACATTTTGGCCCGTCTGTTGTGCCACGCCTAAGGCTACATCCACCACATCTAGTATTTTATCTTCAGAGATAATAGTGAATGCACGGTACAGGGGGCTCAAAAAATAACTCGGTAGCCTGATGCTGTCTGCGTTGCCATAAGGATGGATGATTAAATCGTCATCTTCGCGAGTGAATACAATATCTGAAGCCTTTGCGCCTTTTAGTACAAGTTCATTACATTGATTTAAAAAAGGTAATTCAGAAATACCCCAGTCTGAAAGGATAAACTGTTTACCTTGGCTGCCCTGAAATATATAACGATCACTTTTCCACTGCCGATCTGGCTGATAGCAATTGTCTTCAGATAAGATAATGGTGTTCATTTCTGTTGTATTTTGTATGTCGGACATAATTATTTCCTGATATCTGCGTTGCTTGGGAGAAATGATTTCAGCTGTTTTTATGCTGAATTTTTAAATGAGTGTTGGTTAGTCTATACCCGATGAGACTTGGGTAATTTTGGACGAAATTCTATTGCGTTCTCCAATTCGTTTTTCATAGGTATAGGTGTTTAATTGGTGTTATGAATTGTTAAAATAACACAAATGTTTTATTCCATCAAGTTATATTATGGATTAGTGTATTGAAATATTTAATTTTTTATTGAGTTTCTATTAATATTTCTAATGAATTTTTACTATCTATTGGTATGTATGTTTGTTAGTGCTAAGGTTAATTCTGAATTAAATATTTTAAAGTATGTGTTAATTGAATTTATGTTTTTAAGATTTATATCTATTTAATATTATTTAAAATTGATTTTTTCAGTTTAAACTTATTATTTTTGATTTAAGAATGGGAGAAGATTTTTTTATAAGTGTATATGTGATGGTTCTAAAGGTTGTGAGGCAAACTGATGTTTTGCTTAAAAAATGAGCTTTGCATTTGTTTGTATTGAGGTCCGTAACTTGATTTTTATGTTGTAGCAGCCATATTAATTCTTTATTTTGTCGGGGTTTTGATGATGGCAGAAACTAAGTTGATATCGGCGGATCAATTGACACGATTTGTGTTTGATGATTGTCCGGTGCGTGGTCTGCATGTGAATTTGCAAGAAGTATGGCAGCATGTAGCAGAGAATAAAGCTTATCCTAAGGCGATTCACCGTGCTCTGGGTGAGCTGACTGTTGCAGCGGTGCTGCTGGCGAGCAATCTGAAGTTTGATGGTAATCTGATTGTACAGGTGCAGGGTAAGGGTGTGCTGAAGATGCTCGTTGCTGAAGCTACATCGGCTGCTACCTGCCGAGCTACAGCACGCTGGGATGAGTCTGCAAAAATCGATGAAAATATGTCGCTCGTGGATTTGCTGGGTGAGGGCGGTATGTTTGTGCTGACTTTACAGCCAGCTCAGGGTGAATCTTGGCAGGGTATGGTGGAGCTGGCCGGAAACAGTATTGCACAGATGCTGATGAATTATATGGCGCGTTCTGAGCAGCTGGCCACGCATATTACGCTGGCCGCTGATGAATCAAAGGCAGGCGGGTTGTTATTGCAGAGGCTGCCTGAGCAAGATATCAATGATGATAGCTGGGCTGAATTGTGTGCTCTGGCAGAAACGCTGACGGCGGATGAGTTGTTAAAGTTAGATGTGCAGACTTTACTTTTTCGCCTGTTTCATGAACATGAGGTACGGCTGTTTTCGCCGCAAAATGTGGAGTTTGCCTGTACTTGTTCGCGTGGCAAGGTTAGCGATATGTTGTTATTGCTGGGCGGACAAGAGGTGGGTGAAGCTGTAGCTGAGCAAGGCAGTGTAGAGGTGAACTGTGATTTTTGTCATGAACGTTATGTATTTGATGAAGCTGATGTCAATGCTTTGTTTGGCAGTAATGTGGTTGCCACAGCCCAGCAGGAGCTGGCAGCGCGTCAAATCAATCATTAATGCTTTAAGCTGAAAAAACAGCCAGTTCAATAACTGGCTGCTTTTTTATACGCTGATGTATCTGAGATGCTAACTTAATGTTGCATTAACGCTTCTATTTCAGGAATGGTTTTGGGTACAGAGGCGGTGAGTACTTCGTTGCCGTTTTCTGTAACCAATATGTTGTCTTCGATGCGGATGCCTGTATTGTGAAATGCTTTTGGTATATCATCTGCGGCGCTGATATACAAACCGGGCTCTATAGTGGTGACCATGCCTGGCTGTAGTAATATAGGTTGTTCTTGATTATCGAAACGACCACCCACATCATGAACATCTAGACCTAGCCAGTGGCCAAGGCCATGCATGTAAAAACGGCGGTAAGTCTGCGCTTCGATGTTTTGTTCCAGACTGCCATGCAGTATGCCTAGATCGATTAGTCCTTGAGTAAGCATTTGGATAGCCGAAGTGCTGATGGTTTGCCAGTTTGCTTGTTTGACTGTGGAAGCTATGCTGGCTTGATTCACCGCCAGTACGATGTCGTAAACATCTTTTTGAGCACTTGTAAAACGGCCGTTTATGGGAAAGGTACGGCTAATGTCTCCGGCGTACATTTGATACTCAGCACCGGCGTCAATCATGAGTAGCTCATTTGGCTTAAGCTGGCAATTATTGCTGACGTAATGAAGACAGCAGGCGTTTTTGCCACCGGCTACGATGCTGTTGTAGGAGGGAAAACGTGCTCCGCGCTGCATGAATTCGTGCAGGATTTCTGCTTCTACCTGATACTCGAATTGCCCCGGACGTGTGGTCTGCATGGCTCGTATGTGTGCTTGTGCGCTGATTTCGGTAGCAATGCGCATGATTTTTTGTTCGTGCTCATCTTTTATTAGGCGCATAGGGTCGAGTATGGTGGCAAGATTCACCATGCTCTCAGGTGCGATTGTACTGCCGTTGGTTTTGCGGTAATTAGCTATGCGAGCAATTTCATACCATAATTCCTGCACTTTCGAATCATTGTCGGGATAGAGTCCCCAGAGAGCAAACAGGTGGCGATGGCCGGGCAGGGCTTTTTTGAGGTAAGCCGGCCACTGGCTGATGTCATCGGCGCAATCAAACGCAAATACTTCGCGCGCAGCGCTGTAGCCATAGCGGAAACCATTCCAGATTTCATGTTCGGGGTCTTTGTTGCGGCACAGTAAGGTAGCGCTGTGCTCGCGCCCGTTGAGAATCAGGGCTGAACCAGGTTCGGGAAAACCGGTGAGATAATGAAAATAGCTATCCTGTCGGTAAGGGTATTCGGTGTCGTTACTGCGTCTTTGTTCGGGTGCGGCAAAAATAATAGCCACTCCATCTTCGCCAATTTGACTAAGTACATGTTGGCGTCGCTGCCGGTAAACGTTGGTGTCAGTATCCATTATTAGTATTTCTCCCTGCTGCCGTTGCGGCGAGCAGTTTGTATTTGTTGAGCCAACCATAGTGCGAGTATGGCACCGCTAAGGTCGGCAATGGCATCCATTATATCGCCATTGCGAGTGGTAAACAGTGCTTGAATGATTTCGCTGGTGGCTGCCCAGATAATGGCGCTGATGAGAAACAGACGTTGGGGTATGGTGAGGCCAGCACTGAAATAGGCTTTGGCCATTAACCAGAATTGGCCAAAAAACAGGCCGAAGTGGCAGATTTTATCGAACTGTGGAATAGGCACAGGATTGCCGCTGGATTTGAAAAACAGAAAATAAATGCTAGCTAGAAACCACACGATGGCAATGAGCAGCCATTTGTTGAAAAAAAGGGTTGCTTTCATCGGGATTCTGCTTCGCTTAGCCATTGCTGGCACAAAGATGCAAGGCGAATGAATTTATTACCGCGCTGTAAAAATAGCTGTTGCCATTGCTGTATGGTTGCTGTATCCGGTGCTTCATCTATGCTGCATTCATTTAACCAAAAATCGAGAACTTCGGCACATTCTCCGGCAGAAGCAGTTTGAAAAAATTGGGTAGTGGCTTGCATGAATTTGAGCGTTTTGTGCCTGTTGAGGGGAGGTAAGAAAAAACGGACTGGATAGCAGTCCGTTTGGCTTTATTCGGTTTCCAGTACCGCGGTGGTGTAGACGTTCTGAACGTCGTCGAGATCTTCGAGAGCATCAAGTAAGCGTTGCATTTTTTCTGCCTCTTCACCTTCTAGTACCGTTTCATTGACCGGACGCATGGTGACTTCGCCGTCAGCAGCTTGAAATCCTGCTTGTTCGAGTGCTTCTTTGATGCTGCTGTACTGATAAGGCTCTGTAATGACTTCTTTTGAACCGTCTTCCTGTATGATAACATCATCCGCACCGGCTTCGAGGGCGGCTTCCATGAGGCTATCTTCATCAACGTCGGGGCTAAAGAGTAAATAGCCCTGATGAGCAAACTGAAAGGCTACAGAACCATCTGTACCCAGATTACCGCCGTGCTTGGTAAAGGCATGGCGTACATCGGCTACGGTACGGGTTTTGTTGTCGGTGAGACAGTCTACCATCACTGCAGCACCACCTGTACCATACCCTTCATAGCGCAGTTCTACATATTCGACACCTTCGAGATTGCCAGTGCCTTTGTCTATGGCACGCTGAATATTGTCTTTAGGCATGTTGGCATCGGTGGCTTTGTCCATTGCCAGACGCAGGCGCGGATTGGCTGATGGATCACCGCCACCTAGTCTGGCGGCAATGGTAATTTCTTTAATCAGGCGGGTGAAGATTTTGCCGCGTTTGGCATCCTGACGCCCTTTACGATGCTGGATATTGGCCCACTTGCTGTGTCCTGCCATTTTAAAATCCTTGTTTCTATGATGATTTTATGTATCAAAACAATGCCAAAGCTTTTGGCTTTGGCAGGTTTTAACGCCATCAAATAATTGAAATATGGTATTAATTTTACCATATTGCTTTTTTATTGAGTAGGCTGCTCTATGGTTTGTATTGAGATGAAGCAAGCTAGAGTTTTTGTATGTGTTGGCGTTGCCAATGATTTAACCATGCAATGCAGCCTGCATGGATGATGGTGTAGGTTTCGCTAAAATTGCCGCTGAAATAGGGATCGGGGACATAATCGTATTCACTTTCTGGCAGCAAGTCGGTAATTTTGTAAACTTTGTCTGGACGGCTATCGCCGAAAATACGGGCTAAATCATGTAGATTTTTGTCATCCATGGCGATGATATGATCGTAAATGGCGATATCTTCTGGCCTGACCTCGCTGCTTTGAAATCCATCGCTGTTGATATTATGAGCACAGAGAATTTGTTTTGTGCCTTGATGCATGTCTTCGCCGTTGTGCCAGCCGGATGTACCGGCACTGGCTATTTCAATTTGTTCACTCAGCCCTTTTTCTGCTACGAGTTTGTGCAGGATATATTCGGCCATGGGTGAACGGCAGATGTTACCTAAACAGACAAATAATACTTTGGTGGCCGGCATGTCAATGACTCCGCGGAAATAATGGATTATGCCCGATCATGTTGATGGATTGGGCATAGCTGGGTAGTTGTGCTTGCGCACTGATGGGCTCATGCAGTAGGTGGATGTTTTCAACATGGCATTCGGCCAGTAAATCTATGAAATTTTGTACGATGGTATCGATATCATCCGCTTGAGTAAGCGGCCAGCGGAAAATCTGCGGCTGAAGTTCGAATGCGCTGTCGGTAGCGTTGAATCCAAACAGGATATTGCCACCATCTTGTGCTGCGATGACCACGCCCACGCGCGGGCTTTGCAAGCGAATAGAACGGATGGCATTGGTGGTAAATACATCACACGCCATACGCAAACGCATGGCACTGCCGCTGCGTAAGGCATTGAGTGGTGATTGCGGTGGCAGCGGATTAGTAAATAATGTGGCTCCGGCACTGGCTAGATGGGTTTGCCAAACCTGCATCAGGGGTAGGGCGGTATCTGCTAGCTGATGGCCGAGGGCTGGTAGGATGTCTGAGCCGGCAAAGCCAAGTGCGTAAAATACTTGTACTGACTGGCCCGTTTCCACTATAAGCGGGGTGTGCGGCAGCTGACTGAGAAATTCTGCAGCGCTTTGTGGATTTTGCTTGGCAGCGAACCATTGACTGGCCTTGATGTGGGTCAGGGTGGTGTCATTGATCAGGTGTGGTGCCCAGTGGATGGTTTGCCAAGCATCTGTCCATGGTTGGTTTTTAAAGATTTCAGCTATGGCAGTTACTGGGATAGTGTCGGGAAGACAAATATTTTCTTTGGCTCCACCTACAACGATGACAGGCAGTGCGAGCCATTGTACTTCTGTGGGTGTGTGTGCCTGTAAGACGTTTTCTAGGCTTTCCCAGAGGATGTTGTATATCTTGCTGCTGGCTGCCATGGACAAGGCTACGGCTAGGTTGGTGTAATGATTTTGAGCCAGCATGCGGCTGATTTCTACATGCAGGCTTTCGCGGGCAAGGGTGGTCTGTGCTTTGGATGTGGGGTTGGCCAAGCTGGCTGCATGCATGAGCAGGTCGTTTTTGACTGGATCAGTTGGAAATGCCCTTGTATCAGGCAGACAGTGATGTGTGTTCATGATGTTGTGTCTGTTTAAGTAGACTTGTGTAAAGATGATATTGTAGCAATTAGTTTTGTGTGAAACGAGTACAGGGGTATTTTCTGTTTGTGACCCGTGGAATTTTATACTTTAGATTGCTGCGGATTTGATTAGCTGTTTGGCTTGAAACTGAATCGGGCTGCCCTTATTTTTATCTAACAACAATTATTTTTGGGTAATTCGAGAACAATTATGAAACAAACACACAGTTTTCAGACTGAAGTTAAGCAGTTGTTACACCTGATGATTCACTCTTTGTACAGTAATAAAGAGATTTTTTTGCGAGAGCTGATTTCCAATGCGGCCGATGCCTGTGATAAGTTGCGCTTTGAATCATTGAATGATGCTTCTTTGCTCGGTGATGATGCTGAATTCAGAATCACGGTAACTGCGGATGCGGAAGCCAAAACGATTACGGTTTCTGATAATGGTATTGGTATGAGTGAAGCAGATGTGATCGAGCATCTGGGTACGATTGCCAAATCGGGTACCAAAGCGTTTTTGGAAAAGCTGACAGGTGATGATAAGAAAGATGCCAATTTGATTGGCCAGTTTGGTGTGGGCTTTTATTCTGCTTTCATTGTGGCCGACAGCGTAACTGTTGAAAGTCGTAAAGCTGGTGTGGCTGAAAATGAAGGGGTGCGCTGGGTAAGTGCCGGTGACGGTGAATTTACTGTTGAGCCGATTAGCAAAGCTTCTCGTGGTACTGATGTGATTTTACATCTGAAAGAAGATGAGAAGGATTTGCTGTCTGACTGGACTTTGCGTCGCATTGTGACGACTTACAGTGACCACATTTCTGTGCCAATTTATATGAAAAAAGCACCGGAATATGATGAAGAAGGTAATGTAAAACCATCTGATGAGCTGGAGGTGGTGAATCAGGCGCAGGCGCTGTGGCAACGCCCGAAAAATGAAATCAGTGATGAGCAGTATCAGACATTTTATCGTCATGTTTCACATGATTATGATGATGCGTTGGCATGGACTCATTTTCGGGTAGAAGGCCGGCATGAGTATACGGGTTTGCTGTATATCCCTAAACATGCACCATTTGATTTATATGAACGTGAACCCAAGCATGGGGTGCAGTTGTATGTGAAACGTGTATTTATTATGGATGACGCAAAAAAGCTAATGCCTTCTTATTTGCGTTTTATCCGTGGAGTGATAGACAGCAGTGATCTACCACTGAATGTATCACGTGAAATTCTGCAGGAAAGCCGTGATCTGGATACGATTCGTGCAGGTAGTGTGAAAAAAGTTTTGTCATTGCTTGAAGATTTGAAGAAAAACCAGCCGGAAAAATATACTGAATTCTGGCAGGTATTCGGGAATACGCTGAAAGAAGGTATTGCTGAAGATTTCAGTAATAAGGAAAAGATTGCTGGTTTGTGTCGTTTTGCTTCCACCCATAATGATGGTAGTGAGCAAAATGTTTCACTAGCTGATTATATTGGCCGCATGAAGGAAGGTCAGGAAAAGATTTATTACATTACCGCCGATAGTTATGCCGCAGCAAAAAACAGTCCACATTTGGAAATCTTCCTGAAAAAAGGTGTTGAGGTATTACTACTGACTGACCGTGTGGATGAATGGGTAGTAAATAGTCTGCCGGAATTTGATGGTAAGGCTCTGGTGAGTGTGGCCAAAGGATCACTGGATCTGGGTAATTTGGCCGATGAGGAAGAAAAAGCGGCACAGGCAAAAACCGAAGAAGACAATAAAGAATTGGTAGAACAGATCAAGACTGCACTGGGCGATAAGGTGGAAGCTGTGCGGGCAACTGCACGGCTGACAGATAGTCCAGCCTGTTTGGTAGTAGGTGAGCATGATATGAGCCAGCATCTTGCACGCATGCTTGAGGCTTCGGGTGCTGCCGGACAAATTCCGCATACGAAACCTACGCTGGAAATTAACCCCGAACATCCGCTGATTAAGAAAATTGCTGTGGAACAAGACGAAGCTCAGCGTAATGAGTTGGCTGAGCTGGTGTATGACCAGGCACTGTTGGCTGAGGGCGGTAAGCTGGAAAATCCGGCTGCATTTGTGAAACGTATGAATCATTTGTTACTTACGATGAATCAGTAATAGAATTTTTTAGTCTAAGCTGCCTTATTTAAGGCAGCTTTTTTATGTCTAAGTAATTTTTTGATTTTAATATATTGCTGAGTGATGCTATTTGTATTAATGGCTATGAAATGAATTTTTTCATGTTTTGATGCAGATAATGGCAGAGGCATGAGTTATTTATCTTCTAAAATATACATATGACTATTTTTGAATCAAAATTTCAAATATCAGTAAATAAAATAATAGGATAGATTGAAAAATTGGTTAAATTGAAATATTATCCGTTATTAAATGTAATAAAAATTTTATTTTTTTAACAATAGTTTTAGGTGAAACGATGGATGATAATAGTCAGGAAAATTTTGCTTTTTCTAATTGGGGTTTAAGTAACGCTTGGCAATTCAGATTTGAATTTTATGAAGAAAATGGTTTGCCTGAACGTAAAAATGCATCAAGATTTAAAGAGGCATTTAAAGCTTTACCTATGGGTAAGCGTTTTATATTAGCAAATAATATAGGTTCATTATTTTTCGGTCCACTGTATTTTTTATGTACAGGCATGTGGCGGAAAGCTATTGTCTTGTTGTTTCTCTTAATATTTATTGATGCTTTTCTTTCTGCTATTGGTGGAAAAAATTCGATTATAATTTTTGTAAATATGTTTAGCTCAATGGTACTTGCCAATCCGGCTTATTATTTACACCGAGTAAAAAAATCCAAATCTTTTAATATATTTGAAGGAGTGTTTTAAGCTGACTGAATAATACTCTACTCATAATTGTGAAACTTTAGCTGATATTTATTTGGTATAGATTTCCGTCATATATTTATTGATTCTATTTTCTCAGAAAATAAATAGTCAAATTATATATTTTGAATAAATGATAAGTTTGTGCTGAAGTAGTAATGACAATTTTTTAGATAAATGTGCAAATATTGTTCATTATATTGCATTTGAAAAGCATATTTTTATTTAGTATATTAAGAAAATTATTTTTATCTATTTGTAATAATATGTGGTAATGTTTAAGAAATAAAAAAGCAGCTTCAGAGTAAGGCCTCGAAGCTGCTTTTTTATTTGAATAGGAAAGATTTACTTCGCTGTGCTTTTTTTATGACAGGCCTGAATGAGATAGGCTAGTACTAAGCACACTAGAAAAGGAAGACCAAATAGAAGGGTGGCGTGGAAAATCGGTGTAAACCATGTGGTTACCAGAATACTGATAATGGATATTAAACCGGCCAGCGTAATATAAGGAAATCCGGGTACACGAAATTTTAGTGTCTGCTGCTGTCTCTGCATGCGGATACGAAAACACAGATGGGTCAAAAATACGGCTCCCCAACTGAACAAAGCACCAAACATAGATAACGCTATCATTACTGGAAAAGCGCTTTCCGGTTTAAACATATATACCAGTGCCGCTACAGCAATCCCCGCAGAAGATAAAGCCAGCGCATTCAATGGCACACCGTTGCTTTTCACTTTACCAAGAATTTGTGGTGCTTCGTTGGCGCGAGACAGGCTGAACATCATACGTGTGGCGATGTAGAGCATGCTATTCATTGCAGAAAGTGCGGCCACGATAACAATAAAATTAAGGATGCTATCTGCATACGGAATGCCGACGTTTTGCATGACAGTGACAAAAGGGCTGGTACTACCTGTTTTGATTAGTTCCTGCCATGGTACCAGCATTACTATCAGACTGAGTGCAAGTAAGTAGAAAATCAACAGTCGCGCTAGTGTACCTCTGAAAGCTGTTTTTACTGCTTGCTCGGGGTGAGTGGCTTCTCCGGCGGCAATGGCAATCATTTCGATGCCCAGATAGCTGAATATCGAAATAATCACACCTGTCCAAATACCCGAAAATCCGTGCGGGGCAAAACCATTGCCAAACAGATTGTGCTCAATGCGGATGATACTGCCTTGTGATACCAATACAGCCACTGCCAGCAAAATGAATACTATGATGGCAAATATTTTAATGGTTGAGAACCAGTACTCTACTGAACCAAATGCTTTAACACTGTAAGCATTGACGCCAATCAAACAGCAGGAAAACAGGGCTATCCATACCCAAGAATCTACTTGCGGAAACCAGAATTTCATGTATTCGGCAATGGCGGTGACTTCTGTACCCACGGCTAATACGATGCAAGCCCAGTAACTGTAGCGTACCAGAAAGCCGGCCAGTGGGTGCAGATAGAATTCAGCATAAGCGCCAAATGAGCCGGATGTGGGATGCTGGACGGTCATTTCTGCCAGACAACCCATAAGTGCCAATGCAATTAGTCCGCCAAGGGTATAGCTGATAATTACTGCAGGGCCGGCAAAGCCGATAGCAAATTTGCTGCCTAAAAACAAGCCGGTACCAATTGCACCGCCAATGGCAATCATGCTCATCTGGCTGGCAGATAGTTTTTTATGCAGGCCGGTTTCCCGCGACTGTATACGCTCGAAATTGCTCATCTTTTTTCCTTAGGATGAGATGCACAAGCCGAGCAGAAGATTCACGCTCGGCTTTTAGCTGTCTGAATGAAAGAACGGTCTATCAGGTTACTTGCCCACGTGTATGAAACTTAGGCTGTGCCCATTCCTGATTGATCAGTACCTGTTTCAAATGCTGAACAGCCTGCCAGATATCGGTATAGCTCAGGTATAGCGGTGTGACGCCGAGCCTGATTACTTCGGGTTCGCGATAGTCACCAATTACCCCGCGGGCAATCAGAGCCTGTACAATGGCATAACCATGTGGATGGCGTAGGCTAACGTGACTGCCGCGATGCTCATGTTTGCGCGGGGTAATCAAGGTAAGTCCAAGGCCGGCACATTCCTGCTCAGTGAGGTTGATGAGTAAATCGGTCAGTTGCAGTGATTTGTGTCGTACGGCTTGCATATCAGTTTGGAGAAAGATATCAACACCACACTCTATAAGGCTCATAGAGACAATTGGCTGTGTACCGCAGAGGTAACGGCGAATGTTGTCGGCAGGTGTATAGCTGACTGCCATCTCAAACGGTTTTTCGTGTCCCCACCAGCCTGATAATGGCTGGCTGAATGCGGTCTGATAGCGCTGATGCACCCATAGCATGGCAGGAGCACCAGGGCCACCATTAAGGTATTTGTAGGTACAGCCGATTGCAAAGTCGCTATTACTACTATTTAAATCAATGGGTACGGCACCGATGGAATGACATAAGTCCCAAATAAGCAGGGCACCATGACTATGCACAAGTTCATTGGTGGATGCCATATCGTGCAGGTAGCCGGTACGATAATTGACATGTGACAGCACAACCACGGCAGTATGCTGATTAATGCTTTCGGCCAGATCTGCTGGTGTATCGACTAACTGGAGTTGATAGCCCTGATTAATCAGCGCCATGAATCCTTCAATCATGTAGATATCTGTGGGGAAAGAATCACGTTCGGCTATGATGATTTTACGGCGGTTGTCTTTTTGCTGCTGAATATCGACCGCGGCTGCCAGTACTTTAAAAAGATTAAGGCTGGTGGTATCTGTAACGACGGTTTCATTTTCTTTAGCTCCTATGAGCTGGCCGATTTTGTTGCCAAGCCGCAGCGGCAAATCCCACCAGCCGGCTTTGTTCCAGCTGTTAATGAGGTCTGTGCCCCATTGTTGATTAATTACAGACTGTGCTCGCTCTGAGGACTGACGGGGCTTTGCGCCGAGAGAATTTCCATCCAGATAGATTATCCCTTGTGGTAATTCAAACTGGGTTTTAAATGCTGCCAGTTTGTCGCTGGCATCCCATTGCTGACATTGTTCTTGTGTAATCATTGTGCTCAGGTTGAATCTGAAAATGAATAGTGTACTGAATTGCAGCTGGTGATGGTAAATAAATTCACAATATATTTAGTCTGGTTAAGCTGTATCAATATTTTTCGGATTATGAAATCCTATGCAAGGCTATGTTGCATTTGATTTATTCAATACAGTTTTTGACTGCCGGTTTTGAATATTTGAGCCAACATACCCATCAGCAGGATAATGGCAGCCAATATGCTGGTGTAAATTACTTCATATTTATAGGTACCTTCGAATATCATGGTGAAGATGGATGCAATGATCAGAGCGATAACCAAATAGGTGAGCCAAGGAAAGCACCACATTTTAAAATTAATGGTTTTGCCCTGCTTTTCCAGTTTTTTGCGTAAAAATAATTGTGAGAAGCTAATAGCCAGATAGACATACAGAGCAATGGTGCCGGTAGCGGTCATCAATACGTCGTAAACATTCATTTTAGCTGTAGCAGTAAGGTATACGGCCAGTAAGGTAAAAACACAGGATACTAATACGCCAATTTGTGGGCTGCCGTTTTTTGAAGTATAGGCCATCATCCGGTGGGCATCGCCGCGTTTGGCTAATGAATAGAGCATGCGTGAGCAGGTATATAGAGCCGAATTAAAACAACTGAGTACGGATGTGAGTACAACGAAGTTAACAATGTGACGTGCCTGTGGAATACCGAGAGAAGTAAGTACCACGCTGTATGTGCCCCAAGTGGCATCCTTCAGATGCGGGTCGTTGTAATGAATCAGACACACGGTGATAAAAATTGAACCTACATAAAACAGAATAATGCGCCAGACTACGGATTTGGTTGCTTTGCGGATTTCTGTAGCTGGATGGCTGGATTCAGCAGCGGCAACAGTAACGATTTCAGCTCCTATATAAGCAAACATAACCCCAAGCAGTGCGGTAACCACGGATGAGATGCCATTGGGCATAAAGCCCTGACCGGTTAAATGCGACCATCCTTGTGCATCTGCCTGTCCCCATGGCCATAAATGCATGATGGCCAGACTGCCTATAATCAGAAATAGAACAATGGCGACTACTTTGATAAGGGCGAACCAGAATTCAAATTCGCCGTAATTCTTTACATCCATTAGATTGATGATGACTAATGCGATGGTTACTGCCAGCATGTAGCCCCAGATGGGTATCAGCGGAAACCAGTTGTTAAGAATTTTACCGGCTACATAAGCTTCCCAGCCCATTAGTAGAGCCCAAAAATACCAGTAAAGCCAGCCTATACTGAATCCAGCCCAGCGGCCGATGGCAATATCGGCATATGTGGAAAAAGAGCCACTGTCGGGATGAGCCACGGCCATTTCACCGAGCATTCGCATAATCAGCATCACCAATAGACCACCAGCAGCATAAGCCAATATGGCAGCCGGACCGGTATGAAAAATTACTGAACCCGAACCGATAAAAAGGGCGCCACCAATTACGCCAGCTATAGATATCATGGTCAAGTGGCGGGATTTCAGTCCATTTTTTAATGTAGATGACGTACTCAATGTTTTCTCCTCTAAAAGAATTAGTGCCAGACAGACTAATTAAGTCAATTGCAGCCCGCAAAAAGTCTTCCTGATCGATGCAGAGCATTCAGGTTTTTTTATAATTGCAGCGGGGAATGCGGCAGCATGGAAGAATGCTGCCGCTGATTCAGAATTTACTGATCGATACCGGCCAGTAATATGTATTTGATTTCAAGGTAATCTTCAATGCCGTATTTGGACCCTTCACGTCCAAGGCCAGATTGTTTGACGCCACCAAATGGAGCAGCTTCATTCGACAACAGGCCGGTATTGATGGCTACCATGCCATAATCCAGATTTTCGCTGACACGTACGATACGGCCGATGTCTCGACTGTAAAAATAGCTGGCCAGTCCGAATTCTGTATCGTTTGCCCAGCTGACCACTTCTTCTTCGCTGTCGAAGCGAAATACTGGTGCCAACGGACCGAAAGTTTCTTCACGTGCCACTTTCATTTCCTGTGTCACATTTTTCAGCAGGGTGGGCTGAAAGAAGAGTTCGCCGTGATGGTCTGCAGTACCTCCGGTTACAATTTCTGCACCTTTGCTTACTGCGTCAGCAATGTGTTCCTGAACCTTGTTTACAGCACTGGCGTCAATCAAGGGACCGACAGTGACATCTTGTTCTAGCCCATTGCCGATTTTCAGTTTAGCGATGGCCTGTGCCAGTTTGCTGACAAACTCATCGTAAACTGCGCTTTGTACGTATAAGCGGTTGGCACAGACACAAGTCTGGCCGGCATTTCGGAATTTGGAAATCATTGCGCCTTCAACGGCGGCATCGATATCGGCATCGTTAAATACGATAAATGGTGCATTGCCGCCCAGCTCCATGGAAACTTTTTTCACGGTGCCGGCACATTGCGCAATCAGTTTGCGGCCTACTTCGGTGGAACCGGTGAAGCTGAATTTTTTCACCCGTTCGTCTTCGGTAAGTACTTTGCCGATTTCACTTGAGCTGCCAGTGATAACATTCACTACGCCGGCTGGAATGCCAGCACGTTGAGCTAGTTCGGCAATAGCCAGTGCAGAGAGCGGGGTTTGTGATGCAGGACGGATAACAAAAGTACACCCAGCAGCCAGCGCCGGCGCAATTTTGCGCGTAATCATGGCATTGGGAAAGTTCCACGGGGTAATCGCGGCACACACACCTATCGGCTGCTTGAGTACCATAATGCGTTTGTCTTTGGATGGTGCTGGTATGGTGTCGCCGTAAATGCGTTTGGCTTCTTCGGCATACCATTCTAGATAAGATGCACCATAGGCAATTTCACCTTTGGCTTCGGCTAAAGGTTTGCCTTGTTCTGAGGTTAGGATAATGCCTAAATCTTCCTGATGCTGCATCATCAGCTCAAACCAGCGGCGCAGCAGATTACTGCGTTCTTTGGCTGATTTGGCCTGCCATGGTTTCAAGGCAGCCTGTGCCGCGGCGACGGCACGTTCTGCTTCTGCGGCGCCCATGCGTGGTACATCGGCCAGATTGTGTCCGTTGGCCGGATTGATAACTGAAATAACAGCGCTGTTATCAGCATTTACCCATTGGCCATTTATCAGACATTGGGTTTTTAAAAGTGCAGGATCATGCAGTTGCATAATTTTTTTCCAAATTAACTGTATCAGACATTACAGGCTGCCGAATATGCGGTGAGCACCGGCAGCTTGCTGAGTAGTTATTATTGAGCCTGACGCACGGCTGCTTCAAGTATGTTTAGTGCTTCATCAAATACATTGTCTTCAATGGTGAGCGGGTACAGGCAGCGGATGACGTTATAGTACTGGCCGCAAGTGAGAATCATCAGTCCGTTTTCAAGTGCTAACTGCTGAACTTTTTTGGTCATTTCGGCATTGGGTTCGGACGTGCCTGCTTTCACTAGTTCAAGTGCAACCATGGAGCCGGGGCCGCGTACTTCGGCAATTTCTGGTATGGTTTGTTTCAGACTGTTGAAGCGTTCCTTTAAACGGTTGCCCAGCACTGTGGCGCGTTCACACAATTTTTCGGTTTCAATCACATCGATCACAGCATCAGCCGCAGCCAGACCCAGCGGGCTGCCTGCATAGGTACCACCCAGACCACCGACTACCGGTGCGTTCATAATAACTTCTTTGCCTACTACGCCGGATAAGGGAAATCCACCGGCCAGAGATTTGGCAATAGTCATTAAATCGGGTTCAACACCTGTCCATTCTGTGGCGAACAGCTTGCCGCTACGGGCAAAACCAGACTGGATTTCATCAAAAATCAGCACAATGCCGTGTTCATCTGCCAGCTGTCGTAAAGCGCGCAGGAATTCATTTGGGGTAACATTGAAGCCTCCTTCACCTTGTACTACTTCGATGATGATAGCTGCAACGTCGCTGGCGGCCAGATGGCATTTAAAAATATTATGCAGACCATAAAGGGCATCCTCTATGCTCACGCCATGTAAAGCGTTGGGATAGGGCGCATGAACGATGTCGGCTGGAAATGGCCCAAAATCAACTTTATAAGGGGCAATTTTACCGGTTAAAGCCATGGTTAAATTGGTACGGCCATGAAAAGCACCATTGAAAGCAATGACGCCGCGGCGTTTGGTATAGGCTCGAGCAATTTTGATGGCGTTTTCTACTGCTTCGGCACCGGAAGTAACAAACATTGTACGTTTATCGCCGGAGATGGGCGCACGTGCATTGATTTTTTCGGCGACTTTGGCATACAGCTCATACGGCACGGTATTAAAGCAGGTATGAGAAAATTTCTGCAACTGGTCGGCCACAGCCTGTTGAACTTTAGGATGTAGGTGGCCGGTATTGAGTACGCCGATGCCACCGGCAAAATCAATATAACGTTTGCCTTCAGGTGTCCAAAATTCGGCATTTTTAGCGTGATCAATATAAAAGTCACACATAAAGCCGACTCCACGCGGGGCGGCAGCCAGCTGGCGCTGACGCACGTTGCTTGTTTGATTCATAAAATTTTCTCCAGAAAAATGTAGACCGGCCTGAGCTGGTGTTTTCGCATACTGAATGTATGGTAATGCGATGTAACTATGTCATTAACTGACTGTATTTATTCAACCAAAAAAGATTTGGATTTTTTTGATAAGTTACGGGATTAAATTTGCACTGTCAATGCAACCGAAAGATGCATGTGCAAAAATTATGGTTTTAAATGCTGAATGAGTGGAATTATATAATTTTATCTGTATTAATGTTGGTAATTAGTATTGCAAACTGATTTAATATGGTTATTTAATTGCTTAATTTATGCATATATTCTTTTTTTGATGGGCGCTCGCCATACAGAAATCTGAGTTTAGGTATATGTTGTAAAAAAAGCTGAACCGTTTAGTTCAGCCTGAAAGATGGCCAGAAATGGCTCAGGATGTATGAATTAATTTTTTAGGTGTTTGGTCTTATGTACCGGATTGGTAATTATTAGGCAGAAAATCAGGGAAACCGATACCATGATTAAAGCAAGGATATAAATTAAATGATGACCAAAATTGGCAGAAGCGGTGCCTTGCAACATACCGGCCAGAATAATGCTACACGAAATACAGTTATTAAATAGTGTTGAGGCTACTCCTGTCCGCCCTGGCAGCAGGTCCTGAAAATATATCAGTCCAATACTGGCTACAATACCGATAAACAGGCCATTGAATAGTTGTAGCGAAATCAGTATCCATTCTTTCTGACTGATAATCATGCCTATATAGAAAATGATGCCACATAATACGGCAAAGCAAATTAGGTTTTTATTTCCAAAACGCGGTACCAGCATGCTAGCCACCAGCATGGCCGGAATTTCAATGGCTGCGGCTACGCCCATCAAATGTCCGGGCAGGGATGGGGCGGATGGCAAAATCTGGTTCAGATACAGCGGCATGTCAATTAAATACATCATATTGGCTGTGCCCATGCTGATTGAAGCGATAAATAAAAACATCACGTTGCGGTTGCGAAATATTTTTTCTTTTGGTTCTGAAGTTTTGCTGGCTGGAGCAGAACGTCTGATAGCAGGAAAAAACATAAAAATAATTAGGAGAGCAACCAAGAACATAGCCGCTGCACTCAGATACATGGTGGTAAAACCATATTTAACTGCCAATGTAAAGGATAAGGGCGGTCCGATAACCCATGCTAATGATAACTGGGCGCGGAGTATGCCGTTGAATACCACGACATTACGTCCGGTATGGTCGGTATATTCGCGTGCTGAAGCAAAAATCTGCGGCATTGCAGCTGACGTGAATGCGGAAAAAAAGATACCCACAGAGATAAGCAATAGGTAGTGGCGTGAAAAGGCGAAGGTAATACAGTTGCCGATGCCCATCAGACAACAGAATAAAATAATATTGCGGCGGATACCTTTATTATCTGAATACTGCGCCAGAAGAAAACTCACAACAATACCAGCAATGGCATTGACTGAATAAAATAGGCCGATCTGATAGGGATTAGCTTGCACTTCTTTCGCCAGATAACGGCTGAGAGTGGGTGCCTGTAGCGCACCGGCAATACCAATAATGAATGCGGCCACCAGAAAAGAACCAAGAATAATATAGGCCTTTTGTTTCAAACTAATTTTTTCTTCCACGCTTAATTTATCTATACTGAAATAAAAGTGTTATATCACATATCTGCTGATACATTGTAAAAGCTGGTACCCAAAGGCTGTTTAATAAGTAAAGCGCGATCAGAGAAATTGTTAATAAATAAATTAAATAGCGAATATAAATGCTTGATAAACAATATTTCAAATAGGATACAGGTGATAGTGGAAATACATGAAAATGAAAATTGAAGATTTTATTTGTTAATCAAAAAAATTTTTTAATTAATAATGTTATTAAGATAAAAACAAAAATAATATTTTTTTGAGTATATCGGGATATGCAGGATAACAGGTTGGTTTCGACAGATTATCCTGCATTATGGTAGAACCGGTTAAATCAGCTGTTGCTCTTCTAACAGATTTTCAATTTTTTCTTTACTCCAATGATTGCTAGCAGCGAGAGTCAGAATGGCTACAGCGGTTTCCAGATTGCATTTACCGCCATTAATCACGCCAGCAGCGCGCAGTTCATGTCCTTGGGCATAAACTGCGGAGGCGTTGCCTTGCAAAACTTGGCTGATATTTAATACCGGTATGGATTGTTGACTGATGTGGCGAATGGCTGCCAGAAAGCTTGCATCAGTTGGTGTATTGCCATTGCCGTAGCTTTGCAGTACCACTCCGTCCGGCGCGTTTTGATTTAGGCTGGCGCTAATCATATCTAGATTGGCTCCCGGTGTAAGGGTAAAACAATGGATTCGAACGGTGTTGCTAATGCGGTAGCTTGCTGGTGCAGTAGAGGGGGGTGTGGCCGGAAGGTTAGTGTTAAACCAACCTTCGGTAGCCGACCATTGTGCCAGTGTGCCAAATTGTGGGTTGGCAAAAGCCTCCGGCCGCTCGGTACTGATTTTTACACTGCCAATTGCTGGCCAGAGCTGGCCGTTGAATGCGATAGCGGTCTGATTAAAATCGCGCAAGCTAAACGCGGCCAATGCTGTACGCAGATTCAGTGGGGCATCGCTGTTATCAGCTGCTAGTGGCAGCATGGCGCCAGTCAAGATAAGAGGAATACCTAGCTGTGGCCTTGCAAGTGAGATGATATTGGCAGTATAAGCCATGGTGTCCGTACCATGCAGAATCAGCAAGCCATCATAATCTGTGGCTTTGCTGTCTGTCCATTCTAAACAATGTTGCCAGTTGTTCAAGGTAATGGCCGACGAATCAATCAAGGGGTCGCTGATAAACCAGTCACAATGCACTTCTTTACTAAATTCCTGAAAAATGGGGGCGGCCAGACGCGGCAGATCGTTTGCCGGCGCTAGTCCGGCAGGAGTGGACTGCATGCCGATGGTGCCGCCAGTGTAGTAAACAGCCAGATGTTTCGGTGTTGTCATAAAGATTCCGCCTTTCCAAAGTTTATGGGTAGCAATCGCAAGCATAGCATGAACGGGTTTTGTTCAGGCTGGCTTACGCGTACAATAGCGGTTTTTCTGCGTCTGAAATGGTTATCATGATACGTACTCGTTTTGCTCCCAGTCCTACCGGTTTTCTACATATTGGCGGTGTGCGCACGGCTTTGTTTTCATGGGCATTTGCGCGTAAACATCAGGGTAAATTTGTATTACGCATTGAAGACACTGATTTGGAACGCTCTACCGCTGAATCGGTGCAGGCAATTTTGGATGGGATGCACTGGGTAGGTCTGGACTATGATGAAGGCCCGTTTTATCAGACGCAGCGTTTTGACCGCTATGCTGAAGTATTGCGTGAGCTACTGGCTTCTGGCCATGCCTATTATGACTACACCAGCCGTGAAGAGCTGGAAGCGATGCGGCAGGAAGCAGAAGCACGTGGCGAACATTTCTGGTACGACCGGCGCTGGCGTCCCGACGAGGGTAAAACACTACCTGCAATACCAGAGGGTGTGCAGCCGGTAGTGCGTTTTAAAATGCCGCTGACTGGTGAAACGGCATGGGATGATTTGGTCAAAGGCCATATTGCTATAGCCAATCAAGATTTAGATGACCTGATTATTGCCCGCGCCGATGGTACCCCTACCTATAATTTCTGTGTGGTTGTAGATGATTATGATATGGGGATTACGCAGGTTATCCGTGGTGATGATCACGTTAATAACACTCCGAAACAGATTAATATTCTGCGTGCTATGGGAGCCACGCTGCCACAGTATGCACATCTGCCAATGATTTTGAATGAAAAAGGCGCCAAAATGAGTAAGCGCCGTGATGCAGTTAGTGTGGTGGATTATGATAAACAGGGTATTCTGCCAGAAGCTCTGTTGAATTATCTGGCACGCTTGGGCTGGGGACATGGTGATGACGAATTTTTCACGATGGCTCAGTTTGTGCAATGGTTTGATTTAAAGGATGTCAGCCCTTCTGCCAGCCGTTTCGACCATGAAAAGCTGCTGTGGCTGAATGCTCAGCACATCAAAGCCAGTGATGATACACGTCTGGCTGAACTGGTACGCCCACGATTAGAACAGCAGGGCATTGCGGTGACTGGACAGCCGGCTTTGACCGATGTAATAGCTTTGGTAAAGGAACGAGCACAGGATTTGAATCAACTAGCCTCAGAATGTAGATATTTTTATGTTAAAGCCACACCGAGCGAAAAAGAAGTGGCCAAACACTGGGATATGGATGCACCGTTACGAATGCAGCGTTTTGCCGCTGAGCTGGAAAAGCTACCACAGTGGGATGCGGAAAGTATACATGCCTTGTTTGCGCCATTCTGTGAAGCAGAAAATATTAAAATGGGTAAATTGGGTATGCCATTGCGGCTGGCAGTCTGTGGTACTGGCAAAACGCCGTCGATTGATCAGGTATTGGCTTTACTGGGGCGGGATGAAGTATTGCACCGCCTGCATCAGAATTGAGTCTGATTTGCATTTGCACAGGCTGTCGGGATTGTGATTGATTTGCTTAAGGCAGATTACGCAGTGATGACAGCCTGTGTTTTTTATTTTGTTCCTACTCAAATTGATGTTTGCTTGTGTAAACACATTAATGTTTATTGCAGTGTATTGTGTGTTTATGCTGGCGGTTAGCATGCCTTATGCATTATCAATGCTGCCTGTAAGTTGTCGCTATGCTCCGGCTGTGGCAAAATCGGCGCCGATTTTGGATAAATGTAAATGAATACAAAAGCTGATTTATCTCAACGCATTGTTGTTGGAATGTCTGGTGGTGTGGATTCATCGGTGACTGCCTTGCTGCTCAAACAGGGCGGTTATGATGTGCGCGGTGTTTTCATGCAAAACTGGGAAGACGATAACGATGACGAGTATTGCTCCATCAAGCAGGACTCACTTGACGCTGTTACAGTTGCCGATGTGATTGGTATGGATATAGACATTGTCAATTTTGCCAGCGAGTATAAAGATAATGTCTTTGCCTACTTTCTACAGGAATATCAGGCAGGGCGCACACCAAATCCGGATGTGCTGTGCAATGCGGAAATTAAATTCAAATGTTTTCTGGACCATGCTCTGGCAGGTGGTGCTGATGTAATTGCTACTGGTCATTATGCTCGCAAAGAGGTGCGCGATGGTGTGCATTATCTGCTTAAAGGGCTCGACCAAAACAAAGACCAAAGCTATTTTCTCTATCGCCTCCAGCCTTATCAGCTGCAACGAGCATTATTTCCGTTGGGCAAACTTGAAAAAACTGAAGTACGCCGTTTGGCGGAGCAGGCACAGTTGCCGACAGCAACCAAAAAAGACAGCACAGGTATCTGTTTTATCGGAGAACGGCCGTTTAGGCAGTTTTTACAACGATATTTACCTACCAATCCGGGTGCAATGGTCACACCGGAAGGAAAAGTAGTAGGTGAACATGAAGGTCTGATGTATTACACGTTGGGTCAGCGTAAAGGGCTAGGCATCGGCGGTGATGGCGAACCATGGTTTGTGGCTGGAAAAAATCTGAAAAGAAATGAACTTTTGTTAGTACAGGGGCATAACCATCCGCGTCTATTCAGCCGTAGCCTGATTATGCACGATCTAAGTTTTACAACGCCTGAGAAGCCGGCTGAAGGTCGCTACGGAGTGAAAACGCGTTACCGCATGCCGGATGCTTCCGCTACTTTGCGCTATCTTGATAACGGCAGTGCCGAGCTTGTATTTGATGAACCGCAATGGGCTGTGACACCAGGCCAGTCAGCCGTCCTGTATGCTGGCGAAATGTGTTTGGGTGGTGGTATTATCAGCGATACCGATAGCCACAGTATTAATAATAATTAATTTAATTTCAACCGATTGCCTATAATTGGGCAATCATCTTGCTAGCAATGATGCAGTCGTACTGATTTGATGTTTTCTTTACAGTCTGTTTTGACTGATGTTCCCTTACTTCACATTAAATCAGGCGCATTGTTGCAAAGGAAAAAAGATAATGGAAAAAATCTGGTTACAAAGTTATCAGGAAGGGGTGCGCGCAGAAGTGGATGTTCGTGCTTATTCGTCGATTATTGACGTGCTGCACACCAGTGTGAAGAAGTTCGGACCGCAGCCGAGTTTTTCTAATATGGGTACCACTCTGACGTATACGCAGACTGCGACTTTGGTGAATCAGTTTACTTCTTATTTGCAGAATGTGCTTAAGCTGCAAAAGGGTGAGCGCGTGGCAATTATGATGCCGAATGTGTTGCAGTATCCAGTGGCCGTGTTCGGTGTATTGCAGGCTGGCGGCGTAGTGGTTAATGTCAATCCTCTGTACACACCGCGTGAACTGGCGCATCAGCTAATTGATTCAGGTGCGACGGCCATTATTGTGCTGGAAAATTTTGCACATACGGTGGAAAAAGTGCTGGATCAGACATCACTAAAACAGGTGATTGTCGCCAGTATGGGAGATATGTTGGGCTGGCTGAAAGGCACGCTGGTGAATTTCATGCTGCGCAAAGTCAAAAAAATGGTGAAACCATTTCATATTCCGCAATCCATTACTTTTCCGCAAGCGCTGGCATTGGGTAAAAAGCAGCGCTTTACACCAGTGCCGCTTGGGCTGGAGGATTTGGCCTTATTGCAGTATACGGGTGGAACAACTGGTATATCCAAAGGTGCAATGCTGACTCATGGAAATATTGTTGCCAATATGCAGCAAGCATCAGAGTGGATTAAGGCCAATCTGGTACCGGGGCAGGAAGTGGTAGTAACACCGCTTCCGCTTTATCATATTTTTTCGCTCACTGTGAATATCATGATATTTGCCAATGCTGGCTCCAAAAATATTCTGATTACCAATCCGCGTGATATCAATGCGCTGGTTAAAGTACTCCAAAGTAATCGTGTCACCGTGATGAGTGGGGTGAATACGCTATTTAATGCTCTGATTCATAATGAAAAATTCAAAAAAATTGATTTTTCATCATGGAAGCTTGTTTTGGGTGGCGGGATGGCGACGCAGAAAAATGTGGCGCAGGAATGGAAAGCGATTACAGGGGTGCCAATCATCGATGCCTATGGTCTGACTGAGGCCAGCCCAGGCGTGTGTGCCAATCCGTTGAATAATCCTGAATACACGGGTACAGCCGGTTTACCAGTATCCAATACCGATATTGAAATTCGAGATGATAACGGTAAAGTGCTGGGCATAGGTGAAGTAGGAGAGTTGTGGGTACAAGGACCACAGGTAATGAAGGGCTACTGGAACCGCCCTGAGGAAACGGCCAAAGTATTGGATAGCCGTGGCTTTGTCGCCACCGGTGATATGGCAGAAATCGATGCCAAGGGTTATGTACGTTTGGTTGACCGTAAAAAAGACATGATTTTGGTATCGGGATTTAATGTTTATCCGAATGAAATTGAAGAAATAGTAGCTGCTATGCCAGAGGTATTGGAAGCAGCCTGTATCGGTGTGCCAAATGAGAAAACAGGTGAGGCTATAAAATTATTTGTGGTTAAGCGTGACCCTGCACTGACACGTGAGCAAATTATTGCATACTGTCGCCAGAATCTGACGGGATATAAAGTACCGAAGGACATCGAATTTTGTGAAGAATTGCCTAAATCAGCGGTAGGCAAAATTTTGCGTAAGGATTTGCGTACTGAAAAATAATGGTTTTGCAGATTAATAGCGGTTGCTGCTATGGTGCGGCAACCGCTTTTGTATTTATAGACTGGTAGGTAGCTGATACTAAAAAGCTACTGTTGCTAATTTTCTCACTCTTATGGCTTAGAAACAGCAGCTATGGACAGTATTAAGCGATTATTATCAGAAAAAGTCTGTTAAAGATGCCAATTGTTTGGAAGAAAATAAACGCTACTTAGCATGAGGTGCAGGCCAATTCCTGATTTATCAGGCTGGCTGACTGGGTAAATTCATCGCTAAAACATTTTGTCTTTGATTTTCTCGAAATTCCGTGAGTTTCTGAGCTAGCTGGGGATTGTTGTTTGCCAGCATTGCAATGGCAAATAAGGCTGCATTGGCTGCACCGGCCTCGCCGATGGCAAAGGTGGCTACCGGTACCCCTTTGGGCATTTGTACAATAGACATCAAGGAATCCTCGCCATGCAGATATTTGCTTGGAATCGGTACACCCAGTACAGGCAGCGTGGTTTTCGCAGCTACCATGCCGGGCAAATGCGCCGCACCACCGGCACCAGCAATAATGGCTTTGAGTCCTCTGGAGCGTGCATTTTCGGCATATTCAAACATTAAATCTGGGGTGCGGTGTGCAGAAACAACTTTTATTTCATAAGGAATGCTGAATTGTTGTAAAAACTGTTCTGCTTGCTGCATTACCGGATAATCGCTGTTGCTGCCCATGATGATGCCGATTTGAGGAGTATTCATGTTTTGCTCTTATTCTGTTTGTAAATTATTTTTTCAGTTGATGCTTGGCTTTATTTGCTGCATTACTAGTGGGATAGTTGCTGATAATGCGTTGATAGGTGGTACGGGCAATATCCTGCTGCTGTAAATGTGTCTGGCATTGTGCCACCTGATATAGGGCATTGGGCGTTTGGCTATTTTGTGGAAACAAATTGCTGAAGCGTTTGCCGATATTGATGACCGATTCGCAATTATTTAGACGCATATGGCTTTGTAGTAGCAGCCACATGCGCTCCTGTGCCAGCTTGCTGCCATTGCTGCCGCTATCTGCATTTTTTAAAAGTCTGATACTCTGAGCATATAGTCCGGCGTTGTAGAGGCGGCGGGCTTCATCGGTAGTATCGCTATTGCCAGTATTTTTTATTGGATTCACCCGAGCTGGCTGAATATGTACATTCAGATAACGCGATAGAGTTGATTGTTGCTGGCGTAAATCATTTAATTGATTTTGTAGGGTGGTTACCTGACTTTGCAGACTCATTATCTGGGTTTTCATTTGGCTCAATTGGTCTGCTGTCTGAAGGGTATACGGTGCAGGCGCCTCTGAATTAGTTGTATTTTCAGGGGCAGAGGAGGTACTCATTGTACTGCATGAGCTGATGGTCATCATAGCCAGTGCAGCCAGCAATAGATGACGATGATTAAATAAGAACATTTGGTGCTGCTCTCCTCTAAGTGATTGTTATTATTTTTTCTGCATCAAGGTCAGGCCATCACCCAGAGGGATGGTTAGTGGCTGCACTCGCGAATCATGTTTCAGGCTGGCATTAAATGAACGCATAATCTGAACGCTTTCTGGTTCGTGCGTGTTTGCAGGTTGAGCCACACGCCCATGCAGCAGTACATTATCAATGGCAATAATGCCGCCAGAGCGAACCAATTGCAGGCAGCGTTCATAATAGTGAGGTGTTGGCGGTTTATCGGCATCAATCAAAGCTATGTCATATTGATTGCTTTGTCCTGCCGCAATCAGTTTATCTAACGTTATCAAGGCCGGTTGTAAATAGAGCTGTATTTTGTGACTGACATTGGCTTCTTGCCAGTAACGGCGGGCGATATCGGTGTAAGTGACATTAATATCACAGGCAGTTATGTGACCGTTTTCCGGTAAAGCCAGTGCCATGGCAGTGCTGCTGTAGCCGGTAAAAACACCGATTTCGAGATAATGGCGTGCTTGTATCAGCGTTGCTAACCATGTCATCAACTGCGCCTGCTCGGGCGCAATACTCATATTTCCTTTGCGGTGCTGAGCTGTTTCAGCACGCAGTTGTGCCAGTAAAGGGTGCTCTTGGGGATTTACCTCCGCCAGATAAGTATTAAGCGCAGGACTATTCACACCAGCTCGTTGACTCATGACAGGTCGGCAGGAGATTATTCGGTTAAATAGGTATAGCCTTTTTTTGGCAGTTTGGCGGCAGCAAAATTTGCTTCATCTTCGGGATTTAGCTGAACATCCCACAGCAAGCCGCGATGCTGGATCTGAGCCTGAGCTTCCTCAGGGTGTTCATTTAAGTATTTATTCAGAAATTGGGTTGTGTCAGACTGATAGTTATACATATAAGTTTCTTCTTGCATATGTTATTTAGAAACAGGTGTATTATTATATACAAAGTGCACCATACTGGTGAAGAAGCAGGCAGAATTGTACGAGTTTGGTCTGCTAACGATGATGAGAAACGAATAGATAGGTTATACTACGCTGTTTTAGTGGTCGTGTTTGCTGTGGCACGCGAGTATTTTTTCATAAGCTTATGTATTTTCTATGCTAAAAAAGTGGTTACACAGGGTTTTGCCGCGTAAGACTGTCAGTAAAGGCAGAAAACGGGAAATACCCTTGGCACAACATCATATTAAGGCGGATGAGCTGAGTTTTGCTGCGGAAAAAGTGATATCCCGTTTGCAGAAAGAAGGCTATGAGGCTTATGTGGTAGGTGGAGCAGTGCGGGATTTGCTATTGGGTGTTTCTCCCAAAGATTATGATGTCGCCACCAATGCCACGCCCGAACAGGTGCGTAAACTATTCAGACGCAGCCGCATCATTGGCCGACGTTTTCCGATTGTACATGTCATGGTGGGGCCAGAAACCATTGAAGTTACAACTTTCCGTGGTGGTGCCGTCAATAGCCATAATGAGCTGGGGCGGATTATGAAAGATGTAAGTTTCGGTACGCTGGAACAGGACGCCATGCGTCGCGATTTTACCGCCAACGCACTTTATTATGATCCACACAGACAGGTCATATTGGATTTTCATCATGGCGTGGAAGATATCCGCAATCGTCGTCTGGTTATGATTGGCAATCCGCAGGAGCGTTATCAGGAAGATCCAGTACGCATGTTGCGTGCAGCCAGACTCTCAGGCAAACTTGGATTTTCGGTTGATAGACAGACATCCAAACCAATTGCCGAATGTGCGCAGTTGCTTCAGCGGGAGCCACCGGCACGGCTATTTGATGAAGTGTTAAAGATTCTATTCAGTGGTTATGCACAAGCATGTCTGCGTCAGATGGATATATTAGGTTTAAAAAATATTCATCCGCTCTTGGATGCACTGATGCCTGGAGCAGGCGGCAGTGGGCACATAGCTGCGCTGGCTCTGCAAAATACTGATGAGCGTCTGCGTGCGGATAAGTCCGTTTCCATGGGATTTGTACTGGCGGCAGTATTGTGGCCGCATATGCGTGAAGCATGGATACAACAACAGGCGCGCGGTATGCGCAGTAATGGGGCCATGCATGCTGCCATGGCTTCCGAACGTCAGCACATAGATAAACACTGGGGTGTACCACAGCGCTATGGTGTTACTATGCGTGAAATCTGGTCTCTGCAACCGCAATTTGAAATAATGCGCGGTGGACGGCCATATCGTCTACTTGCTCAGCCGCGCTTTCGTGCTGCTTTTGATTTTCTGTGTCTTCGCGCCAATCTGGGCGAAGTGGCTCAGGAAACTGTGCAGTGGTGGCAGAATTTTCAGCAGGGAACGGATGCAGAGCGTGAAGAGCTGATTCACACTGCGATGCAGGTAAAAACAACCTCTACAAAATCAAAACGAAATCGTAATAAACGCACTAACAAATCCAAGCAGGAGGGAGCATGAAAACAGTAACAGCGGTTATTGCTTTGGGCGCTAATCTAGGAAATCCGCGCAAACAGGTTGAAGCGGCTATGGCTGCATTGAATCAGGTTAGTGGTATCCGTGTAAAGGCAATTTCACCACTTTATCTTACCAAACCGGTGGGATTGACTGACCAGCCTGATTTTGTCAATGCGGTGGTTTTGGTTCATACCACTTTAAGTGCACAGGCATTGCTACATTCCATGCTAGAACTGGAAAATAAGCTGGGACGTGTGCGCAATGTGCCAAATGGTCCGCGTATGATTGATCTGGACGTAATTGATTACAATCATCAGACCATTAATGAACCTGATTTGAAATTGCCTCATCCAAGTGCGCATGAACGTGCATTCGTAATGGCCCCACTAGCTGCTATTGCACCATACTATGTAATCGGCACTCATGGCAGTGCCTCTACTCTGGCGGCAAAATTACTTAAAGCACAGCCGGATGCAGCCACGATTATTGAAGGCGATCAAAACTAAGTCAGGGGAAAATATGGATTATCGCTACATTGTCGTAGAAGGATCTATTGGCAGTGGCAAATCAGCTTTGAGCCGTCGTCTGGCACAGTATTTTGATGCTTTACTGTTATCAGAGATACCTGAAAGCAATCCGTTTTTAGAAAAATTCTATCTAAATGCTGCCAATCACGGGCTGGCTACAGAGATGCATTTTCTAATGCGCCGTTGTGAAGCCATCAATGTTATCTATGCTGAAGATGAACGGCGTTCACGTATTGTTGCTGATTTTCTGCTGGAGAAAGACCAGATATATGTACCGGTAATTCTGCGTGAAGAAGAGCAGACGTTGTATTGGCAAATCAAGCAAAAGGTGATGCCTAAATTTCCGGTACCGGATTTGGTGATTTATCTGGAAGCGGATGATGAATTGCTGGACAAGCGTCTGCGCCAGCGTGAGGATGGTATGATTAATTTGTTTCCTGCTGGTTATTTACAGCAGATTCATGCTGAATATCGCCGTTTTTTCCATTTATACCAGCATGCTCCATTACTGATTGCCAATACCAATGAGCTGGATTTTCTGGGTAATGAAGATCATTTTGAGTTGTTGCTTAATACCATTGCTAATATGCAGGGAAGTCGTAATTATCTGAACTTAAGCGAATAACTGATGTGTTGTGCTGTCGAGTAAAGCTGAATATTTTTTTGCGTAAGAAAGTAAGTTTCAGCCATTTTTTCTGTAGTAATTTTGCTATTTCAGTATGCAGCGCAGTTTAATCGGGGTAAAAAAATATCAATGCCATTATGATGTTTGTTTGATATTTTTTGCATACTGATGGATGTGTTATTCAGTTTGGAAACCGTACTTTTTGGTAGAAAAAGTACGGTTTTTGTTTATTGGATTGAAAATCAGTATACACATTTACACAATTTGCATGGTTTGGTTTCAAGCGTAAAAAAATGATGCTTGGCGTGATTGCTAGATGAGCAGATACGGATGATTAGTAATGTTGAGGACAAGCGCACGTATCATCGTGCCGGTTAAATTTATCTATAGCAAAATATTTGTTAATCTGCTCGGGTAAAAAGGTTGTCTGTGGTATTTTGCCGCACATTCAATTTGGCCGTTTGTTTATCAGTTTTACTGATTGATGAATTTGTTGTTTCCTTGCAGAAACAGACTGTGTATAACTACCGGCCGTGTTTTCTAATTAATATTATTTGATTTATCAATTTATGCATACCATTCACACTTTAAAAAAAATGAAAGCCGCAGGCGAAAAAATCGCTATGCTAACTTGTTACGATGCCAGTTTTGCTCGTCTGATGAGCGATGCTGGTGTTGACGTACTGCTGATTGGTGATTCCTTGGGTATGGCAGTGCAGGGACAAGCTTCAACTATTCCGGTTAGTGTTGACGATATTTGTTATCACACTGCGGCTGTGGCGCGAGGCAATCAGCAGGCGCTGATACTGGCAGATCTGCCATTTGGCGCTTATCAGCAAAGTAAAGAGCAGGCTTTTGCGGCAGCTGTTCGGCTGATGGTGGCCGGAGCACACATGGTAAAACTGGAAGGCGGTGAATGGATCGCTGAAACTACGCAATTTTTACAGCAACGCGGTATTCCTGTGTGTGCACATATCGGCCTGACGCCGCAGTCAGTACATACGCTTGGCGGTTATAAAGTTCAGGGTCGCGGTGAAGCTGCGGCACAATTGCTAGCCGATGCTCAGGCACATGCTCAAGCCGGAGCGGATATGGTGCTGATGGAGTGTGTGCCAGTTGCTCTGGCAGCAAAAGTAACCGCATCTGTAAGCTGTCCAACCATAGGTATTGGTGCCGGTGTCGATTGTGACGGTCAGGTACTGGTGATGCATGATATGCTGGGAATTTATCCAGGCAAAACAGCAAAATTTGTGAAGAATTTCATGCACAATCAAACCAGTATTCAGGCTGCTGTCGGAGCCTATGTACAGGAAGTTAAAGCTAAGATTTTTCCTGATGCGGAACACAGTTTTACTGACTGATTGTTTGAATTAAATTTCTGTTTTTAATTGCAAATATTATATTTCTGGCGGTTTTTCCCTTTACAAACAAGGTTGCTTAAACTGATTAGTTTATTTGTATGGGCTTGTTTTTTTTGCAGGATGTATATATAAATTAAATCCTTGACTAATAAAAATTATTTTGGGAGTCGCTTATGGCCCTGGCCAAGCCTTACCCTCGTGCATTGACTATAGCCGGTTCGGATTCCGGCGGTGGTGCAGGTATACAAGCGGATTTAAAAACTTTTGCCGCACTTGGTGCCTACGGTACCAGTGTCATTACTGCAATAACAGCACAAAATACTTTTGGTGTGCAAAAGGTAATGGTGGTAACACCGGATATGATTGAGGCACAATGTTCGGCTGTGATGTCGGATATCCGTATTGATGCGCTCAAAATTGGTATGCTTGCGGATATTGAAAGTATACGTGTCGTTGCAGAGTCTTTGCAGCAATTTCATCTGCCTTTTACTGTATTAGATCCAGTAATGGTAGCCACCTCTGGTTCGGCACTGTCTATAGAAAATACCGTGCAAGCTATGAAGCAAATGCTCATGCCGCTTGCCGATATACTTACTCCTAATTTGTTTGAGCTGGCGTTGCTGACTCAGAAAACGATGGCTACTTCTAGTGATGAAATGCTGGAGCAGGGGCAAATTCTGCTGGATGAAGGTTGTCAGGCTGTTCTGGTCAAAGGCGGGCATCTCAGTGAAGATGAAGAAGCCATAGACTGGTTACTGGAAAAGGATTGCGAACCAGTTTGCTTTAAGAGTCTGCGTATTAAAACATCTCATACACATGGTACTGGATGTACGCTTTCAGCAGCAATTGCCGCTTTACGTCCACAGCATGAAACTTTAGCTAATACAGTAGCTGTGGCTAAATGCTATGTGCACGGCGCCATTGAGGCTGGACAGCATTGGCATTTAGGACACGGTTATGGTCCTCTGGCTCATTTCTGGCGTTTCAAGCATGATTAGTGGTTGTATCTGTATGCTAAAATTGGCTGCATGAGTGAGTATCAGGGTAAAGCAGAAATTATCCTAATCGTATAGGGGAGAACATATGCAGACATGGCATCAGGCAATTGGTGCAGAAAAACAGCAACCATATTTTCAGCATATTCTGGAAACTGTCCGTGCCGAAAGAATGGCCGGTAAAATTATTTATCCGCCTGCTCCAGATGTCTTTAATGCATTTAAGGCTACTGAGTTTGCACAGGTAAAAGTGGTGATTCTAGGGCAAGATCCTTACCATGGTCCGCAACAGGCTCATGGCCTATCTTTCTCAGTTCGACAGGGAATTGCTATTCCACCATCTTTGGTTAATATCTACAAAGAATTAGCTGACGATATTGCTGGTTTTCGTATACCACAGCATGGCTATCTACAACACTGGGCGGAACAAGGTGTATTGCTCCTCAATACAGTTTTAACCGTGCGCGCTGGTCAGGCACATTCTCATGCTGAGCTGGGCTGGGAAACATTTACTGACCATGTGATTGCTGCACTGAATGCAGAACGTCAGAACGTTGTTTTTATGCTTTGGGGTAGTCATGCACAAAAAAAAGGAGCGATGATAAATCGCCAAAAGCATCTGGTACTGACTGCGCCCCATCCTTCCCCTTTATCCGCCTACCGTGGTTTTTTTGGTTGTAAGCATTTTTCCAAAGCCAATGCATATCTGCAACAGCACGGTATGGCGCCAATCGATTGGCAAATTTAAGTTTACTATCCGATTCACAGATGTCAGGATTAGCTGTTTTAGGCAGAAGTCTCATCTATTGCGCCGGAAAGTATCTAGTAAATCATGTTGAATCTTAATCCACAACAACATCAGGCTATCCATTATTTGGATGGGCCGTTACTGGTACTTGCTGGTGCTGGCAGCGGTAAAACGCGTGTGATTACTGAAAAAATTGCCTTTCTAATCAAGCAGGCTGGTTATCCACCGCATCAGATTGCCGCGATTACGTTTACGAATAAAGCGGCTCGGGAAATGCAAGAGCGTGTAGGGCATTTGTTGCACAAATCGCAGACCCGTGGTTTAAACATCAGCACATTCCATTCATTGGGTATGCGTTTTCTGCGCGAAGAAGCGGCCGCAGCTGGTTATAAAAAACAGTTTTCTATTCTCGACAGTGCCGATGCGGGCAAAATTATCAGCGAGTTGCTGGGTAGCAGTGGCCGTGAAATGGTATTTAAGGCACAGCACCAAATTTCATTATGGAAAAACAGCCTATTGTCACCAGAAACTATTATTCGGCAGGCAGATGATAGCTGGACACATCAGATAGGGCAGCTATACGCCTCTTATCAGGATACTCTAATAAGTTATCAGGCAGTTGATTTTGATGATTTAATCCGCATACCGGTTGAGCTGCTGCAATCAGATGCAGACATCCGCTATAAGTGGCAGCTGCGCCTGCGTTATCTGCTGGTGGATGAATGTCAAGATACCAATACTTGCCAGTATGCGCTAATGCGTTTGCTCACAGGAGCGGAAGGAAAATTTACTGCTGTAGGCGATGATGACCAGAGCATTTATGCTTGGCGTGGTGCCAATATGGAAAATCTGCGTCTGTTGCAGCAGGATTATCCAGATTTAAAAATCATCAAGCTGGAGCAAAATTATCGCTCTACTGCGCGTATTCTGCGTGTGGCCAATCAAGTAATCGCCCATAACCCTAAGTTATTCGCCAAAACTTTATGGAGTGAATATGGGCTTGGCGATATGATTGATGTGATTGCCTGTAAAAACGAAACCCATGAAGCCGATTTGGTGGTTAGCCGCATTGCGCACCAGAAACTGGTAGGCGGAGATGCGGTGCATTATCGCGATTTTGCCATCCTGTACAGGGGTAATCATCAGGCGCGAGTATTTGAAGAAGCTTTGCGCAGCAGACGGATTCCTTACCGTCTTTCTGGTGGGCAGAGTTTTTTTGACAAAGCTGAAATTAAGGATGTGCTCGCTTATGTGCGCTTACTCGCCAACCCCGATGATGATCCGGCTTTTTTACGCGCGGTGACTACTCCGCGGCGTGGAGTGGGCGAAACGACACTGGCAAAGCTGAATAATTATGCCAAAGTGGCGCAATGCAGCCTGTACGAAGCGGCGCGCAGTATGAGTGCTTTGGCAGAACTATCTGCCAAGAGTCGTGAGCCTTTACAGCAGTTTATGGCGATGCTGGCGGATTATCAAATACGCGCACGTACTGAAGCAGCTGGCAACTTGCTACACAATCTGTTGTCTGATATTGCTTATGAAGCACATCTACTCAACACAGAAGAAGGGCGTGCAGGTGAAATCAAGTGGCGTAATGTACAGGATTTGCTCGGCTGGATTAGTAAAAAAGGAGAGGAAGACGGTAGAAATATACTTGAAATAGCCCAGACCATTGCACTGATGACCTTGCTGGATGGAAAGGAAGACGAAGATGCGGATATGGTGAGTATGTCCACACTTCATGCTTCGAAAGGATTGGAATACCCATATGTGTTTCTGGTTGGTTGTGAAGAAGGCGTTTTTCCGCATGCGGATAGCGTGGAGGAAGGCAATATCGATGAAGAGCGCCGGCTGATGTATGTTGGTATTACCCGTGCTCGCCAGACGCTCACGCTGACTCATTGTCATAAGCGCAAACGTGCCGGAACGTGGGAATTTCATGAACCCAGCCGTTTCATAGATGAAATGCCGGCAGATGATATACGTTTGCTTGGGCGTAAAGGTAGTGAACCCATTGTCAGTCACTCGGAAGGCAAAAGTATATTGGCCGGAATGATGGCGCGACTGGACAGTCTGCAATCCTGATGGTGCCTTAACATCAGCGGCATGTGATGTTACTGGTTCCATGTTAAACTACATCCTGTTTGCTGCTCGTGCAGTTTATTGATTATGGAAAAATTATGAAAATCGCCAAAAACTCTGTAGTGACGCTGGATTATGAAATGTTTGATGCAGATAACCAGCTGATAGATAAAACGGAAGAACCTATCAGCTATCTGCATGGTGGTTATGATGGTATTTTCCCGTTGGTGGAAGAACAGTTGCACGATAAAGCAGTTGGCGATGTAGTAGATGTTACATTGTCTCCGGATGATGCTTTTGGCGAGCAGGAGGAAGATCTGATTCGCATCGAACCACTGGATGTGTTTCCGGTAGAAGTAGAAGTGGGCATGATGTTCGAAGCTGACGATCCAGAAACTGGTGAAGTGATGGTATACCGTATCACCGATGTGGCTGATGGTAAAGCCGTAGTGGATGGTAATCATCCCTTAGCCGGCCAGCGCATTCGCTTTAAAGCAACTGTAAAAGACATCCGCCCAGCTACTGCAGAAGAGCTGGAACACGGCCATGTACATGGTGCCCACGACCACCATCATCACTAATACATTACATCAATACAATTGTAACTGAATCTGTATAAAGAAAAGGGAATATTCATTATGGTATGAATATTCCCTTTATTAGTATTTAATGGGTGATGCCAACAGTATTGTACGGATGAGCCATTGTTAATTATCTGAAAGTTGTCAGTTCACAGTATTTAGGTCTGGCGGTATCATGCTCACACACAACTGTTACCAATTCAACAGCAACATGACACCTGCACACATTCTCGCCACAGCCCGTCCATATTCATTGTTTCTCAGTCGTCTGCTAGATAACCATTTGCTCGACCAGAACAAACTTTTTCCATGGCTGGAAAGACGCCTGAAGTTGGAAGATTTTCACGGTTTTGCCAACTGGACACAATTGCAGGCTGGTGAAAATGAGGCAGAGTTGAAACGCCAGTTGCGCCTGCTGCGCCGCTATGTAGTTGCACATATCATGGCGCGCGATCTGGCACGGGTAAGTGATTTACAGGAAGTCACCACCACCATAACTCATCTAGCTGATTTCACCATCAATATCGCTGAACAGTATGCACATGCTTATTATGCTGGACTTTATGGCGAACCAATTGGCGCCCACAGCAATACATTTCAGCGGCTGAGTATAGTGGGCATGGGCAAGATGGGTGGATATGAACTGAATGTTTCCTCTGATATAGATTTAATTTTTGTTTTTCCGGAGGCTGGTGACACCAACGGTAAACGCCAGAAAAGCAATCAGGAATTTTTCACCAAAGTTGGCCAGAAAATCATATCGCTACTGAATGATATTACTGGTGACGGGCAGGTTTTCCGCGTAGATATGCGATTGCGTCCAGATGGTGATGCTGGTGCATTGGTAATAAATGAAACCGCACTGGAACAATATCTGATACAGCAAGGACGCGAATGGGAGCGCTATGCATGGACTAAGGCCCGATTAGTAACCGACTATCCGAATCATATCGCTGCACTTGTACGGCCGTTTGTTTACCGTAAATATCTGGATTTCAATGCTTACGATGCCATGCGCAATCTGCATCAGCAAATTCAGCGTGAAGTGACCCGCAAAGGCATGGCGGACAATATCAAACTGGGTGCCGGTGGCATTCGTGAAGTGGAATTTATTGCCCAGATTTTCCAGTTGATACGCGGCGGTCAGATACGCAGCCTGCAACTAAAAGGCACACAGGAAACCCTGCATGCTTTGCAGGAACAAGGCATGCTGTCAGCAGAAAATGTTGATATCTTGCTACAGGCTTACCATTTTCTGAGAGATACCGAACACCGCTTACAATATTGGGATGATCAGCAAACGCAGATGCTGCCGGCCGGCACTGAGCAGCAACAAATGCTAGCGAAAAGTATGGGCTATGCCGATTACGAGCACTACCTTTTTGCATTGAATCAGCACCGTTGTGCTGTTAACCAGATTTTCAATGCCATTTTCACTGAGCCGGACGATAAGGCCAAAGCACAAGATCCTGATATGGTTCGCGTTTGGCAGGTTGACAGTGATAGTGAAGAAAAAACTTCTTTACTAACAGCACATGGCTTTAATGCTCAAAATGTAATTCAGCGTCTGCAACAACTACATCACGGTAGTCAGTACCGGCAGCTATCGTCATCTGCGCAACAGCGTTTTGATGACATGATTCCGTCTGTACTGAGCGTAGCAGCCAGATATCCGCAACCAGATACTACATTAACCCGATTGCTTGATTTTGTAGAAACCATTGCTCGGCGCAGTTCATATTTGGCCTTTATGCATGAACATCCCGAAGCTTTAGATAAACTGGCCGGACTCATGAGTCAAAGCAGCTGGGTTGCTACATACTTACAGCGGCATCCGGTATTATTGGACGAACTGCTTAGCAATGAACTAATGCGCAAGGATACTGATTGGACAGTACATGCGCAGGAGCTGACAAATTTGTTGGATGATTGCCATGATGATGTCGAGGCGCAAATGGATGTTCTGCGCCGGTTTCAGCATGCATGGACTTTTCGTCTGGCGGTACAGGATTTGGCCGGTTTGTGGACAGTAGAAGGGTTGTCAGATCAGCTTTCTGCACTGGCAGACTTAATTATACAAAATGCACTGAATAGAGTATGGGCGCAATTACCACGACGTCACACTGAAACCCCGCATTTTGCTGTGATTGGTTATGGCAAACTGGGGGGTAAAGAATTAGGTTATACCTCAGATTTGGATTTGGTTTATGTATTTGATGATAACCATCCCGATGCTATTGATACATATACACGTCTGGCCCGCCGTCTCACCAGCTGGCTAACAGTCCCAACCGGTGCAGGTACCCTTTACGATATTGATTTACGGCTGCGCCCGAATGGCGATTCAGGTTTTACTGTTACCCATATACAGGCATTCGAACGCTATGAACGTGAAAGTGCATGGACTTGGGAGCATCAGGCCCTAACCCGAGCCCGCTTCATTGGTGGCGACAGCAACGTGGGCATACGTTTTGATGGGGTACGTAGCGAAATATTATGCCGCAAACGTGATACCGTCTCTTTAAGCAACGAAATCATCGCCATGCGCGAAAAAATGTTTCCTACACATCCACCCGTAGACACAAATGTAAAATATGCCCGCGGCGGAGTAGTGGATGTGGAATTTATCGTGCAGTATCTGATACTGGCACATGCGCATCAGTATCCGCAATTACTAAACAATTACGGTAATATTGCTTTGCTTAGCATCGCTGCCGAATTGGGGCTAGTAGACAGCTGTATGGCCGAAGGCAGTCGCATGGCTTATCGGTATTATCGCCAGCAACAGCACAACACTCGTTTGCGCGACGCTGTCAACACCAACATAGACGCAACTTTGCTCTCCAATTATCAGGTTGTAAAGCAGCTTTGGACACAAGTATTTGGAGTAAAGCCAAAAGAATAATTTCATCTTTTTGCCATGGACAAGTGCAAACGTAAAATCCTTATTCCTCAGTAGCATTACTCCAATGTGCTGCTTGAAAGAAACAAAGCAGACAGCGTACAATCAAAGGCCGCACTACCTTTTCAAACTGGTCTAACGTAGTGAACCAACTGATATTTGACTTTGATGATCGCAGCTATCCCGGATTTGACAAATTTCTCGGCCATACCAACGCCGAACTGATTTATGTTTTACAGCAGCAGGCAGACCCGTTTATCTTTGTTTGGGGCGAAGCCGGTAGCGGTAAAAGCCATTTACTAAAAGCATGGGTAGCGCAGGCGCAATCGCGCGGTCTGAAAGCCGAATATGTTGACGCTGCGAGCGAAGGCCTTGGTTATTGGCTGTTTGACCTCGATTGCGTTGCTGTGGATCAGATTGAATTACTCAGCCCTGCCGAGCAGCAGCAGCTTTTTTCTTTATTCAACCACTTTCGCAATACCCGTCAGGGCAATCTGCTTTTAAGCTCAGCCATCCCCCCCCAGCAGCTTATGATTCGCGAAGATTTACGTACCCGTATGGCTTTTTGTTTGGTATATGAAATCAAACCATTAAGCGACGAAGAGAAATTTAACGCATTGGTAGGCATGGCACGGGCACGGCAAATACCGGTGGATGCTGAAGTTATCCGTTACCTGCTGGCTCACTGGCGCCGTGATTTGGACAGTCTATTGCTAATGCTCAATACCTTAAATGATTATTCACTTGCGCAGGGGCGGCGCATCACTCTTACCTTACTGCGGCAGCTACTTAAACAACAGGAACATGCATGAATCTGGCTATTTTTGACCTTGACCATACTCTGATTAATTGTGATTCGGATAACGAATGGCCGAAGTACCTGATGCAGAAAGGACTGGTCGACAAAGCGTTTGTTGACATGAAAAACAATAAATTCTATCAGGATTACCTAAATGGCTGTCTTGATATAGATGAATTCCTGCAATTCCAGCTTGCACCGCTGGCAAGATTTACCCGTGCCGAACTGGACAGCATGCATAGCGAATACATGCATGACTTTATCGTACCGCATATTTCCACTATGGCAAAAATGCTGGTACAGGGGCATCGTGATGCTGGAGATGAAATGTTGCTATTATCGGCTACCAATGAGTTTATTATCGCCCCAATTGCAAAAACATTTGGTATTCAGAATATTATCGGCGTACAGTTAGAAACAGATGCAGCAGGTAACTATACCGGACGCTACGTAGGCACACCCAGCTTTAAAGAAGGCAAAGTTATCCGTCTGCAACAATGGTTGGCACAACGAGGGCAACAACTGAGCGATTTTACCAAAGTTTATTTTTACAGCGATTCACATAACGATTTACCGCTCCTGCAACTAGTAACTGACCCAGTAGCCGTCAATCCTGATGAAAAACTAGCAAAGTATGCCCACCGCCATGGCTGGCCGATACTCAACTTCATGTAAAAGGATGCATCATGAATGTCGCAGAAAATATGCAAATTGTTGATTACAGTGACCGCTATCATTCTGCTTTTCGTGATTTGAATGCAGCGTGGATAGCTAAATATTTCGAAATGGAAGACAGTGATTATCAGCTACTGGATAATCCTAGACAAGCCATCCTCGACAAAGGCGGCCACATACTGGTGGCACTGGAAAACGGGAAACCAGTAGGCGTATGTGCCCTGATAAAGCTGCATGGTGACCCATATGATTATGAGCTAGCCAAATTAGCAGTGGCCCCAGAGGCACAGGGCAAACATATTGGCAGACATTTGATAGAGGCAATCATTGCCAAAGCCAGAGAAGAGGGCGCAAAAAAACTTTATGTAGAAAGCCATACTAGCCTGAAACCAGCCATCCATCTTTATCAGCAAGCCGGATTTAAAGAAATTACCAACCTTCATAGTACATTCAACAGAGTCAACATCCAGATGGAACTGACCCTATAAAACAATCAAACATAGGCGCAAACGCCAGTGAATTTGCTCAATAAATCCGCTGGCTTTTTCAAATGAAATTATTCTTGAATGAGCTTATAAGCATGATACTGGCTGATGATTTCAGCATATTTACTGATTTCCGCCAGATAACACCTTAATCCGCTAATCAAAGCATTCAGATTACCGGCAAAATTCAACATTTCATCCATGGCTACACCAGCAATAATACCCAGATTTTCACGTTCAATCATCAGTTTGCCCAAAGTTTGCGTTATTTCCTGAAAGATATAATCTTCAGATTCATAATACTCAAGTAACAAAGTCAAACCCTGCGCACTAAGTTGGCGCGCCTGTTCAGCTACAGGTAAATCGGGATTACAGATAATAGCAACGACTTGAGCGTTGAGTAAAAGCGTGACGGCAATGATATGGCTTATGAATAGCATTTGGGAATAAGCAAATACCGCACAAATATTAAAATTATGCGGTTGGCTACATTAAATCCAGTCCGCTAAGACTGACTGCTAAACAAAAAGCTGTAAAATAATACCGCCTTTACTTGTTGATATGTCAATATATTTTTAGAAAAATTATAAAAATTATGCCAGTTAATAGAATAAATTGATAAAAATTTTATTTAGCTTATACAAGCAAATATAGACACATAATCCTAAAAAAATTATTTGTCGATTGATATAGCTTGCACCTAAACCATTGTGTTGGCATTTTAAATAATTTGTTTTAAAGTGTTAAACATCAGTTTTTGCTTCCATCTAAACCCATGATTACGTTAACCCAAGGAACAATTTTAAATAACGAGCAATTATGTGATGTATTTCAATGTTCACCACAAGGGGGCATGCGTAAATCAAATCGAACTAACACATTAGTTCTGATAACCAATCATCTTGAGTCGGTCTATAAAGATGTGTGGAAAAATGACATTTTACATTACACCGGAATGGGCCAGATTGGTGATCAATCTTTAGATTTTGCTCAAAATAAAACATTAGCAAATATAGATAATAATGGCGTACAAGTACATTATTTCGAAGTGTTAGCAGAATATCAATATACTTATATTGGCGAAATGCTTAAAGCGGGAGAGCCTTATTGTACTCAACAGTTAGATGCTAAAAACCAATGGCGACAAGTATATATTTTTCCACTACGCTTGAAACAAGGTGGATTACCGGTAGAAATGGTGAATCATTTTGAGCAAGATAGATTAACCGCATTATCCAGATTTTCAGATAAAAAGCTCATAGCTAAAATTCAACGCCAAAATCAAGAAACTAAACAAACCAGTAAAATAACCGTAAAAACACCGCGCTATCGACGTAGTATGGAATTAGTGGAATATGTAAAACGCCAAGCGCGTGGTTATTGTGATTTATGTGGACAATTTGCGCCCTTTGTCAATCAAGAACAACAACCGTATTTAGAATGCCATCATGTCGTATGGCTATCACAAAATGGCCCAGATACTTTAGACAATCTGGTCGCCTTATGCCCCAATTGCCATCGAAAAATGCATATTGTACAAGATAAAAATGATATTAATAAATTAACAGAAATTGCTTTCAAGCGTTTGTTCTTATTCAACGAAAATAACTGATTCTTGGAACAATGATTGAATTAGAAATGAAGCAGGATAAAAACTATTAACTTACCAAAAGATATACAATAAAAAATCTCTTAATTTTTATTTGCAACAGATGATCTTAAAAAAATCCATTATATTTATTCACAATTAAATTGTGAATTATGCCTCTTTCCAAATTTAATTTGTTTATAAACACCCTCATACTCAAATTAGAAAATATTTATTACAAGTTGCATGACAAAAAACTGAAAAGCAATTATGGTTACAGTGTAAAAGGTGAGCGCTAATCATTTCCTTAATTGCAAAAGTTAAAATTTAGTTTTTAGCTAGTATATAAATGAATAAAAATAAATGATTTAGGTTAATTTTAGATAAGCATTTGAAATAAAAATGTAATTTCAAATTTGGCTAAATTTGGTCAGCTATTTGTTTTATTAACGTTTGCAAGAGCCGAATCTGTTATTTATCCCACATGGCAGTTGATTATACTGATAATAAAACGGTGCATGATTTTGTTAAATAACGCTATAATGTGAACTACTTTTATCAATGCCTATGATTTATAAATTGCTCTGATAGAAGTGACTTTTAGCGTGCTCTTTCAAGAACAGCTTATTGGTGTTGAAAAACCTAAGACTGAGAACAGATATGGATGAATTAATCAAAGAAGCAGCATTACATTTTCACGAAGAACCCCGTCCCGGTAAAATTCAGATTACGCCAACCAAGCCGCTGGCTACTCAATATGATTTGTCACTGGCTTATTCACCGGGTGTGGCTGCACCATGTATGGAAATTCACCGTGATCCCTTGAATGCATATCGTTATACTGCTCGCGGTAATCTGGTGGCTGTAATTTCCAATGGTACAGCCGTGCTAGGGTTGGGCAATATTGGTGCATTAGCCGGCAAACCGGTAATGGAAGGCAAAGGGGTACTGTTCAAAAAATTTGGTGGTATTGATGTATTCGATATTGAAGTAAACGAAACTGACCCAGATAAATTAGTTGATATTATTGCTTCTCTAGAGCCCACTTTCGGTGGTATCAATCTGGAAGATATCAAAGCACCGGAATGTTTCTATATTGAGAAAAAACTGCGTGAACGTTGCAATATTCCGGTATTCCATGACGATCAGCATGGTACTGCTATCATTACCGCAGCTGCGATTAAAAATGGTTTGGAAGTAGTAGGTAAAGATATCAGTCAGGTTAAGCTAGTCTGCTCTGGTGCGGGTGCTGCGGCTATTGCTTGTCTGGAGCTCTTGGTAGCGCTGGGCATGAAACGCGAAAACATCACTGTGTGTGATTCTAAAGGTGTAATTTACCAGAATCGCGAAGAAAACATGGTGGAATCGAAAAAACTATTTGCCATTCCTGATAATGGTCAGCGCAAGCTGGCTGATGCCGTACATGGCAAGGATATTTTCCTTGGCTTGTCCGGCCCGAATGTTCTGAGCGTAGACATGCTCAAAACCATGGCTAAAGACCCGATTATTTTGGCTATGGCCAATCCGACACCAGAAATATGGCCGCCGGAAGCCAAAGCAGCGCGGCCGGATGCTGTAATTGGTACAGGACGTTCTGATTTCCCGAATCAAGTAAACAATGTATTGTGCTTCCCGTTCATTTTCCGTGGCGCGCTGGATGTCGGTGCTACCACTATTAATGAACAGATGAAATTAGCCTGTGTACACGCTATTGCTGAGCTGGCAAAAGCCGAGCTGAGTGACGAAGTTTCTGCAGCATATGGTAATGCCGAGCTGTCTTTTGGTCGTGAATATCTGATTCCGAAACCCTTTGACCCGCGCCTGATTGCGGTTGTTGCTCCGGCTGTTGCCAAAGCAGCGATGGATTCAGGTGTGGCAACCCGTCCGATTGCAGATATGGATGCTTATGTAGAAAAACTGAGTCAGTTTGTTTACAAATCCAGTCTGTTTATGAAACCGGTATTCTCACAGGCGAAGAAAGATGTAAAACGTGTGGTATTGTGTGAAGGTGAAGATGAGCGCGTTTTGCATGCTACGCAGCATATAGTCAATCATAAACTGGCTTACCCAATTCTTATCGGCCGTCCGGCCGTTATTGAAGCACGGGCGAAAAAGCTAGGTCTGACTATTCAGTCAGGCAAGGATTTTGAAATCGTCAATAATCAGGATGATCCGCGCTACCGTGAATATTGGCAGGCTTATTATGAGCTGCGCAAACGTCACGGTGTTACTGAAGAGATGGCACGTCGCCGAATGATTAGCAGCTCTACACTGATTGGTGCCATGATGGTACGAATGGGCAGTGCTGATGCCTTGCTTTGTGGTACAGTTGGCCGCTTCCATGATCATTTCAATATTCTGGAAGAAGTAATTGGCTATAACAATGCTGAGCAGAATGCTTGTGCAATGAATGCACTCATTATGACTTCAGGCAATATGTTCATTGCTGATACTTACGTCAATCCTGAACCTACTGCCGAGCAAATTGCTGCAAACACACTGATGTGTGTGAATGAGATCAAACGTTTCGGTATCGAACCTAAAGTAGCGCTGTTGTCTAATTCCAACTTTGGTTCACTGGATCAGCCCAGCAGCAGCAAAATGCAGGAAGCTCTGGCTCTGATTAAAGAAGCAGATCCAGAACTGAATGTTGATGGTGAAATGCAAGGTGATCTGGCTCTGGATGAAAAACTGCGTCAGAAATTAATGCCGGACTGCAAGCTTAAAGGTGCAGCCAATTTGCTGGTGATGCCTAATGTTGAGGCAGCCAACATCAGCTACAATTTGTTGCGTACTTCTTCTAATGGTGTAACCATTGGCCCGATTCTGATGGGCATGAATGAATCCGTGCATATTGTTACGCCTATGGCTTCTGTACGCCGTATTGTAAATATGGTTGCTTTGGCAGCAGTGGATGCGCAGCGTAAATAACCACTGACTTAGCTGAAAATGAAGCAGGCTGTCTGTATTTTTCAGACAGCCTTTTTGTGTTAAATATGGAGACAGATTATGTCTGATGTGCAGACGCAACCTGCGCCCAATTACATTACACCAGCCGGTCATCAGGCTTTACAGGACGAACTTTATCAACTGGTACACAAGGAACGGCCGGAAATCGTGAACGTGGTTAACTGGGCAGCCGGTAATGGAGACCGCAGTGAAAATGGTGATTATCTGTATGGTAAACGCCGGTTGCGAGAAATTGACCGGCGTATTCGGTTTTTGACTAAACGGCTTGAGGCTGCTCAGGTGATTGACCCAGAAACACGTGAGGCAAGTGATCAGGTATTTTTCAGTGCAACGGTAACCATTCTACGCGGCAATGGAATAGAACAAACGGTACGCATCGTAGGTACCGACGAGATTGATACTAGTCGTAATAAGATTTCATGGGTATCGCCGCTGGCACGTACATTGCTTAAAGCACATGAAGGTGATGAAGTACGCCTGCATGGTCCGGATGGGGTGGAAAATATTGAGATACTGGCTGTGGAATATATTCGCATTGATTAATTTACTATTTAGCATACATAATGTTAAACTTAGTTATTAATCATACAGTTTGTGTTTTCAGTCTGTACTTTTATCAATGCTTTTTGCATGAAAACATAATAAACAACTTTTGTTGTGTTTATTATCTTTGAGAAATGCATTGTAACTATTATCAGTATTGCTGCCAAATACCCTTTATCTACTATTTTAATACATGAATCCAAAACTAGAACCAATTTTCAAACAGCTTAATGCCCTGATTCTGGGTAAACAACAATTACTGATTCAGATTGTGACCTGTGTTTTAGCTCGCGGGCATATTCTGCTAGAAGATGTCCCAGGAGTCGGCAAAACCACGCTCGCTCATGCACTGGCTGCAGTACTGGGATTGAAATACCAGCGTGTTCAGTTCACCAACGATATGCTGCCGGCTGATTTGCTTGGTGTGAGTATATTCCAGCCTAAAAGTGGCGAATTTGTGTTTCATCCGGGACCGGTCTTCAATTCCTTTTTACTGGCCGATGAAATCAACCGTGCTTCACCCAAGCTGCAATCCGCTTTATTAGAGGCGATGGAAGAAGGGCAGGCTTCTGTAGATGGGAAAACTTATACACTGCCTAAGCCCTTTCTGGTAGTGGCTACACAGAATCCGACCGAACAGCTCGGTACCTATCCTTTGCCTGAATCGCAGCTTGATCGTTTTATGATGTGTCTGAGTATCGGCTATCCTGCTGAAAAAGAAGAGAAGCAGCTTTATGTTTCTGGCGGACGCCGCCAGTTTGTACCACGCCTAAAAGCCGTTTGTAATGGGGAAACATTGCAGCAGTGGCAGGCAGAAGTAGCTAAAGTTAATTTATCTGTTGCCGCTGCTGATTATGTGTATCGACTGGTGGCAGCTACACGGACTCCGGGCATGTTTGCTCTTGGTCTGAGTCCACGTGCAGGTCTGGCAGTGGTACAGGCAGCCAAGGCCTATGCTTGGATACATGGGCGAGCGCATGTGGTACCGGAAGATGTAAAAGCGGTTTGGGTGTCTGTGGGCGCACATCGCCTGCAACCAGTGCAGAGTCAATCCAGAAGCAGTACGCTGCTTAATGGGATGCTGGACCATGTTGCCGTGGTCTGAGGTGTCTATACCCACGTTGATAGACGGGCATACGGCTTTGCGTGCTCGAAATATACGTTTTAATCTGACACGCATGGGATGGGGATTGGCTATTGCCTGTATTCTGCTGTGGATTATGGCGGTGAATTATCAGATCAATATAGCTTATGCGCTGGTATTTTGGCTGCTGGGTATATTGGTGTTTGGGGCGCTGGCCAGTTTCCGGCAGCTAAGTGGTCTGATTTTGGCTGTTGTGCCGCAATCAGAATATTTTGCCGGTAAAGATTGTGTACTGACTTTACGTGCCTGTGACAATAGTAAACGAACACGTTGGTTATGGTTACAGACGGCACAGGAAATTAGCGGTACTCCAGAGGACTGGCAGCTGTGGAAAATTACACCTGAGAATACTGATTTTGTCTGGACTTTACCACCACAACGGCGCGGCATTTTGCCAACACTAATGTTAGCAGGTGCCAGTATGGCTCCGTTTGGTCTGGTAATGATTAAAACACAGTGGGAATTTACAGATGAAATTGTTATTTTTCCACAACCGATCGAACATACTATTTCGTCAGTAAAAAGCATTAGTGGTGAGCAAAACAGCCAAATCAGCCAGAGTGGACAAGATCCGGCTTATCTACTTCCACACCAAAATGCTATTTCAGCACGGCAGATTGCATGGAAGCATTATGCTAAAAGTGGTGATTTATTGGATAAGTATTTTGACCAAGGTGCTCCGCTGGCAGATCCATTGCTGATTTCCTATCGCGATTATCCGCAGGGCACCAGTGTAGAACAGATGGCCAGTAAAATGTGCTTCAGAGTATTGGCCGCAGATGCCCGTGGTGAAAAGTATATTCTCGAATTACCGCGTCAGCGCTATGAAGCAGCGACTGCACAACGAACACAATGTCTGAATGCTCTGGGTAGATGGTAATGTGGCTAGCTGATCCGGTATTTTTGCGTAAATCTCCCCCTAAGCGTACGCAGTTAATTCTGTTGCTGATGCTGGCTTGGATAGCTTTACCATTGCTGTTTGATTTACCTATGAGTGTTGGTGCAGCATTTGCCTTGCTCTGGCTGATACGAGTGGGTTTACTTTTTACTAAAATCAAAAAGCTGCCATTATGGGCATTGGTAATATTATTGCTGGGTTCGACGGTATGGATATATTTTCGACTGGGTACCATCATTGGACGTGATGCTAGTGTTTCCTTGCTGATGCTGATGATTATGCTGAAAGCCTTCGAGGGAGAAACCTTGCGTGACTGGCAAATTCTGCTTCTGGCTCAATTGATTTTAATGGGTGGCGGCCTACTGTTTAATCAGAGCATACTGATGGCGCCCTGGCTGATTGTGGCTTTATTCTGCCTTATTTCGGCTCTAGGTTTACTCGCTGCTACTCAGCCATCAGCCGCTATTCGTCAGGGTGCATTGATTCTGTTACTGTCTTTTCCATTGGCGGTGATTCTGTTTCTAGTTGTCCCACGTAAGGATAAGCCCTTATGGGGAATACCCCAGCCGCAGCAATCAGCTGCTACAACAGGTATATCCGATACGCTGGTTGCGGGTAGTGTCAGTAATTTAGTCCTAGACAATGCGTTGATTTTCAATGCTACCTTTGATAATGATGTTAAACCCAGACAAGCCGATCTTTACTGGCGTGTATTGGTAATGGGTAGAAATTATGATGGTGAATGGCGGGCAGTAAAAGAACAATACACAGATGAAGACTCATTGCAATTGCCGTCTAAGGATAATTTGGCTCGGCAAAGCAATAATCGGCTTTTGGGTTACCAGCTGATTATTCAGGATGACCATGGCCGTATTCCAGCGTTAGATCAACCCTTGGCTGACGGTCAGCCAGATTTAAACCGACGCGTTGGCAATGTGGTGCGGGTAAATCGTAGCAGAGAAGGTTTACGTCGTATTCATTTGTATTCTCAGTTGACGCCATATTTATATCAGCAGATGGATGAGGCTTTACTGAATTATTACACTCAGCTGCCGGATGGATTAAATCCGCAAACTCGTCAATTGGCACAGCAGCTGGCCAGACAATCTGGTAGTAGTGAAGAATTTATTCGTCATATAATGGATTATTTTCGTAATAATCACTTTCAATACACACTCACTCCTCAAACCAGTGATGAACCTATAAATCGTACAGATTTTTTCTTATTTCAAAGTAGGGAGGGGTTTTGTGAGCATTATGCAGATGCTACTGTGTGGCTGGCAAGAGCAGTGGGTGTCCCAGCACGAGTGGTAGTCGGATATCAGGGGGGTGAATATCATCCTGAAGGGAAATTTTGGCAGATTCGAAGCAAGGATGCACATGCATGGGTTGAAATCTGGATTGCAGAAAAAGGCAGATGGCAACGTGTGGATCCGACTACCGCTGCTGCTGCCTCAAGGGTAGAAAAGGGAGTTGAAGATGCCCTTCCCGAAGCTCAGCGTGCCAGTTTGACATCTTCTTATCCTTTATTGCAGAAATATTTGGATAATGGCCAGTTTTACTGGCAGCAATGGGTTGTCAATTATGATACAGGAAGCCAGAAATCAATTCTAACGTGGCTAAATTTGAAAAATTTACCTGTATCGGTACTGGTTGTGATGATTGTTATTGTCATCATCATTATGGCATTGCCGTTAGTTTTTTGGTTGCGGCGGCAGGGAGATGTGCAGTCACAGCCGCTTATTGACGGCATTAATTTGCTGAAGCAATCCGTAATAGAAGGTGAAGAAGATGAATTAGCGGCAATGGGACCGCTGGAGCTGCAAGCTCTTCTGGCCGAACATAATCTCCTTAATGCAGATTTGGCAGCTTTGCTGATGCAATATATTGATTGGCAATATGGTGCAGGTGGATTGCCAGACAAGCGACAGCAGCGTATTTGGTATCGTAAGATGAAAAAAGCTGTCCGCCAGCTAAATAAATAGGAATAAACGGGTATATCCGTTTATATATCTCCGTTGATGCGGATTAAAATCGATTTTTAAACGAAAACTACCCAACTATTGAGTTTAACTCAATCGCTGGGTAGCTTATTACAGCTGTGAATGATCATATTAATTTCTAGCCTGAAGTTTTTCTGTGTGGTCTGTGAAACAGTCCGTACAAAATTCCCGCAGACAGATAGCTTTTAATCAATTTGATTAAAAGCTATGAAATAACAATACGTTAAATCATTTTGATTGAAAAGAATTAATTATTGTTAATATTTAACTATTTGATTTTAATAATTATAAATTTTTAATAAAGTGTTGTTAAAAACGAAATATCTTTTTTTATGCGTAGTTAATTAACTGATGATTGATTATTTGATGTTTGCTGTTTGAAAGGGATTGTTAAAAAGAAGCTATTATTGAACATAATAAGTTAACGTTTTAATTATAAAGTGTTGTTAGACTGTGTGAATTCTGTAAACCGCAATGATTTTCAAAACAGAATTCTCAAAACCAATTTAGGGCAAAGCTCGATTGAGAATGAGTCTAGGCTATAAGGTAGCTGATGATTCTGAGCCAAGGTGTGTCAGATACCTTGCGCTATTTTAAGTTTATTTAGTGATATTTTTTGGGATATTAGCTGGTTATTATTTTTTTCTGATTATTTTTGTATTTAGTAAATGTGATATTTGGGAAAATTCCAAACTCTAAACTTAGGCTGATTTAGATGCAGTTTCGTTAAGATAGATATTTTATATGGTTTACCAAAATCTGACCGATATAATAAAACTTACTGCTCAATTGGATGCTGAGCAGTAAGTTTGTTCGTTTTGGTTTAAATATTATTTTTTATCATGTCGATAACATCTTTACCTTTGCCTTCAAGAATGGCTTTAGAACCATACCAAACCATGTTTTTAACATTCTCATAGCTGATTGAAGGAGGCATAATCAGTTCTTTGTCGCTGATAACCACGTCCAGCAAAGCTGGTCCTTTGTGTGCCAGAAAACTTTGAACGGATGTTTCCAGTTCGGAAGATTTGCTTACACTTTGAGCGCTGAAGCCACAACCTTCGGCTATAGTCTTGAAATCGCCGTTTTTCAGGTCTACATACACTTCAACCAGTCCTTCACCTTTTTGTTCCTGCTCAACAAAGTTAAGGGAGCTGTTGTTAAAAACGACAATTTTAATGGGCAGATTTTCTTGTTTGGCAGTAAGTAAGTCACCCATCAGCATGGCTAGTCCGCCATCACCTGATAAAGAAATCACCTGCCGGCCTGGAAATGCTTTTTGAAAGCCATAAGCCTGAGGCATGCTGTTAGCCATAGTGCCGTGTTTCAGGCTGGTGAGAAAGCGCCGTTTACCGTTCATGTTTAGATAGCGGGCACCCCAGAGCATCGGTGTACCGACATCTGCCGTAATCAGAGCATCATCATCTGCATATTTATCAATTAATTCAACTAATTGCTGTGGATGTATTGGGTGTTTATCATCCGGGGTGGCAAATGATTGAAATTTCTCCATGATTTTGGCAAATAGTGCAGTGTAGTGATCCAGAAAGCTGCTGTCGCTTCTTGCTTGAATTTTTGGGAGCACAGTTTGCAAAGTGGTTTTTACATCTCCAACTAGTCCTAGATTGATTGGATGACGTAACCCCAGCTGAGTCGCATCATGGTCAATTTGAATGATGCTGGTGTGGTCAGGATAATATTCAGACCATGCAAAGCCACAGCCTAATAATAAAAGCGTATCGCATTCCTTGATTGCTTCATAGCCGGCTTTGGTGCCGAACATACCCGTCATGCCTACTTGATAAGGGTTATCCCAGGCAATGCTGTCTTTAGCTCGTGAAGTGTGTACCACCGGCGCTTTTAGTTTTTCTGCCAGAGCAATCACTTCGTCATGAGCATCTTTACTACCATAGCCGGCGTAGATGGTGATTTTTTTACCCTGATTAATGGCTTCAGCTAGTTTTTCGATTTCTTGATCATTTGGTCTGGTTACCGGCTGTGGCTGCCAAATCTGTATGGGTTGTTCGGCTATTTCCATCTTGCTGATGTCACTAGGCAGGATGACCACGGCTACACCACGTTTATTGATGGCAGCCTGAGCTGCTTGCGTAAATATGCGTTGTGCTTCCTGTGGCTGATTTACCATCTGACAAAATACACTGGTATCCTGATAGACTTTAAGAAAATCAACTTCTTGCGGAAAGCCAGTTCCCATTGAAGTAGCGGCTAATTGGCTAGCAATGACAATCACAGGTGCATTGTTTCGATTTGATTCATATAGGCCATTAATCAAATGCAGGCTGCCTGGTCCACAGGAACCGGCACAAGCTGTAAGCTTGTTGGTAATCATGGCTTCCGCACCAGCGGCAAAGGCTGCAGCTTCTTCGTGACGGGTATGTACCCAGTTTATACTGCTTTTTTGGATGGCTTTGCCGACAAAATTCAAAGTATCGCCGATGATGCCATAACAGTTGCTTACTCCTGCTGCGGTGAGTACATCAACAAGTATTTCTGAAACGGTTTTGGTTTTAGACATGATGTATTTCCTCTAAAGTTGATTACTTATTAATGCTTTGAATAAATATAGAGTAGGCTGAATATTCATTTAAATATCATGCCTGTAATTTATATTCAAAATATTCAAATTAAAGGTATGTTAATTCTTTATCAATATTTAATCTATTGTAGTATTGTGAAATACACAATACAATAATGTTAATAAAATTCATTATAAGTTTATAATTTTAAATATTATTTAAATAAAAAAGCAGCCGCTGTATTTAGCGGCTGCACTTTTGGGAGAGGTTGTTTCAGATGGCGCGGTCATCAAACAACGGAATACGAGTAATGCGGCTCATGCTATGCATGTAGTCTAATACAGGTGCAGTCCATTCAATACCTTTAACCATAGTAAGATTGCGCAGAATCGGGAACAACAGGATGTCTTCCATGCCAAAAGTTCCATTCGCACCACGGTCGCTGTGAATGAGTGGTGATAAGGCAATTAAGTCGGCGTTCAGACGTTCGATGTAGGTTTGGCTGTTTAGTAGATGCTGTTGAAAATCGCCGTAGATGGCAGTTTTTTTGTTGACGAAATAATCAATGGCACTTTGGGTGGCAAATTCAGGCAGATTAATCTGTGTACAACGTGGCGCGGTGAGGAAGTTTCGGTAAGTATCAACGATTTTGATCCAGCCCTGAATTTCTGGTCGGACAGTAGGGCTTAAATGTGTACTGTCTGAAAGATTGTCGATGTATTGCACAATATCCAGACTTTCACCCATGGCGCTGCCATCATCTTTGACTAGTATGGGTACCATTTTTTTGCCAATGAGTTTTATGGGTGTGTTTTCATCATCATTTAGCAGAAAAATATTTTCAACTGGTACTATTTTTTTTCCAAATATCATCCGCGCACGGACGCAAAAAGGGCAATGGTCGTAAAGATAAAGTTGCATTGAAATTTCCTTATTTTAATAGTGTGCGTAATAAATTTAGTGCCGAAGACACAATTCAGACATTTATCGGTTTATTGATATTTTTACTGGTGTATTGCAGTTGATAAATGTGCAGTAAAATACTTTTTCTTACACAATAATCCACAGATTTAAAAATTCTGTTGCTGTGGTTGTTTTGTGCTGTAAATTAATTAACATTATACATATATTAATTAATCAAAGTTTGTGGTTTTTTCATGAGTGGTGATGTATTTAATCAAGTTTTAGATTTTTTTAAAAATTTACAGATCGATTTAGCTGATACTTTGGCAGGAGCTGATGGAACGGGCAGTTTTGTAATAGATAATTGGTCTGGTGCTTTAGGTTCTGGTTGTACGAGGGTTTTAAAAGACGGGGCGGTATTTGAACAGGCAGGAGTAAATTTTTCCCATGTAAAGGGTAAAGCAATGCCGGTTTCTGCTACTCGGCAACGTCAGCATCTGGCTGGAGCACCTTATGAAGCTATGGGGGTATCACTGGTAGTCCATCCGCGTAATCCCTATGTGCCTACTAGCCATGCCAATGTGCGTCTGTTTGTGGCCTATCCTGAGCACGCCAGTCCTGTATGGTGGTTTGGTGGAGGCTTTGATTTAACACCGTTTTATCCGTTTGAAGAAGATGTTTTACACTGGCATCGGGTAGCTCAGGCAGCTTGTCTGCCATTTGGAGAAGCAGTGTATCCGGAATTCAAACAGTGGTGTGACCGCTATTTTTATTTGCCTCACCGGCGAGAGCAGCGGGGGGTGGGCGGTTTGTTTTTTGATGACTTAAACCAATGGGATTTTGCTCAATGTTTTGCTTTTATAAAGGCGGTGAGCTCAGCCTATACACAAGCATATTTGCCAATTGTGGCGCGGCGCAAGAATACATCATATGGCGAGCGTGAACGACAATTTCAACTCTACCGGCGCGGACGTTATATAGAATTTAATCTACTCTGTGACCGAGGCACACAGTTTGGTTTAAATGCTGGCGGACGTACGGAATCTATCCTGATGTCTATGCCGCCTGCTGCCCGTTTCGAATATCAGTATGAGCCTGAAACGGGTTCTGCAGAAGCTCAGTTAGCCAAGTATTTACAGATACACGACTGGCTGGCAGAGAGTGAAACTTGCTCAGTGTAAATGAGGGAATTCGGCGCAGTTTTTCTATTTGTTTAGTGCCTGCTGAACTGGAAGAGCAGTCAGCAGACACAAGCTGACTGGCATAATAATATCAGGCGTGATGTTGGTTATTTCTAGTACAAATAATATTGCGGTCAGCGGCATTTTTTGCTGTACCGCCAGAAAAACTGTTGCTCCAACTACTACGGCTGCTATCAAGGGCACAGGAGGCAATATACTATTCCATGCGGTAGCCGCAAGTAAGGCAACAAGGCCACCAATCATCATTGAGGGTGTAATAAAACCGCCATAAGCACCGGCTCGTGTAGCCATTAACAAGGCAAGCCACTTGCCAATAAGCAGAGCTGCTGCATATTGCCAACTAATGCTGTCATTAAATAATAATTCATTACCTGCTTTTCCGTTGCCCAGTATTTCCGGCAGCCACATTGCCAGTACACCTATTAGTACAAAAGCGGCAACACTGATAAAAATTAGGCGCGGTGTGCTGCGGTTTGCGGGTTTACAGTAAGCTAATTGCTGTTGTAACAGCCAAGAACTGGCGGTGATAATAGGGCCGAGTAATAACGCCCAAACTAATAATGTACTATTAAGAGTAAGTGTCGGTAGCTGATAGGAAGTTGAACTGCCCAAACCCAACCGTGCTATCCATGCCGCAGTTGTGCAGCAAATTAAGGCAGCAATCACGCATTGGCGTTGAAAGCTGAAAAGTAGCGTTTCTAGAGCAAACAGGGCACCGGCTAGTGGCACATCAAACACCGCTGCCAGACCTGCTGCCGCACTACAGGCTAAGAGAATTTTCCGTTCCTCGGCGCTGAATTGTAATAGACGGCTGATGCAATCCGCCAGAGCAGAACTAATTTCACGTGGAGCGGTTTCCCGCCCGAGGGGTGAGCCCATACCCACTGTTAAAATCTGCAGCAACGCATGAATCACAGTCGTACCTAGCGGTATGGGGGTGGTGCTGGTACTGATGGCCTGTTTGATATCTACCAGTTTGGCACCAAAACGGTGCAGCAGAAACCAGCCAATGCCACCAATTATGCCGCAGCCAGACACAGCCAGCAGACGATGCATAGCACTGGTTTGTTCTACCATGTCTCGAAAAGTGATGCCGTCAATACGCCTGATGCCATAGACAAGCTGCTGAATCATATGCAGCAGTCCGATTAAGGACATACCTGCCACACCAGCAATGGCTCCGCAGAGCAATAATAAAGCAATCATTCTGGGGCTTAATCGGGTCATGACAGTATGCATCAGTGGTAAATAAAAGTGGTTTTTACACTTTAATGCCTTTATTGTAAATGTCGGAATACGGTTTGCGGAATTTCGGCCTAAGCCTGTGCTAAAATCAGCCTATTTTGTCAGGATTTTAAAGGAAGCATTCCTGTGATTAGTACCAATAATATTACGATGCAGTTTGGCGCTAAGCCATTGTTTGAGAATGTATCGGTGAAGTTCGGTGGCGGCCATCGCTATGGTTTGATTGGTGCCAACGGCTCAGGTAAATCAACTTTTATGAAAATTCTGGGTGGCGATCTGGAGCCTACAAGTGGTGAAGTAGCCATAGATCAGGGGCTCCGTCTGGGTAAACTGCGGCAGGATCAGTTTGCTTATGAAGATATGCGTGTGCTTGATGTGGTCTTAATGGGGCACACTGAAATGTGGGCCGCGATGACAGAGCGTGATGCTATCTATGCCAATCCGGATGCAACTGAAGATGATTATATGCGCGCGGCAGATTTGGAAGCCAAATTTGCAGAATACGACGGTTATACGGCGGAAGCCCGAGCTGCTGAATTGCTTGCCGGTGTGGGTATAGATGAGCATTTGCATAATGCTAGCATGAGTGAAGTGGCGCCGGGGTTTAAGCTGCGCGTGTTGTTAGCGCAGGCATTGTTTTCCAAACCGGATGTGCTGCTGCTGGATGAGCCCACCAATAATCTGGATATCAATACCATCCGCTGGTTGGAAGGTGTATTGAATAGTTATGAATCTACCATGATTATCATTTCGCACGACCGCCACTTTTTAAATGAAGTGTGTACGTACATGGCTGATGTGGATTATGGTGGCATTACGCTGTATCCAGGTAATTATGATGATTATATGCTGGCTTCTACGCAGGCACGCGAACGTACACTGAAAGACAATGCCAAAGCCAAGGAAAAATTGCAGGAGCTGCAGGAGTTTGTAGCTCGCTTTTCGGCTAATAAATCTAAAGCACGGCAGGCTACCAGCCGCGCCAAGCTGGCAGATAAAATCAAGGCCGATATGGTGGAAGTCAAGCCATCCAGCCGTCAAAGCCCGTTTATTCGTTTTAATTTTGATGATAAGAAAAAATTGCACCGGCAGGCATTGGAAGTGCAGGATTTATCTAAACGATTTGACCGCCAATTGTTCAAAAAGCTGAGTCTTATGCTGGATGCGGGGGAACGGCTGGCAATTATCGGCCCAAATGGTGCCGGTAAATCCACTTTGCTGAAACTCTTGGCAGGAGCTTATGATGAAGCTTATAACGAAGGTATTAAAGCGGATAGTGGTAGTGTGAAATGGGCGGAAAAAGCTCAGGTTGGCTATTACCCACAGGATCATGAAAATGATTTTGACGTACCGATGACGTTAACAGAGTGGATGCGCCAATGGGGTAAAGAAGGTGATGATGAACAGGTTATCCGTGGCACTCTCGGGAGGCTGTTGTTTGGCAGCAATGAAGTCGGTAAACAGGTACAGGTGCTGTCTGGTGGTGAAAAAGGCCGCATGCTGTATGGTAAGCTGATTTTACAAGAACCAAATGTGCTGGTTATGGATGAACCGACCAACCATATGGATATGGAAAGCATCGAAGCGCTAAATATGGCACTGGAAAAATTTCCAGGTACATTGGTGTTTGTATCCCATGATCGTCAGTTTGTTTCCAGTCTTGCAACGCAGATTATTGAGCTAGATGGTGAAGGTGGCTTTGAATATTATCTGGGTGATTATGAAGGTTATCTGGCCAAGAAAGGTCTGGTTTGATTTATATTGACTGCCTGTTTACACAGGCAGTTTTTTTATATGGGAGATAATGATGAGTACAAGCAAAAATTCTGCGGTAAAACTAGTAGATTGTAATGAGCAGGCGCACGCAGAAGCCATTTTGGCACTTTTTAATCATACGATTGCTTCTTCTACGGCTCTATATGATTATGAACCGCGTACACTGGCATTTATGCATGGCTGGTTTGCCGCCAAACGTGCGCGTAACTGTCCTGTAATCGGTGCAGTGAACGAGCAAGGTGATCTGCTGGCTTTTGCCTCATGGGGTGCATTCAGAGATTATCCAGCAAATAAATATACTGTAGAGCACAGTGTTTATGTGCGTGATGACTGCCGTCGACAGGGTCTGGCGCGCATGCTGATGCAGGAACTGATTGAACGTGCACGCAAGGCTGATATGCATGTTCTTATGGGGGTGATTGATGCGGCTAATAGTGGCAGCATCGCCCTGCATGAACAGCTGGGTTTCACTCATGTAGGCACGCTACCACAGATAGGATTTAAATTTGGCCACTGGCTGGATGCGGCTTTGTATCAGCTGATTTTGGATACCCCCCTCAGACCGACAGGCGATTGAGAAGAAGCAAGAAGAGAATCAACAGCATATCTATGCTGTTTTTTTATTGGCAGTACTTTGATATGACTTATTTATAGTATTTTTCAGACGAATTTTAGCCACCACTGTATGCAAAACAAGCCGAATATGGTGAGCAGCAGAGAACCACCTGTATGTAAAAGCATATGGGTGAGTGCAAGAACATAGCGGTGGGACTGAAGTAATTGTACTGATTCCATGGAAAAGGTTGAAAACGTGGTTAATCCGCCCAGAAACCCTGTAATAACGAACAAGCGCCATTCAGGGGCTATATTTACGAAATGTAGAAACAGACCACTTGACAACCCGATCAAATAAGCGCCAATCCAGTTTGCAGCTAAGGTGCCATAGGGTAGAGTGGAATGAATGGTGTTTAGACTGATACTTAATAGCCAACGTACAACAGCACCCAGTGCCGCACCACCAGCAATCGCAAATATAGACCGATACATAAACAAACTACCGAAACAGGATACAGATTCATTTATTTTACGCTAAAGCAGCGTCACTAATATTGTCAACTACAGTTGAAATGGCTACGCTAAGGTTCTCAACTACACTAAAAAATTTATTCTTATGAATCTAACCGAAACTAAAATCAGCAGTGAAGAAGTTTATCATGGTGCCTTTATCAATGTATTTGAAGATACAGTTTGTCTGCCCAATGGTAATCAGGCGCAACGGATAGTGGTGCAGCATCCAGGTGCAGCTGCAGTGTTGGCGGTAACATCAGAACAAAAAGTAGTATTGGTGCGTCAATGGCGTTATCCGGTAGGGGAAGCCTTACTTGAGATTCCCGCTGGTAAGCTGGATGGAAAAAATGAAGATCCGGCTCACGCTGCTGTGCGTGAATTGGCTGAAGAAACCCCTTATACAGCCACAGAAGTTAAACTCATTCACACTTTTTACACCGTTCCAGGCTTTGGTGATGAAAAAATGTATCTTTATCTTGCTGAAAATGTGCAAGCTGATAGTAAGCTGAGCGCAGACGAAGATGAGATAATCGAGCCTGTTTTGCTCAGTAGGGAAGAGGTGCGTAAAGCGTTGGCCAGTAATCAGATTCATGATGGTAAGACGTTGATTGCATTGCAATATTGGTTATTGTATTGCTAAAGTTGGAGTTGGCTGTGATGCAGATTCTTCCGATACCCGCCTTAACTGATAATTATATCTGGCTGTTACATCAGGAAAAGCAGGCTGTTGTAGTAGATCCCGGAGAAGCGCAAGGTGTCATTGATTATCTGATTGCGCATGAGATAACTCTAAGTGCCATCTGGCTGACTCATACACATTATGACCATATCGACGGGGTTTCTGCTTTGTTACAGCAGTTTCCACGGTGTGTGATTACTGGGTCGGATAGATGGAGGCTGGTAAACTGGCCGGTTACAGAAGGGAGTCGGTTTGCAGCTTTCGGACAACAGGTATCCGTATGGCACATACCTGGGCACACAGAAGATCATCTGGCTTATATACTCACCGATGACGAGAGCCGGCAACATGTGTTTTGTGGTGATACACTTTTCAGTGCAGGTTGCGGGCGGGTGCTTCCCGGAGCCATGGCCAAAATGTTTGCCAGTTTGCAACGTCTAAACAGTCTTTCACCTGATACATTGTTATATCCTGCACATGAATATACTGCGGCCAATCTAAGATTTGCGCATGCAGTTGAGCCGGATAATGAGGCAATCCAGAAAGCCTCAAGACAAGCTGAAACGCTGCCAACTCTGCCGGTTACATTAGCTCATGAACGCGCTATCAATCCTTTTTTACGTATCAGCCAGCCACAGGTAATCGCCGCTGCAATACAACATGGTTTGCCGCGACAAAATGCTAATCAGCCGCTGGCTGTTTTTACCTGCTTACGCGAATGGAAAAATCAATTCTGATCCCGATGCCGATTGCAGCATGTTATCATTGAGGCTGCATAATAACGAAGGAATAAATGAGTTGAAACAAGGTTGAATGCCTGAGAAAGATGATATTAGACTGAAAAAATCAGGGTGCATTCAGCTTATCAACTGCCAAAATATGAATACAACATCTCGATACAGGATGAACTGGAAACAACTGTTAAGTACCCAGCGTTTTAAACCGAACAATGGCAGTATCGTCCCTACCGTAACCGCGTCCAGTGAAGAAGGTACAGAAGCTCTACGTACAGATTTTCATATAGACTATGACCGTGTGGTGTTTTCCAGTGGTTTTCGCCGGCTAGCACGTAAAACACAGGTGCATCCATTTGCTTTACATGACCACACACACAATCGCCTGACTCACAGTGTAGAAGTGGCTAGTGTGGGACGTAGTCTGGGGAATCGAGTTGGCGTAATGCTTGCAAATGGTGATTTTTTACCACCAGACAGTCACCCAGCTGATATCGGAGCCATTGTACAGGTGGCTTGTTTAGCACATGATTTTGGCAATCCGCCATTTGGCCATACTGGTGAAGAGGCTTTGCGTGAATGGTTCCGTGATCCGCAACATGCACATTATTTACATAAACTCAGTGCCGTTGAACGCAATGATATTGAAACTTACGAAGGTAATGCACATAGCCTGCGTCTGGTAGCTAGTCTGGAAATGTATCAGAATGATGGCGGAATGAGGCTCACAGCGGCGGTTATCGGCGCTTTAATGAAATATCCATGGACAAGTTCAGCACAAAAAGGGCGAAGTAAATTCAATATTTATCAGACTGAACTGCCTTTTATTCGCTGCGTAGCAAAACAGCTAGGCTTGCTTACTGCGGGTGAGAATCAATGGGTACGGCATCCTTTATCCTATCTGATGGAAGCGGCTGATGATATTTGCTATGCATTACTCGATTTAGAAGATGCAGTCGAACTGGAACTATTGCAGGTAAAAGAAGTTGAGCAAATTTTATCTAGACTGATCAATCAGGAATATAACTTGCATTCAGACACTAGTCAGGCACACTGTGCACGATTGCGCGGTATCGCCATTGGCCGTGCTGTAGATGATATCGCGCATACCTTTATCAAGTATCATGGAGATTTATTAAACGGCGAATTTCGCGGTAAAGATCTTATTGAGCTGGCAAGTCCTGATGTTAGTGATGCGCTTAATGCTGCTAAGGATTTGGCATGTAAACGCATATTTCGTCATCAGAGCAAATTAATTACCGAAATCGCTACTTTTCCCTGTCTTGGTTCGATATTGGGTCTGCTGGTACCAGCAGTAAATGACTTTATTAAAACCGACAAAATGAGCAAGCGGCAGGAGCTGGCTTTGTCATTATTGAAAGAGCAGAAACTAACTCGTGACGATAATTTGTATCAGGCTTATATGAAAGTGCTGGATTTTGTTGGCGGGATGACGGATAACACAGCAGCGAAGCTGGCACGCGAAGTGTCGGGTATTGGCATGTTGTAATTATTAGCACTGATTAAATGGATAAATAATTATTTAAATCATGTGTATAAATATTATTTTTAATTTTGTGGGTTTTTTTTCTTGCCAAGAAGCAAATTATTGCGTATTATCGCGCTTCTTGATTTTCGGTGACTCTTAAACGAGTTCGAAAGCAGTGCACCCGTAGCTCAGTTGGATAGAGTATCTGGCTACGAACCAGAGGGTCGGGCGTTCGAATCGCTCCGGGTGCACCATCAAGCTAACGCGCCCATCGTCTAGCGGTTAGGACATCGCCCTTTCACGGCGGTAACCGGGGTTCGATTCCCCGTGGGCGTGCCAGATTCTAAAAACCTGTTTGATTGTTCAAACAGGTTTTTTTTATTTTCTTATCTAGAAAAAAGAATAATCTGACTATTCGTAGGTAATAAAATACAGATACAATGACGCATTTGGGATAAATATTTGAAATATTAAATAATTTATGATTGTCATAGAGTCAGGCTGAAATCATAATTGCATTTTATAAATGAGATATATATCTGCTAACGTAGCATATATGTTTATCAGTTATGCTTGTGAAGCAATTACTTTTGAATAACGGCCACTTGAAACTAATTTCGGATTTTGTCTTAACCGATGATAGTTGCTGGTTTGCTTTCCCAAATATCATTCAAGTATAAGATGGCATAAAAAAAGAAATAATTTTAAAAAATATAAATACAAATGGTATTAATATATTGATAAATAATGAAATCATTATAATTATATTCAATAATCCTAAACAATTCATTCAGACATTGATAGATAAAACGAGCTAAAGAATGCACAGATTAATCTTGAGCGGAATTCTGAACTTATAAATGATGAAAAACTTAAAAAGGGATCGATTTTTCTAAAAATTGTGTGCAAGCAAAATGTTAGTAAAATTTTAAATCCGGTAACCATCATCCTTTATACACCTAGATAAGCAGCTCGTTGTGCCAGCCAGCGCTGTAAATGCTTTCTGACCACTTGTGGTTGCTGATTAATCAGCAGTGGTGCCAGATTGCGGGCTTTTTCCAGTATGGGCAAGTCCTCTTCCAAATTTGCAAAACGCAGCATTGGTACACCGCTTTGACGCGCGCCAAGAAACTCTCCCGGTCCACGGATATTCAAATCCTGCCGAGCAATCTCAAATCCATCGGTATTTTCATAAATCACTTTCAAACGGGCTTTTGCCAAATCGCTCAACGGTTCACTAAACAATAAAACACAGCGACTGGCCGCAGAACCACGACCCACGCGACCACGTAGCTGATGCAGCTGCGCTAGCCCCATCCGTTCTGCATGTTCAATGACCATCAAGCTGGCATTTGGGACATCTACACCCACTTCAATGACCGTTGTGGCTACCAGCACCTGTATCGTGCCAGCCGCAAATGCGGCCATCACTTCTGCTTTTTCCGTCGATTTCATGCGCCCATGTATCAGGCCAATGTTTAGCTGGGGTAGTGCCGCTTGTAACTGGGCAACGGTATCAACTGCCGTCTGTAACTGTAATGTTTCCGACTCTTCAATTAAAGGGCACACCCAGTACACTTGCCGACCCTGAATGCAGGTATGTTGTACCAGTTTTTCAACTTCCTGCCGACGCGTACTGTTGACCAGTCGGGTCACTATAGGGGTGCGTCCCGGTGGTAATTCATCAATAACTGAGACGTCCAGATCAGCAAAGAAGCTCATGGCTAATGTGCGTGGTATCGGTGTAGCAGACATCATTAACTGATGTACATCACTGCCCTTATTTTTCAGTGCTAAACGTTGAGCTACGCCAAAGCGGTGCTGTTCATCAACAATGACTAAACCCAAATTATGAAACGAAACATCTTCCTGAAACAGGGCATGTGTACCCACAGCGAGTTGCAATGTTCCATTCGCCAGCTCTGTTTTGGTGTTTTCTCTAGCTTTTTTGCGCACACTGCCCGAGAGCCAGCCCACTGTTATCCCTTGAGAGGCAAACCATTGTTGAAATTTCAGATAATGTTGTTCTGCCAGAATTTCTGTGGGTGCCATTATTGCAACCTGAAAACCCGCTTCCACCGCAATAGCGGCGGCCAGTGCACATACAATGGTTTTACCACTGCCTACATCTCCCTGTAATAGACGATGCATTGGATGTGTTTGTGCCAGATCGGTTTTGATTTCATTAATAGCACGTTGTTGGGCACTGGTTAAAGCAAAACCTAAATTTGTCTGTAGAAGCTTGCTGATGTGTCCATCACCAGTTAAAGCTGCAGCATGTCCTTTTAATCGCTGCTGGCGTGCCAGCCGCATCGATAGTTGCTGTGCCAGTAATTCATCAAATTTCAATCGTTGCCAGGCAGGTAAGGTGCCTTGATGTAAATCCTGTACTGAGTATTCTGGTGGAGGAGAATGCAGAAATTTCAGACTTTGTAATAATGGTGGTAAGTGCAATTGCTGCAATAGTTCATCAGGTAATGTATCGTCGTCAGGCAGATGTTTCAGTGCGGCCTGAATCAGCCGTCGCAATGCAGGTTGATTCAGGCCATTAACCGTGGGATAAACAGGAGTTAGACTTTCTGATAGTCCTTGCTCAATATCAGTGCGGATTTTTGGATGCACCATTTCATCACCAAAAAAACCGTGTCTGATTTCTCCCAACGCCCGAATCACTTTCCCTTCTGCTAGTTGCTTTTGCTGACTGGGGTAAAAGTGAATATATCGCAGATACAGAACATGTCCGGATAAATCTTGTACTTGTACGATTAACTGCTTACGGGGACGAAACTGGATTTGCTGATGAATGACCGTGGCTTCAATCTGTACGGGAATACCGGCACGAGCATCGGCAATCGGGGTAATATGAGTTTCATCCTCATAGCGTAAAGGCAGATGCAGAGCCAGATCCCAGATATTATTGATATTGAGCTTGGCCAGTTTAGCCTGCGTGGCGGTACTGACAGGGAAAGGAAAATCTGCTGTAGACATGGTCAGACAGTTAAGAAACAGGAAATATCCTAGTTAACATAACACGATTACACGCATCATGCTATTCCTGCTGATACCATGTAGATGTAATAATTAAGAAACTTTGGCTGCCAAATAGTTTTTTATGAGCAAAACCAGAAATAGAGTTATATTAAGTATAAAAAATACCCGTTTTACAGATCGAGTTTTAATTTCGCTGCAAAACGGGTAATGTTTAGATTAATTAATCCTGTCTCTCTACCTGAGATACATCACGAACTGCACCAGTATCGGCACTTGTAGTCATGGCGGCATAAGCGCGCAATGCAACGGAAACATGGCGTTGACGGTTTACCGGTTTCCATGCACGAGCACCACGGCTTTCCATTTCTGCCCGACGCTGCGCTAATTCTGCATCGGTGACTGCCAAATGTATGTGTCGCTGCGGAATGTCAATTTCAATGATGTCGCCCTCATGCACAAGCCCAATATTGCCACCTTCGGCTGCTTCAGGAGAAGCATGTCCGATAGACAAACCGGATGTACCACCGGAAAAACGGCCGTCGGTGAGTAGAGCACAGGCTTTGCCCAGACCTTTGGATTTCAGGTAACTGGTCGGGTAGAGCATTTCCTGCATACCGGGCCCCCCTTTGGGACCTTCATAACGAATAACAACAACATCGCCAGCCACAATCTGATTACCCAGTATCGCTTCAACAGCCTCATCCTGACTTTCAAATACACGGGCACGGCCAGTGAATTTCAGAATACTATCGTCGACACCGGCGGTTTTCACCACACAGCCACGTTCAGCCAGATTACCAAACAACACTGCCAAACCGCCATCCTGTGAGTAGGCATGCTCTTTATCACGAATACAACCGTTTTCGCGATCTAAATCAAGCTCAGGCCAGATGCAGCTTTGTGAAAAAGCCTTAGTAGAGCGTACACCGCCCGGAGCTGCCTGATAACGGTGACGGGCATCAGTATTGGCTGGATTGCCGATGTCCCAATGGGCGATTGCTTCGGCCAATGTAGGCATATGGACAGTGTGTACACTGGTATCCAGCAAGCCGGCACGATTTAGCTGGGACAGAATGGCCATTACACCTCCGGCGCGATGAACATCTTCCATATGATATTTTTGTGTAGCCGGTGCCACCTTGCACAGACAGGGTACATGCCGGCTCAACTGATCAATATCTGCCATTTTAAAATTCACACCAGCTTCAGTCGCAGCAGCAAGTAGGTGTAATACCGTATTGGTAGAACCTCCCATGGCAATATCCAGACTCATGGCATTATTGAACGCAGCCTTTGTTGCAATACTTCGTGGCAGCACACTGCTATCATCCTGTTCATAATAGCGTTTGGCAAGCTCAACAATTCGTCGGCCGGCCTCAAGGAACAACTCTTGGCGTAGACTATGAGTGGCCAATAGTGAGCCATTACCGGGTAAAGATAAGCCCAGTGCCTCTGTCAGGCAATTCATAGAATTAGCGGTAAACATGCCCGAACATGAACCACAGGTTGGACAGGCACTGCGTTCCACTTTGGCAACGGTTTCATCGCTGATTTTATCGTTACCGGCCTCAATCATGGCATCAATCAGATCCAGTTTGCGTGTGTGCTGCTGGCCGTCTGTAGTGGCGATGATTTTACCGGCTTCCATAGGACCACCGGAAACAAATATAGTCGGAATATTAAGACGCATTGATGCCATCAGCATGCCCGGGGTGATTTTGTCACAATTGGATATGCACACCAAGGCATCAGCGCAATGCGCATTAACCATATATTCAACGCTATCTGCAATCAAATCGCGTGAGGGTAGACTGTAAAGCATACCTTCATGCCCCATGGCGATGCCATCATCTACGGCAATAGTATTAAATTCTTTAGCGATCCCGCCGGAACGCTCAATTTCACGTGCAACCAATTGACCGATATTGTGTAGATGTACGTGGCCTGGTACAAATTGAGTAAAAGAGTTGGCAATAGCGATAATTGGTTTGCCAAAATCTTGATCGGCGACACCGGTGGCGCGCCATAGTGCACGCGCACCGGCCATATTTCGCCCGTGTGTGGATGTCTGCGAACGGTATTGTGGCATGATGCATTCCCTTGTATTGTTTTTTATGTGTAAATGTAAAACAACTGTCAGCTATGGTACGCAGGCAGTTGATGTTTGTAAACTCAAAGCATGCTCTGATTACAATTGTTTTGGCTAGATAGTCTTCAAGCGTACGATGGAAATTCTCAGTACGAAACAGCATCATCATACAAATGACATAAAAATAGTGCAATCAGATTGGGTTAATTCAATGTAGGAATGATATTTGGATAGATAATCAAATTTATTGTTAGATTAATGACTATTAGCCCAAAAAAGGCAATACACAACGCATTAAAACTGTAACTATAAACCCGGGATTGTTTCTGTTAATCACGATCACTTTTATGCCTATTAGTTTTTGCCAAATTTTTGCCTTTTGGTACTCATCAATATACTCTGGCCAACGAAAAAGATTATAAAGGTAAAAAAACACCTAATACGATATCGAATTTTTGAGCCATTTGCTGTGGAATATTACACCAAAAAGGGAAATAAAATCGTTCCTAGCATTAATCACAGATATGAAATAAGTCCAGTTAACGATAACCGTTATGGTACGTTTCTAAGGTGAAGCTAGCTCAACTTTAATTTCAGACTCATCGAATGAAAACGGCTCATATAAATATTTTGTGATTAAAAATTGGAAATTATTAGTTATATATATCGATAAGATTCAGAACCAATAACAGCTGACAATGTGTAATATGATAATACTTATAAGGATCAACAGATAATAAAACGGTTAGCTGACTCGATATATTTTAAAACCTAGTATAAACAATTATTTTAGAAATAGTTCCAAATGGTGCTGAGCTTAGTATCTTATTATTTCGTAGTGAGTTGTTATTTACTAATATTAATGTGCGCATATTATGAAAATATATATCTAGCTACAAAATTTTATTTAGCAATATATATCTTGTGGAAGCAAACGATTATTATGAAAATATGACATATTCTCTGCTCTGACATGGCAAAATAATTATGAAAAAATTGTTTTTAACTAATTTTCTTGATTTGCATAAATGTATTTGGTAATTATTGTAATAAAAACATAATTTGATTAATTATTTAAATTTATATAATAAGGTGAGTGAAAGCAAAGCATGATATGAATAAAGTTGTTTTCTATATTGATTATCTGTGAGTTGATAGAGCAGCTTATATCACTGCTCTATCTGATTTGGTTAACTGACTCACTAATGCTTGTCATCATAGTTTAAAACAGTCTATGTTGTTTTAAAAAATAAATTTATATATAAAAATATTTAGTTAATTAATACAATACTATGTTTAGTTATTAACTTTGATTACTATAGTGCGGGCTAAATAATCCTGAAGTGTACGATGGAGGGTTTTTTTTCTAAACAGCATCACTAGCAGAATAAATGGTGTCAGATATTCAAAAAAATTACTGGTTAAAGTCTTAGGAAAATTCAAGAGACCCACAAAAATAAACGTTAATATTAACGAAACAATAGTGACAATCATATTAAAAACCATTTCACGGAGTAAAACTGTACCGATAAATCCAGGATTTCGTCCATCCATGCCAATAACTTTGATATTCATCAACCGCTTGCCTAACGATTGGCCTGTTTTACTCATTAATATAATTTGCCAGATTCCATAAATGGTTAGCGGTATCATTATGCATAATACAGAACCTATCAGATTATAACCTATAGATTTTGATCGAATCATTTCTATGATAAGGATGATTATTCCTGGCGTTACAACTATCGATGTCAACAGAGTATTGATGATGTAGGCGGCAATTCTGTTCCATGGACTAGCCAGCTCAACTTCTGTTTCTTTTTCAGACTGAGCATCCACGAGATTAGAAGAAAAATTTTCGATGTTATTAGGCATAATAATTGTCTATCGGTTATTGTAAAGGATGGGTTAAGTTTATAACTCAATGCTATTATTTAAGCATTTAAAATCAAATATTCTAAAGATTGTTATTTGTTTTTCAGCGTTTTGATAATTAATATTCAAAATAGTTGCTGAATTTCTATGTATTTGTTCTTAAGTTTTTAGATGTAAGTGGTATGTCAACATAAGAAATAGGTGTGGCGTAATTTTTACTTAATCGACATTAATTATACAATCACAAATACAGCTGCTCATTTAGGGAGTGTAATTCTGATTCTTTCATCTTTAACGGTATTTTTAGTAGAAACAACAATGGTACCAGCCATAAAATCCTGAAATGTACGTCGGTTCCACTTTTTAATAAATACCATAGCAGGAACTAACATAAATACAAAATATCCGATACCAAATGTGATTAAACTCAAAACAATTACTAGAATTTGATAAATTAATTCACGTAAAATTACATTACGGGCAAAGCCAGGATTTTCTCCATTTGTTCGGATGACCCAGATTTTAAGAATGCGTTTACCTATAGATTGTCCGTATTTGCTCATCCAGTAAACCTGCCATAAAGTATAAACAATCAGCGCAATGAAGGTTAAACCAATAATAATTTTTGTGGCAGGCTGGCTTATCCAGCTCACAAAATCTAGACTTTGATACTCATGAATATCTGTTGCATTATCTGTATCGTAATCGGCATTATCTGGGATCGATAAACACATTAGAATATATAAAGGTATAAAAATCAAAGAGGTTATTGCCTGATTGATCATTACGGCGCTCATACGGAGAGCGGGGGATGCCAGCTCCAGTCCATCTTTTGGCAGAGCAGGACAGGATTGCTGGTCTATGCCTAGATTTGAAACTGAAATTTTTATATTAGATTTATTTTGCATAAAATGCTCAAGGAAATTATATACACTATTGTAAATATATGATGAATTTTACGCAATATATGTTAAATATTATGAATTATGATCAGTACTTATTTTGTAAAAAAGCAGACTGTTTGTCAGTCTGCTTGTCATTCTGCAAAAATAAAACTTGTTTTAAGATGTAGTTCTCAGTTCGGCAGAAAGTTTATCCAGAATCCCATTGATGAATTTGTAGCCATCAGTTCCGCCAAAGGTTTTGGTAATTTCTATAGCTTCATTAATAATGACGGGATGGGGTGTTTCTGGCATAGCGGAAAGTTCATGACAAGCCATTAACAATACAGCACGCTCCACTGGACTCAGCTCGTCTTCATGTCGGTCCAGTAGCGGACGGATTCGTTTCATATAATCGCGCTGATTGTTATAGGCACCGAAAAAAATCTGTGTAAATAATTCGCCGTCGGCTTTGGCAAAATACTCATTGTCACGAATATTCTGGGCAATAATGGCGGCAGATTCTTCTTTGTTTAGCTGAGCTTGATACAGAGCCTGTACTGCAAACTGACGGGCACGCCGGCGTGGAGTGATTATTGACATGTATAAGGTGTCCTTGTTCGGAAAATAATTAATATTTGGTTTTAAGCAAATTGGCCATTTCAATGGCCACCACCGCAGCTTCGCTGCCCTTGTTATACATGCGTGCCAGTGCCTGTGCATCATTTTCGGTGGTAAGAATGGCATTGGCAATCGGAATTTGGTGTTCTAGACTAATTCGGGATACGCCTGCGGCAGCTTCATTGGATACCAGTTCGAAATGGTAGGTTTCACCACGAATCACTACGCCAATAGCCACTAAAGCGTCAAATTTTCCGCTGCGAGCCATGCTTTGTAATACCAGAGGTACTTCCAATGCACCGGGAACTGTGGCCAGTGTGATATCGTTATCGTTTACCCCTAGTTTAACCAGACGATCGGTGCAGGCTTTAACCAGTTCTACGCCAATCGGGTTGGTAAAACGTGCCTGTACAATGCCGATATGCAGACCGGTACCATTATGTTCTGGGGTAATGATATTCATTTGATTTCCTTTTGTCAGTTTAGCCAGAAGCGTAAAGTGTAAGAACAGACAAATATGTTCACGCTCTTACAACGCTAATGCTGGTATTTATCGGACTGATTTTACCGAATTTGATGATGGGGTGGAATGCCTATGCGGTTTTTTTCGGATTGTGTCTGGGTTTGAGTGAACCCAGATAGATGGCTAGAAGAGTTAAAGCTGTTCCTGTCCATTGGACTGCGTTAATGGGTTTATTGAGGATAAAAAAGTCTATTAATATGGCAGCCACTGGTTCGCTCAGTAATAACAGTCCGGTTAAGGTTAATGATAGGAGGGGTACGGCATAGGCAATCAATCCCCATGCAAAACATTGCATGACTACGCCGTAAATCATTATCAGCAGCACATCTTTCATGTTTGATGGCCAAAAACGATGAGTGTCTATCAGAATGCTGGGTACAATTAATGCAGCTACTGCCCCTACGCTTACCAGCAGCATGAGTGGAAATAATGAAACTGGTTCTGCCTGATGTGCCTGCCGGATACAGGCCATAGAGGCAGCCATGGCAGCGCCTGAAATCAGGCCGATAAATATGCCGTATCCGCCATGGCTGTTGTGATGCAGCTCAGGATGGGCAATGAGTATAATGCCGATTACAGACAACAGCATGCTGAATAATTGTAGTTTACTCTGTCGCTCACCGAAGAAAAACCATGCGATGGTAGCTAGAAAAAAAATCTGCATGCTGTTGAGTAAAGTAGAAATCCCAGGCCCAACAGCGTGAATACTTTCATGCCAGAAAGCCAGATCGAAACCTAAAAATACGCCGGACAGAATACAAAACCGTTTAGCCGTACCGCTAGTTGGTAATTTTTGTCCAAAATGTCGGCTGAGCAGCAAAAAAACGATACCACCTATGAATACGCGCCACAGGGCTACGGCATAGGAACCAATTGAAACAAATTTGACAATCAGACTGCCGAGCCCGAAAACCACGCAGCCAACAGTTAAACCGGAAGCAGCCCATTTTTGTGGGGTGAGTTGCATGAAATTCTATCCTTGAAAGCCACATTACAATAGGCTGTCCGAATTATCTGATGGCAGCAGATGATGACATCAGATAATTCGGACAGCCTGAGGGTGCGTATTGTATTTCAAATAGGCTACTAAAATATATACTTGTTTCGTAAAGAAATATTATTTAGCTGGTTCTTCAAATCCGGATACTTCAAGACCAAAACCATTCAAACCGGTAAAGGCTGATGGCTTACCCATTACTCGCATACGTTTTACTTTAAGTCCGGCCAGTATTTGTGCGCCTATGCCATAGGTTTTGCTGTCCCATTGTCTGGCCTGATGAGTGCCTTTTGGTAAAGTACGGTCGAGCAGGGTAGCACCGGTTTCGGTTCGATGCATAAGAATAATTACGCCGGCATCTGCTTGCTGAATGCGAGCCATGGCTTCCGGTAGTGGCCATGTGTGTAGCTGATTTGGTTGTAAAAAATCCATGGCGCTGAATGGTTCGTGTACCCGAACCAATACTTCATCTGCTGTTTCTGGATTGCCTTTTACCAATGCTAGATGAGTTTCTCCTGATAGCTGATCTACATACACATGCTGAGTGAAATCACCCCATGTGGTATGAATGGTGTTGACACCCAATTCTTCTATCAAACTTTCATGGCGGCTGCGGTACTCTATCAGATCAGCGATCGTCCCGATTTTAATGTTGTGTTTTTCAGCAAAAATCTTTAGTTCCGGCATCCTTGCCATGGTACCGTCATCATTGATGATTTCACAGATGACAGCTGCCGGAATCAAACCAGCCAGTTTGGCTAGATCAACGCTGGCTTCAGTATGTCCGGTACGCACCAACACCCCACCTTTTTGTGCACGCAGTGGGAAAATATGGCCTGGTTGCACAATATCTTCTGCCTTTGCAGCTGGTGAAACAGCTGCCTGTACGGTATGAGCCCTGTCTGCGGCAGAAATACCGGTAGTAATACCATGAGCTGCTTCAATGGAAACGGTGAAATTGGTGCCATACTGGGCACCATTATTCTGGGTCATCAGGGGCAGGCGTAGACGGTCTACAATTTCTTCTTCTAAAGGTAGGCATACGAGTCCGCGGGCGTACTTAATCATAAAATTGATGGCTTCCGGCGTAACAAATTGTGCCGCCATAATTAAATCGCCTTCGTTTTCACGGTCTTCTGCATCAGTAAGAATAACCATTTTGCCTGCTTTAATGTCGGCAATAATTTCTGGAATGGTGGCAATGCTCATGATGTTTTCAACGCTCCCTTGGCAAAATAATGTGTATTTTACTCCTGATTAGGTGATACCGGATGCTTTAATCTGCACTACTCGCGATGACTTGTGTAGATAGGCTGCAATAAGCTCTTGCCGCTTTGTTGTTTGTTGGAATATGCAGACTATTGAAATATCAGTTAATACAAAAAATACAAAATTTTGTTTCTTCTTTGGTTTACGATATTTTATTGTTAGGTCGTTCTTCAGGTTTTTATTCAGGAATGTTTGGGATGTTTGGTCTATTGGATAATATGTATCCCCTTTGAAATACTATCAGGTTAGATAGACCGCCAAACAAGCTGCGGGCAAAATTTGAAAACCACTACCAATAAAATAATATTCAAAGATAATAGAATGTTGGGTATACCGCAAATACAACCGATTACAATTATTACTTTATAGAGATTATTGGATTTTATTTCAAAAATCCAGACGGTTATTATGTGTATTAGTATTGATACGGCACAAAAATTGATAATGCTAATATATTATTCATGTAATTTGGTTTGGGGATGGTAAGTATTTCCATCATCAATTTTGCAATTATCATGCAATTGTTCAACTCAAACAAACTTAAATCAATAGGCCAAGCGCTGATAAACTATCATAAAAAAACCTGCTAAATAAGATAAGAAAACCTTTTTATTATATTCTATTGTTATATTTGTCTCGCTTTTTAGTATTTAATTTAATTCCTATAAAGCATTATGTTGAATGATTTTTTCTCGCAAGCAGTGTATCTTGTAGTGTATCTTGTACTGTTTTTTTATATTTAAATAATATTATACCAATATAATTTAAATTAATTTATATGATTTGTTATTCAAGCTTAAATTTGGTTTGATTGGTTAGACAATTCATCTATTTCTCTAATGCTTAATTTTTAAAAAGAAAAATTAAATATATTTGAAATTTGATTGATATTATATTTTGACTAAGAATAAATTTTGATTTTAGAAATTTCTTGTATTAAGTTTTTAATCATGCATTGGTGTAACTAACATTGATTTGTTTAAAACATTAATATATACACTGTATCAAATAGGAAAGATATGATAAATCATCATAAATTTATAACTATTCTTCGCGCATATTTTTTTCACTGAATGCTTACGCTCTCATAAAACTATATCTGATAAAGCGATTAAACTGAAAACTAAGTTAAGATTATCTTTATTTTAATTCACTAGAATAGTTATAAAATATATTAGCTTGGATATTAATAAAATTCTTATAAAGTATTTTTAACCACCTCATGAACATTATTGCTGAGGTGGTTGAGTGTATTAATATTTAGGATTTGGACCGTATTCATTATCACCCGGTGTGGAGTCCAATAGGTTGAAGATAAATATTACTAGTGGGCCGATTATAGGAATTAAGTTTAATAAAATCCACCAGCCAGAACGACTGATATCGTGTAATCGACGCACTTGTACCCCTAAGGCTGGCATAAATAATACTAAACCCCAAATTAATTGAATCATTTTAATGGTTGATTCTTCTAATCCGAGAACAGATGCGATTATGCCTATTAAAACGCCAATCAAGAATATTATTAAGGTAAAAAACCAGTATTCTTTACGACGGGCTCGACCTTGGAAATTAAAATAATTTGTGGTCATACAGCTGATAAACCATTCCATAACAATAAGTATCCTAGTGTAAAATAATTAAAAATTGCAATAGCTTTATTATTTTAAATATACTTAATAATATATAGTAATTATTTACATATATTATCATTTAATGGTTTGGATTGTTGTTCTTTTCTAATGTTCAGGTTTTCCGTCTGCCTTTTTTATTAAATAGTAATGGCTGATAAGAATGCTTTAAAACAGGGTTTAAAAATTTGGTGTAGCAATGAATTTTTTGTTTATGCATGCAATTGCATATATTTTTGCACCGTATCTACAATTGCCTGTGTCTGAGCATCTATCTCTAGATTGATGCAATCGTTTACCTGACATCTTCCAAAAAGTGTCCTGTTCATGGTTTCAGGTATCAGGTGGACATTGAATTCTTCTGTGGTTACCTCACCGATTGTGAGGCTGCATCCATTTAAACCAATAAAGCCTTTGGTGAGAATATAGGGAGCGGCCTTAGCTGGTAGTTTGAACCAGACAGTCCGATTTGGCGGGGTATCGTCAATGCGGGTTATGCTTGTAGTAGTAAAAATATGTCCGCTCATGATATGGCCACCAATTTCATCACCATAACGGGCGGCGCGTTCAATGTTTACGGCATCACCGATATTTAGTTGGCCGAGATTGGTTCTGGCCAAGCTTTCTGCCATTATATCGAAAGAGACTTCATCACCTTTAATAGCCGTGATGGTGAGGCAGCAGCCATTGTTGGCTACGGAGGCACCGATGGAGAGATTATCGCTGTCGCCTTGAGGCAGGCGTACTTGTATAGTGCGCAATTGCTGCTTTTCGCTGATGGCGGTGACGATACCTAATCCTTGTACGATGCCTGTAAACATTGATGCTAACTTTCTAAGATATTTAAACGGTTGGTTTGTGTTTGGCTTTAGCTGCTTTCAAGCGTGCTTCCTTACGGATGGCACCTTCCTGAAAACGGCGCGCCTGTTCTTCAGTGCCGATACATAATGGTGGTACTTTAGTAGGTTTACCGTTTTTATCGACGGCAACCATGCTGAAATAACAGCTATTAGTATGGCGGGCACTACGGTGTTGGATATCTTGTGCTTCTACCCGTATGCCTACTTCCATCGAAGTACGGCCTACATGATTGACGGAAGCATAAAAGGTCACCAACTCACCTACATGGATGGGCTCTTTAAAAATTACCTGATCCACGGACAGGGTCACGACGTATTCGCCAGAATAGCGGCTGGCACAGGCATAGGCTACCTGATCTAGCAATTTGAGTAAATCGCCGCCATGAACGTTACCGTGAAAATTTGACAATGCCGGTGTCATAAGTACAGACATGGATAGCTGATGCTGTGCACCTTGCGGTGGTAAGGGTGTAGGAACCATGGTTTTACCTTTGATATGTGTGTTTATATGTGAATAATTGTCTTTCTTTGAAGACTGTGTGTAATTATAAAAGCTGGTAAAGGTTATAACCAGTGGCGCCGGTAAAAATAAATTAACAGGCTAACGATGATGGTTGCCATCAGGCCAAGGACGATATAGTACCCATAGTGCCAGTGCAGCTCGGGGATGTTATCAAAATTCATCCCATATATGCCGGTGAGGACATTCAGAGGCATGACAATGATGGTAATTACAGTGAGCATGCGCATTTGTTCGTTGAGGTGGTTGGACTGATAGGATAGGTGTACATCCATCATGCCTGTTACAGTGTCGCGTGCGCTGTCGAGTGTTTCCATCAGTTGCTGCGTATGGTCGTAGACGTCAAGTAAATAGACGTGTATATCTTGGCTGAATAAAGAAAATTCATTATGTACAATGCGGCCGATGATATCGCGTATGGGTGAAAGGGTACGGCGTAGGCTGATGGCATCGCGTTTGAGCTGATGGATGGACATTAATAGGTTTTTGTTGCTGTTGCTAAATAGGCGTTTGTCTAGTCCTTCTACGCGGTTATCAAATTCATCTACAGTTACAAAATAATCGTCTACTATACGGTCCAGTAATGAATAAGCCAAAAAATCAATGCCTTTGCTGTAAATGCTACTGTAATTATGCTGGATGTACTTGCGAATGATGTGTAGTAACCCTAATGGTTCGAACTGAAAGGTGATGATGTAGTTTTGGCCAATGATGAGATAAATTTGGTTGTACTGAAGTTTCTGCTTTTTATAGACAAAAATACGTGCAGCAACGAATAGATAGTGACCGTAGTCTTCAATTTTTGGGCGTTGTTTACGGCTGAGTATATCTTCCATCGCGAGTTCGTGGATGTTGAAAGGCTGTAACAACTGATGTAATTGGTCGTTATCTGTTATACCGACAAGATGAATCCAGGTCAGGCTGTCTTTGCTGAGAGTCGGTATGTTTTCTGTGCGGATATCAGCTTCGGTGTAGGTGTGGTTGAGAAACTGGCTGGCATTAATCTGAATGATGGTCATGGATTGTGCCGGCATGTTGCTCACGTTGCTACGGTGAACCAGACTGGGTAGGTTGTGGGTCTGAACCAGTTTATTACTGGAAACATGTTGCGGTGTACTCATGGGACAAACTCACTGAACAGGTTTCAGATAGCCTTGATTTCAAGCTGCAGGCCTATTTTCTGCCATAGAGCAGATTCCTGCAATAAGGCACTGGCGGTCAGCGGATTATGTTGCAACCATTCTTTGTCAAGACTGATGAGTAGCTGATGGCTGTTTTTGTGATAGTGGATGTCACAGTGATTTACAGGTATCTGTATATCCTGTCTTGCACGGCAAAATAGTACCGCTAACCTCAGTGACAAGATACCAAGCCACAGCATTTCCTGCTGGCTAAACTCGGCTATTTTACGCAAATCGCCACGTTGTCCTAATACGAGCGTGGCCAATATATGTTGTTCTTTGCGCGAAAAGCCGGGCATATCTGCCTGATCCAGTATGTAGGCAGCGTGCTTATGAAAGCCTGTGTGTGAAATATCCAGTCCGATTTCATGAAGTAATGCTGCCCAGCGTACGTACTGCTGCCATTGCTCAGGATGATCTGAGCTGATGGAGGCGGTGAGGTGGCTAAATATCATTTGCGCCAAAGTGGCAACTCTCTGTGCCTGAACAGTATCTACATGGTAACGTTTCTGGAAGTCAGCAATGGTTTGGTTGCGCATATCATCGCCCAGCTGGCGACCAATCATGTCGTAAAATACGCCATCGCGTAGAGCTGCATCAGTAATGGTCATTTCGCGGATGTTGAGCTCGGCAAAAGCTGCTGTCATTACGGCCAACCCGCCGGCAAAAACTTCTAGGCGATCAGGTTTTAATCCTTCTAGTCTGGCTTTTTTGGTACTGCCGGCTGCGATGATACGGCTGGCAATTTTCTGCATCTGCGCTGCAGTAATGGCATCAATAGATTCATCTCCAGCGGCGATAACATCGCGAATGGAGCGGGCTGAACCCGATGTTCCAATAGCATAGCCCCAGCCAATATTTTTGAGTGCTACAGAGATGCGCTGTATTTCGGCACGTGCGCTATTGACGGCGGCCTGAAAATTTTTGTTATTTATTTTGCCACGTGGAAAAAAGCGCATACTGTAGGAAACACAGCCGAGGCTAAGGCTTTCGGTGATGGCAGGCTGTAATTCATGCCCGATGACAAATTCAGTTGAACCGCCACCAATATCGATAACCAGCATGTTTTCGCCTTTAGGTGGCAGGGTGTGAACCACACCAGTGTAAATCAGGCGTGCTTCCTCGCGTCCGGCAATGATGTCGATGGGAAAACCCAGTTTGGCTTCGGCAAGAGGCATAAACTGGCTGATGTTTTTGGCTACTCGGAAAGTATTGGTAGCGACAGCACGTACCTGATCGGGACTAAAACCCCGCAGCCGTTCACCGAATCTGGCCAGACAGTCGAGGGCGCGTTGTTGCGAAGACTGATCAAGATTTTTCTGTTCATCAAGACCTGCAGCTAGACGCACCATTTCCTTGATGGAATCGACTACCTGTAAATGGCCATTCTGGTTATGACAAATTTGCAGACGAAAGCTGTTTGAACCAAGGTCTACGGTGGCGAGCATATCTTGCGCGGTCATAATGAAGATGTTTTAACTTTAGACAGACGTAATGTTACCTTATCGTTGTGATAACTGCTATGAATGGCTGTGTGGTGATATGCTTATCGCAAAAAAAGATACACTTCTGATTTTTTGTTATGAAGATGTGTGATGAATGAGAATATTTGAAAAAAGTCCAGTGCTGCGAAATTGGCTGCAGAAAATTTGCTTGGTTCTAAGCTGAATATGTTGGCTGGCTTTAAGCTGCTTTTGTTTATACTAGATGCAGCTATATTGAAAATAAGACCGCTACACATTCAGGATAAATGTGCCGAGAGCAATATGATCCTGAGTGTGAACGGTCTGAGTGATTAGTTTAAAGCTGGGCTCTTATAGGCTGTAATACAGTTCGAATTCAAGTGGGTGAGGAGCCATACGAATGCGTTTGACATCTTCGCTCTTGAAATCGATGTAGCTGTCAATCCAGTCCTGACTGAATACACCACCACGAGTGAGGAATTCGTGGTCTGCTTTTAATGCTTCCAATGCTTCCTCCAGAGAGGCGCAGACGGTTGGAACCAAAGCATCTTCTTCTGGCGGCAGGTCGTACAGATTTTTATCAGACGGATCGCCCGGATGAATTTTGTTTTGAATACCGTCCAGACCTGCCATCAGCAAGGCGGTAAACGCTAAATACGGATTGGCGGTAGGGTCTGGAAAGCGTGCTTCGATACGGCGCGCTTTGGCACTGGCTACATAAGGGATGCGGATAGAAGCTGAGCGGTTTTTGGCAGAGTAAGCCAGTTTGGTAGGTGCTTCGAAATGCGGAACCAACCGTTTGTAAGAGTTGGTGGACGGATTGGTAAGTGCGTTCAGTGCTTTGGCATGTTTGATGATGCCGCCGATGTAATACAGAGCCAGATCAGACAGACCGGCATAGCCGTCTCCGGAGAACAGATTCTGGCCGTCTTTCCAAATGGACTGATGTACGTGCATACCTGAACCATTATCACCCAGAATTGGTTTTGGCATAAAGGTGGCAGTTTTACCAAAATTATGAGCTACGTTCTGAATCACGTATTTCATGTCCTGAGTCCAGTCTGCGCGACGAACCAGTGTGTTAAAACGAGTACCGATTTCCATCTGGCCAGCAGTAGCCACTTCGTGATGATGAACTTCAACCGGAATACCGATGGCTTCTAATGTCTGGGTGCAGGCTGAACGCAGATCCTGCCCTGAATCTACAGGTGCAACTGGAAAATAGCCGCCTTTTACACCCGGACGGTGGCCGGTATTTTGGCCGTCGTAAGATTCGCCACTGGACCATGCAGCTTCTTCAGAATGAATTTTGTAACGGGTGCCGCTCATGTCAGTTTGCCATTCTACGCCGTCAAATACAAAAAATTCAGGTTCTGGTCCGAAGAAAGCGGTATCACCAATGCCTGTTGATTTCAGATAAGCTTCGGCACGTTTGGCAATGGAACGCGGGTCGCGATCGTAGCCCTGACCATTTGCTGGGTCGATAACGTCACAGGTTAAAACTACGGTTGTATCATCATAAAAAGGGTCGATGAATGCAGTGGAGGCATCCGGTTTCAGGGTCATGTCAGAAGCTTGAATACCTTTCCAACCGGCGATGGATGAACCATCAAAGGCCTGCCCGTTTTCAAACCATTCTTCTGGATCTTCCAGCACAATTCGGGCAGGGACAGATACATGCTGTTGTTTGCCTTTGGTATCGGTAAAGCGCAAATCGATAAATTTAGCATCGTTTGCTTCTATCAGGCTGACTACTTCTTTTATTGACATTTTAGGACTCCCATTAAGGTATGGAGAGTGGTGCACTCTCTTGTAAGTTATCTTGATTCTGCCACAATTGTTTTGTAAAAAAAATGCACTGATGTAAAAAAAGAAGACTTTACTGTGGTTGTTAAATTAATTTATTTAAAAACATGTTGTTATAAATATTTATTCTTCTTTATATCTGAAATACTGAACTATTAGTTTAAGGTGGTCGAGAAAGTAGGGTGATTGGCGCAAATTGCTTTGCTTTATTTACTATCTAATCTTGCTTAAGTAGAACAACTTTGTGTTTGAAGATGGTTGGCAAAACCCAATTCTGAGAGTCTAGTTTAGATAGATGAGAAAAAAATGCTAAATCAAAATAGCCCGCTAACTTTACTAGCGGGCTGTAGTGTAATACTAGCAGGTAATTATTTAATTTTACCGTATTTTTTTAATATGGCTACAAGTTGGTTTTGCGGAAGAGCCTGTACCAGATTATGGTCGCGCCCTTCCATAGTTTCTGCTGCACACAAGGCATTCAGCACCGCTTCTTGTACAGCTTCTACGGTAGCGACATACAACGGATCGATGATTTCATCACTAAGGAAATCAATTTTGCTAATCCCAATTCCATATGCATCTTCATTGGCTGTAGAAAACGCCAGAAAAATGTCACCAGAACCATTATCGCCATAGGCGCCAAGTAAGCCAATACCAATCGGTACACGCTTAGCCAGTTTACTTAACTGCCACGGTAGTAAGGGTGCATCGGTGGCGATAATAACAATAATTGAACCTGTACCCGGTTTGGGGGCAAAGGTATTGATAATCGGCATCGTCTCTGGACCGAATTCATCTTTGAGAGGAATTCCGCATATTTGAAAAGTGTCTCGCATGCCATGGTTGGCCTGTACCAGTACCCCCAGCGTGAAATTCCCTGCTTCAGTGCTGACCAGTCGTGATGCAGTACCGGTGCCACCTTTGAAATCATGACAAATCATACCAGTTCCGCCGCCAACATTACCTTCGGCAATCGCCCCTGGATGGGCATTATGCAAGGCTTCTAAAGCGTGTTTCGGTTTGATATGAAATCCGTTGATATCGTTGAGCAATCCATCCCAAGTTTCTCCCACTACCGGATAAAAATAACCAACTCCGTCTACCGGCTGTCCATTGTTAACATAGGGATAGTAAAAATGGTTGTCAATCATCCATTTGCTGGTGGTGTCGCGCACAATACCCACGCTGTTAGTATTGGTGATCAGTACCGGACCGTGTAGCAGGCCGGAATCGTCCACCCAGTGTGTACCGGTTAGTTCTCCGTTACCATTTAAATCATGCCGACCAGCAAAAACGGCACTTCGCTGCCGACCTCTGGGCAAAATGGCGGTAACACCGGTCCGGGCAAAAGGTGAACCGGGTCCGGTGTAATCATCTGGTGTACCGTATACGACGGTACTGTAGCCGACTTCTACACCTGTAACATCGGTAATAGCATTGTATTTACCAGTGATACCTGTTAATGGAATACCTAATTCTCGGGCTCGTTTTTTAGACATATTTCATCTCCTTGTAGTTTCATTTTTTGTTATAGGAGAGAAAAGGATACACTTTTTTAAAAAAAATTTAAAGTAATTGTTTGAAATCGCTGGAATTATGGGGCTTGCACGCTTTTTTTGCATTTAGTGCACTGAGTAATGCCTGATAGCGGCTGCGGGTGAGAGGATAGCCTATGGCGAAAAACGCAGCCACTATACCGGCGAGTGCATGAATCCATGTGTTTAGTTCTAGAATTGCGTACTGTGCTTGAGGTGGTTGAATAATTTGTTGTTGCCCGCTGGACGAAATGTAGCCGTGCTGAGCAAGATACAATCCGATAAACCAGATGGCTAGTGCACTACCAAATTTTTGTAAAAATGACATCAGGGAAGTAATTGCGCCTTCCCGTCGTTTGCTGTTGATAAAATCATCCAGCTCACAGATGTCGTACATCATGGCATAGTAAATAGTCCAAAAATAACTGTTTCCAAGCTGAAGCAGAATTAAATATAGCAGTAGCATGCTAGGGTTGGGAAAACCACTAAAGAAAAAAATTCCAGTACCGATAGAACTGATCAGCATGGATAGATAATAGACATTTTTTTTGTCAAATTTCTGTGCGGTGTAATTCACCACCGGCAGCCACGCCAGAGCGAGTAGGCTGAATATTAGGAAAGCAATGGCGGCTTCCTTTTCACTGTACGCCAGATTATTTAGGAACAGATAATAAAGTGCGCCGGTACTGAGGGCATAGGCTGCCGACCAGAAAAACACCGAAGCACCAAGAAATTTACTTGATGACAGCCGTCCTATTTCTTTCATGTTGCAAATAACTGCTTTGAAAAAAGCCAGTAAATGAATTGGATTGAGTGCTGAAGATGTTTTTTTCTGGGCTGGTAATTCGTAACCGCGGGTAAGATACCAGCACGTAAGGCCACTTCCTAGTGTAACAACAGCAAATATCAAGCTGACGCCATGCCAGCCACTGCTTACGCTGTAGCCAGCATCAACAATCCATTTAACGATTAAGGGCGGTGCTGAAGAAGAAATCAACACCGCTATATTCAGAGCATATCCTGCCCAGACACGTACCGACGTACGTTCATCAAAATCGTTTGTCATTTCTGCACCAAGTGTATAAAAGGGAATTACATAAATTTTGTAGGTAGACCAGAACAGAATGGCAATGATTGTGAAATATATCGTTTTCTGATTGATGCTAAGAGCTGGAATATCGGTATAGAGCAGCAACAGTAGCAGGCTGTAGGGAAGAATGGCCGCCAGCATTAGCGGCCGCCTTCTACCCCAGTGCAGGCTGATATTGTCGGAAAATTGCCCGACCAGTGGATCTGCCACCGCATCCCATACAACAGCTATCAGTACGATGGTTCCGGCCTGCGCAGGTGGGATGTTAGCCACGTTGGTAAGGAAAAACAGATAAAAAACATAAAAAAAATTGTAGGCAACTGAATCGGCCATTTGTCCGATAGCATAGCCTAGCTTAACGTGAAGGGGCAGTTTGTTTGTTAGGTGGGGTGTGAAAGTGTGATGTTTATGCATGAGTCATCCCGGATAATTACTGTATCAATGGCTTTGTACGTTTAGGTGCAGATATAAAAGGAATCTGAATGCCGGCTGTTTCATCAGTTTTAGACAAACTGAATGCTGGTTCAGAACATTGATAAGTAGTTATGTGTTTACCTGGATGTAATCAGGCTATATTTAGTATAGTTAGATAAAACGAATATAAAACGATTAAGTCTTAAGTAGATAATATAGTAAGTTTAGGTTAATTAAAAATAAATTTTTACGTATGTTGCTTAAATACAGGTCTGATTGTATGTTGGAAATCAGCTTATTTGCCCAAAAGCAAAAGTTGGCAGCTTTAAATCGAATGAGGCTGGATCAGAGTTATACCGTCATTAATTATTTAATTTTTTATTGTGCTCACACGTTTTTTCATGCATTTTTGCCATAGAGTGGTAGAGGCTGGATAATAGCAACAGCTAATTTTTTTTGCAGAGGGGAACGGAACACTATGTTTGCTGTGTTTGGAAATCCGATTGCGCATAGTCGCTCGCCACAGATTCATCAGGCTTTTGCTGCACAGGAAGGGCGGGAATTGATCTATGAACGTCGTTTGATACCCATGAATGAATTTGCGGCTACTGCAAAGGCTTTTTTTGCAGCAGGCGGCATTGGTGCCAATGTTACGGTGCCGTTCAAGCATGAAGCTTTTACGCTTGCCGATAAGCTAACTTCCAGAGCGGAGGCAGCAAAAGCAGTCAATACACTGTTTTGGCATGATAATTGTTTGCTTGGCGACAACACAGATGGTATTGGACTAGTGCGAGCGATTGAAGAGTTGTTGTCGTTTTCACTCTTTAATCAGCACATATTGCTATTGGGTGCCGGTGGTGCGGCACGTGGAGTGATTCAACCACTTTTGCAGCAACATCCGGCTTCATTAACCATTGCCAACCGTACAGTGCACAAAGTACAGTCGTTGGCACAGGAACATGAAGTAAGTTGGTGTGAATATCATCAGATTCAACCTCAATATGATGTTATCATCAATGCCACTTCTGGGAGTTTATACGGGCAGACCTTGCCCATACCATCTGCTGTGCTGGCAAAGGCCAAACTAGCCTACGATATGATGTATGCGGCGGAACTAACGCCGTATCTACTACAGGCAAAGACTGCAGGATGTCCGCTGCTGGCAGATGGTCTTGGAATGCTGGTTGCACAGGCAGCTGCTTCTTACGAATTATGGCATGGATTTAGACCGGATATCCGGCCGGTAACAGAGCAGATGCGCACGGAAATGGAAAAAAGATGAAAATTGTGCGCAGTTTATTGATTATGCTGGTGACGTTGTTTTTGCTGTTTAATGCATACGTTTATGGCAGCCTTTTAACTTACCGTGCTGTAGCACCTCACCGTACGGTATTTATGTTGCTGCGTATGCATGAACTGGCTGCTTCCCGTCCTGATACGGAACTAAATTACCAATGGGTAGCATATAACCGCATTTCGCCAAATCTGAAAAAAGCGCTAATTGCATCTGAGGATGCACGCTTTGCCGAACATGATGGTTTCGACTGGAACGGCATTCGTACGGCAATTAAAAAAAATGAACATCAGGGCAAGATTCGGGCAGGCGGTTCTACCATCAGCCAACAATTGGCCAAAAATCTGTTTTTATCTGAAAGCCGCCATTACTGGCGCAAGGCAGAAGAGGCAGTAATCACTTCCTTACTGGAAGCCACAACGAATAAAGACAGGATTTTCGCTTTGTACTTGAATGTTATTGAATGGGGCTATGGCGTATATGGTGCAGAAGCGGCAAGTGAGACGATTTACGGACGTACAGCTATGCAATTATCGGCACAACAGGCAGCCAAGTTGGCCGCTCGAGTTCCTCGACCTTTATACTACGCTGACCACCCGCACGATAAGGAAATCCGCCGCAAAGCCAATGTAATTTTACGGCGGATGGGGTCAGCACAATTACCAGACAACGACCAGTAAGCTTGCTTTCACTGAATCAAAACCATACCGTACTAACCGCGACGGCGCAAATCTTCCACTTCATCTAATAATTGCAAGATCAGGGCGGTGGCACTGGCACTGGCATCGAAATCACGGTGAATGCGCCATGCACGCCGTGCAATTGCCATGTGATAGCCAGTGTAGCGTGCTAGTTCTGGTTTCTGAGTTGCAGGAATGACACTTTCAGCAATCAGACTCAGTACCCAACTGCTTTGATTGTCGCAGGCGCGAACCAGATCGTCAAAGCTTAACTCTATATCTTGTTGAATATTATTCATGTTACGCTCCTGCTATCAAACGTGGTTCTCAGGCTGAAAACCTGCATAGTGCTGAGCCAATGCCTGCCACGCGGCGCGGTCAGCTTCGGTGTCGCTCTTGGGTAGAACGATATTAATCAGCAGATACAAATCGCCTGCCTCTTTGGCTGGTATGCCTTTGCCTTTCAAGCGCATTTTCTGACCATTGTGACTGTTGGCCGGAAGATTCATACTTAACTTGCCGGCAGGTGTGCTGACGTCAATTTTACCGCCCAATGCTGCTGTCCATGGTGCCACACTGATGCGCTGGTATACATCCTTTCGATTCTGTACATACAGGTTGTCCTGATTGCGGAAACTGATTTTTAAGTATAAATCTCCAGCTGCTCCACCATTAAAACCCGGCAAGCCTTGTCCGCTAAGACGAATTTGTTGTCCTTCTGTTATACCAGCCGGAATTTTAACATTCAGGGTTTTACGCTCGTAGCTCATCTGACCCTGAGCATTGAGCGTAGGCATTTCCAGTGACATGTTGCGCTGAGCACCGTGGTAGGCTGCATCGATGTCAATTACCAACTCAGCATGCTGATCTTCTCCTTTGATCGGACCAGTACGGTTTTGCTGAAAACCATGTCCCCCACGGCTGCCAAATGCTGAAAATAAATCGTCGAAATGAAAATCACCATTACCGAAAGCACCGTTCTGACCAAAATGGCTGGGGTCAAAATCGTATTGCTGATAATTAAATCCGCTACGACCACCGGCCTGTTGCTGGGCGCCATGGCCAAACGGATTGTCCAGCATAGCGTCGTATTCGGCTCGTTTTTCCTTATCATGCAAAGTTTCGTAGGCAATATTAATTTCACTGGTTTTGGCTACAGCATCTGGATCTTTACTGACATCCGGATGATATTTTCGTACCAGCTTACGATAGGCTTTCTTAATATCATCGTCGCTGGCTTTGCGGTCTACACCCAGAATTTCATAATAATTGCGGTCTGCCATGTTCCGTCCTTTGTGCAGATTTTTTTAGATTTTCAAATTAGCATTGTATCCAAACTTGGGGACAAACGGTTAAAGTTTAAAGTACCTAACTATCATGGTTTTCGCAGTAGCTGAATAAACATGGTTTAGGAAATTTCAGATAACAGAATCAAACCTGCATACCTTCTTACAGATTTATGTAATCCGTATTTTATAGTTTCTCTATGTAGTATTGGACTTACCGATGCTGACTAAAATCAGCCCCGTATCTTCAAATTAACAACTCGATGTGAATAAGGCGCCGACATAAAAATAAATTTAAATAGAAATAAGAAAAACAAAGATACAGAAAATTTTTTCAGTGGATCTGAAGGATTTATTCTGTAATCTAAAAAACGTTTTATTATGTATATGTTATTAATGAATATAAAATATTTGTATTCATAATGGTCTGTGTAAAATTAAGCTTAATAGAATAATTTTTTTTTGTTTAGCGTTGTGTTTTTAAAATCATTCAAATGTAAATGATTTATGTTAATGCTCATAACATTTTAAAGGTTATATCCCTCTTTCATTTACTTTATGCGCCAATGAATTACCCTTTTTTGTCCTTTAATCTACAGACTAAAAGGCTGATATATACTAATTTGTGAACATATGTTTGGTTGTTTTAAATCAGAAAATTGGTGTAAAAAGACATTGCCGATTGCCTGTTACACTGGTACGATTTAAGCGAAAATACAGTATGTTGCATCACAATAATGTATGCTTTTATCCAGTTTGGATTATGCTGAATTATTGTAAGTTGTTTGAATTTATATGTATTTTTTCTTATCAATTTGGTAAAGCAATTAAAGTAATTGATGATAAAAAGAAAATAAATAGATGAAATAGCAACAACATAAAGTGTTTTGTTCATGACTCAATCCCATATGAAAGAGGATATTGCTATGTCTGCTGACTTCCATGATCAAGATATCGATCCGATTGAAACCCAGGAATGGTTGGATTCGCTCAGTTCAGTATTAAAAGAAGAGGGGCCTGAGCGCGCACATTATTTAATGGAAAGCTTAGTGCGCTATATACGCCGCCGTGGCATCTACATGCCATTTTCAGCCACCACCGCCTATCTCAACACTATTCCTGTTGGTAAAGAAAAAAAATCACCGGGTAATCATGAATTAGAACATCGTATTCGATCATTGGTACGCTGGAATGCAGCGGCACTGGTATTGAACGCTAGCAAAAAAAATCTCGAATTGGGCGGCCACATAGCTAGCTTCCAATCCTGTGCTACTTTGTATGATGTCGGTTTTAATCATTTTTGGCATGGTAAAACAGAAAATCAGGAAGGCGACCTTGTATTTTTCCAGGGACACAGTGCTCCCGGTTTCTACGCCAGAGCTTTTGTAGAAGGTCGATTAACTGAAGAGCAGATGCAAAATTTCCGGCAGGAAGTTCATGGCCACGGCCTATCTTCTTACCCACATCCTTGGCTGATGCCTGATTTCTGGCAGTTTCCAACCGTATCTATGGGGCTTGGTCCAATACAGGGTATCTATCAAGCTCGCTTACTGAAATATCTCGAATCCCGTGGTCTGGCCAAAACACAGGGTCGTAAAGTGTGGGTATTCTGTGGCGACGGCGAAATGGATGAGCCAGAAAGTCAGGGTGCGATTGCACTGGCAGCCCGTGATGGTCTGGATAATTTGATTTTCGTAGTGAATTGTAATTTACAGCGTCTGGATGGTCCGGTACGTGGTAACGGTAAAATTATTCAGGAATTGGAAGGCAACTTCCGCGGTGCTGGCTGGAACGTATTGAAAGTAATCTGGGGCAGCCGCTGGGATGCACTGCTGGCTCAGGACAAAGACAATCTGCTGAAACAACGCATGGAAGAATGTGTAGACGGCGATTATCAGATGTATAAATCTCAGAATGGTGCCTATGTAAGGGAGCATTTTTTCAATACGCCTGAGCTGAAAGCCATGGTGGCCAACATGTCAGACGATGAAATTTGGTCTCTGAATCGTGGCGGCCATGACCCGCATAAAGTTTATGCAGCTTACTACGAAGCCGTGAACAATCCAGATGGACGTCCGACCGTGATTCTGGCTAAAACCATTAAAGGCTATGGCATGGGTGCTTCTGGTGAAGCGCAAAATACAGCCCATCAGGCTAAGAAAATGGACATGAAATCGCTGAAACAGTTCCGTGACCGATTCGAAATTCCGGTTACCGATGAAGAGATGGAACACACTCTGCCATTCTTCCGCTTACCGGAAGACAGCGAAGAAATGCAATATATGAAGGAGCGTCGTGCTCAGCTCGGTGGCTTCCTACCATATCGTCACCCCGATTCTGAAAAGCTGCCAATTCCGCCATTGAGCGAATTTGCCGCACAACTACAAGATAGTGGCGACCGAGAATTTTCTACGACTATGGCGTTTGTGCGTATCTTGAGCACATTGTTGAAAGACAAAAACATTGGTAAGCGCGTAGTGCCGATTGTACCGGATGAAAGCCGTACTTTTGGTATGGAAGGTTTGTTCCGTCAGTATGCTATCTGGAATCCGAAAGGACAGATTTATACACCGCAGGATCATGACCAGCTCATGTTCTATAAAGAATCTAAAAATGGTCAGATTTTTCAAGAAGGTATTAACGAACCAGGCGCCATGAGTTCATGGATAGCAGCTGCTACTAGCTATTCAAACAACGATTATCCACTGATTCCATTCTATATCTATTACTCAATGTTTGGTTTCCAGCGTATTGGTGATCTGGCTTGGGCTGCTGGGGATCAACGAGCCCGTGGCTTTATGCTGGGTGGTACTGCCGGCCGTACTACTCTAAATGGTGAAGGTTTGCAGCATCAGGATGGCCACAGTCATATTCAAGCAGAACTGATACCAAACTGCATCTCATATGATCCTTCATTCTCTTATGAAGTAGCTGTAATTATTCAGCATGGTATGCAGCGCATGTATGTAGACCGTGAAGATGTTTTCTATTACATCACTCTGATGAACCAGAACTACAAACATCCGGCCATGCCACAGCGTGAAGGTATAGAACAGCAGATTCTGAACGGTATGTATTTGCTGCAGGAAGCTAAAGGCGACAAACTAAAAGTGCAGCTGATGGGTTCCGGCGTAATTTTGCAAGAGGTGATAGCTGCAGCAGAATTACTGAAACAGGACTTTGACGTAGAAGCCAATGTTTGGAGCGTGACTTCGTTTAATGAACTGTACCGTGATGGTATCAATATCGAACGTTACAACCGTCTGCATCCAACAGATACACAGAAAGTACCTTACGTTACTCAACTGCTGTCTGGCCATGAAGGACCGGTGGTGGCCTCTACTGATTATGTACGTCACTTTGCCGACCGTATCCGCGCTTACGTCCCACAAGATGTATTTACTGTGTTGGGTACAGATGGCTTCGGCCGCAGTGATTCTCGTGACAATTTGCGTGAGTTCTTTGAAATCAACCGTTACCACGTAGCGGTGGCTGCTCTGAATGGCTTAGCTGATGAAGGTAAAATCAGCAAACAGGTTGTTCAGGATGCCATCAACAAATATGGTATCAAGGCTGATGTAGAACCGAGCTGGACACGCTAATGAACCGACTGCCTGAATCCTCTTGGGTTTCAGGCAGGTTTTGTTGGCTGTATAAGCTAACGATTGTCGGACGCAGGCAACAGCCTGCTGTCACCAAAGGACATAATGATGAGTCAGATTGTAGAAATAAAAGTACCGGATATCGGTAATTATACCGGTGTCGATGTCATTGACGTGGCTGTAAAAGTGGGCGATAAAATTGCCGTAGACGATACTTTGATTACACTTGAAACCGATAAAGCCACCATGGACGTACCGGCTGACCACGCAGGAGTGGTAAAAGAAGTATTGGTCAAAGTGGGGGATAAAGTTTCAGAAGGCAGTGTGATTGTCAAAGTAGAAGCTGCTGATGCAGCCGCTACAACGCAAACGGCCGAAGCTCCGGCCAAAGCTGCAGCTACAGTACCGGCAGCTACCGCAGCCAAGCCGGTAGCCGTAAATGTACCTGATATCGGTAACTTTTCTAATGTAGATGTTATAGAAGTAGACATCAAAGTAGGTGATGAAGTCGCAGTAGACCAGACACTGGTTACACTCGAAACCGACAAGGCCACCATGGATGTCCCATCCACAGTGGCCGGAAAAGTAACCGCTGTACATGTAAAGGTGGGTGACAAAGTATCAGAAGGCAGTGCACTCATTGAAGTAGCCGCCGTTTCTGCTCCTGCTGCTGAATCGGCTACGCAGGATCAGAAACAAGCTGCGGAAATCAAAAAACAGGTTGCAGCTACGCCGTCAGCAGAAAACAATGAATTGCGCGCCGAAATAAAGAGCCATGTTTCTCAAGCATTTGGCAGCTCTGATATCGACGAAAAAGGGTTTGAAAAAGCCCATGCAAGCCCCTCTGTGCGCAAACTGGCGCGTGAGCTGGGCGTAGATTTAGGTCGAGTAAATGGCAGCGGTCGCAAAGGACGCATCACTCCGCTTGATTTGCGCAATTTTGTCAAAGAAGTCATGCAGAAAGTCGAGCATGGTGGTGCTGGCACTGCTCTGGGTGGTGGTTTGGATTTATTGCCATGGCCGAAAGTAGATTTCAGTCAATTTGGTGAAATCGAAGTCAAAGAGCTGTCCCGTATCAAGAAAATATCTGGTCAGAATCTGGCGCGCAATTGGGTAATGATTCCGCATGTCACCCTGCAAGAAGATGCAGACATGACCGAACTGGAAACATTCCGCAAGCAACTGAATAAAGAATGGGAGCGCGCAGGACTGAAAGTATCTCCGCTTGCTTTTATCATTCTGGCCTGTGTGAAAGCCTTGCAAGAATTTCCGGAATTCAACTCATCTTTGGATGGCAATAACCTGATACTGAAAAAATACATCAATATCGGTTTTGCTGCTGATACGCCGAATGGTCTGGTCGTACCAGTTATCAAAAATGCTGATAAAAAAGGCCTCAAAGAAATCACGCAGGAACTTGCCGACATGAGTAAGCGTGCACGTGAAGGCAAGCTCAAACCACAGGAAATGCAAGGTGCCTGCTTCACCATTTCTTCTCTAGGTGGCATCGGTGGCACCGGCTTTACGCCAATTATCAATGCACCTGAAGTGGCGATTCTTGGCGTTTGCAAATCGCAGATTAAACCAAGCTGGAATGGTAAGGAGTTCGAACCGCGCTTACAGTGTCCGCTGTCACTATCTTTTGACCATCGTGTGATTGACGGCGCAGCCGGCATGCGTTTTCTGGTATTTATCAGCCAGCTGCTGGCTGATTTCCGCCGCGTTACTCTGTAAAACTTCAATTCCGGAGGCTGCCTGAAAACCGAAACGTTTTCGGCAGCCTGAATACATGAAATACAGGCACATACTGTTGTTTAACATACAGCAGTCTGGAAAAGGTTAGATCATGAGCTTAATTGAACTGAAAGTACCGGATATTGGCAATTATCAGAATGTTGATATCATAGCGGTAGAAATCAAAACGGGCGATACCATTGCGGTAGACGATACCCTCATTACACTGGAAACTGACAAAGCCACGATGGATGTACCGGCTGAAATAGCCGGCGTGGTAAAGGAAGTTAAAGTTAAAGTAGGCGATAAAATTTCTGAGGGTGGGGTGATTGCTGTAATAGAAGCTGCAGCTGCAACAGCCAAAGCAGCGGCACCGGCCAGTGAAACGGCTCCAGTTGCAGCTTCGCAAGCGGCCACTTACAACGGCAGCAGTGATGCTGAATATGATGTAGTCGTGTTAGGCGGTGGTCCTGGTGGCTATTCTGCAGCTTTTGCTGCGGCCGACGAAGGCCTCAAAGTAGCAGTTGTAGAGCGTTATGCCACGCTAGGCGGTGTGTGTTTGAACGTGGGTTGTATCCCTTCCAAAGCATTGTTGCACAACGCTGCAGTGATTGATGAAGTAAAAGAGCTTAAAGCCAATGGTATTGAGTATCCGGCTCCAAAAATCGATATAGACCAGCTACGCAGCTACAAAGAAAAAGTAGTTGCCAGAATGACAGGTGGTCTTGCCGGTATGGCTAAAACACGTAAAGTCGATATTATCCGCGGTAATGGCCGGTATATCGATCCACATCACATTGAGGTCAAACTGACTTCCGGCGAAGGTAAAACAGAAACCGGCGAAACAGTTACTCTGGCTTTCAAAAACACCATTATTGCAGCCGGCAGTCGTGTGGTGAATCTGCCGTTTATTCCAGAGGATCCACGCATTGTCGATTCTACCGGTGCACTGGCATTGAAATCTGTGCCCGAAAAAATGTTGATAATCGGTGGTGGTATCATTGGCCTAGAAATGGGCACGGTTTACAGTACGCTCGGTGCACGCCTAGATGTAGTGGAAATGATGGGTGGCCTGATGCTCGGCGCTGACCGTGATATGGTAAGAATCTGGCAAAAGAAAAACGAACATCGTTTCGATAATATTATGCTGAACACCAAAACTACAGCAGTGGAAGCCAGAGAAGACGGTATTTATGTTACCTTTGAAGGTGATAAAGCACCAGCTGAACCACAACGCTATGATCTAGTACTGGTGGCTGCCGGCCGTGCCCCGAATGGTAAGCTGATTGGTGCTGAAAATGCCGGTGTAGCGGTCACCGACCGTGGCTTTATCAATGTAGACAAACAGATGCGTACTAATGTGCCGCATATTTATGCAATTGGAGATATTGTCGGCCAACCAATGCTAGCGCACAAAGCTGTACATGAAGGTCACGTTGCTGCCGAAAACTGCGCCGGTCATCAAGCTTATTTTGACGCAAGGGTAATTCCTGGTGTGGCCTATACTAATCCAGAAGTGGCCTGGGCTGGTATAACCGAAGATCAGGCTAAAAAAGATGGTGTCAAAATCACTAAAGCAGTGTTTCCATGGGCAGCCTCTGGCAGAGCTGTAGCCAATGGTTGCAGTGAGGGCGCGACGAAACTAATTTTCGATGCCGATAGTGGATTGATTATTGGTGGTGCCATTGTCGGCCCCAGTGCAGGCGACATGATTGGAGAAATCTGTCTGGCCATTGAAATGGGTTGTGATGCAGACGATATCGGCCGTACCATTCATCCGCATCCAACACTTGGTGAATCTATTGGCATGGCTGCTGAAGTAGCCATGGGAACCTGTACTGATTTACCGCCACAGCGTAAAAAATAAGCTGTTGAGGGCTTGTTATAGCCAGCTGTTCGAATTGGTTCGAACAGCTGGCTTTTTTATTGGGCAGTGAGGATAGAAATCGATGAGATAGCTTATTCAATTATCATTACGTAATATTTACAGATATAATCACCTCTGCAGATAAATTATTTCAGAACGTTATTTATTCAGTTATTATTAGAATAATAAAAGGCAGGTTACTGCCTGATTATTGCTGCAAGCTTATTTTTTAATCAGCAAGAGTATATTTAATGAATATCAACAGCAAAAAACATTCTCCTGTTACTCCATGGATTATTGGCGCGCTAGTACTACTGGCCACCATCAGTTTGTTTATCGGACTAAAACCGATATTAATGCCTTTTGTAGCAGCAGGGGTTCTGGCCTATATTCTTAATCCGCTGGTAGAAAAATTGCGCCGTTTGAAGATCCCACGCTCTATTGCAGCCATGCTCGTGATGCTGCTAGGGCTGAGTGTAATCGTGGTATTGCTACTGATTGTCGTACCAATGCTGATTAACCTGCTCGACAGCATTTATGAAAAGCTTCCAGATTTTCTCAATTGGGTTCATCATAAACTGGTTCCGTGGCTGAATCAGACTTTTCATATTCGCCTGCGCTGGGATGCTGATTATATGTCCCGCTATGTTGGTCAATGGATTCAAACCCACAATGCCAGCATTAAGGATGCTGCTTCGAAAGTGTTACCAGTAGTATGGCAGCATGGCAGCGGCATGGTGGAATGGATAACCAATCTGTTGTTATTGCCATTCCTGTTGTACTACTTTCTACTCGACTGGAACCGCTGGACAGCCGGTATCCGCCACCTGATTCCTCGCCGAGCCCTTCCGGTTTACAATCGCATTTCCACTAATATGGATACTGTGCTGGGTGAATTTCTGCGCGGTGAATTATTAGTGATGGTCATTATGGGACTGGTATATGGTTTGGGACTCGCTCTGGTAGGACTAGAATCAGGATTTGCGATTGGCATGGTGGCTGGCTTGCTGGTATTTGTACCATATCTGGGTGCATTTACCGGATTGTTGCTGGCTACGCTGGCAGCTTTATTGCAGTTTAATGGCTGGACAGGACTACTGATGGTATGGGGCGTGTTTGCAATTGGCCAGTTTCTGGAAAGTTTTTTCGTTACGCCGAAAATTGTCGGTGACCGCATTGGTCTGTCACCTTTTTGGGTAATTTTTTCCTTAATGGCTTTTGGACAGTTGCTGGGCTTTGTAGGCATGCTGCTGGCGCTACCTCTGGCTGCCGTATGCTTGGTACTGATACGTGAAGGTACACAAGCATACTGGCATAGTGATTACTTCCGCCAGCTGCCGGAAAATGCCATCATCAAGGACGAAAAACACGAGTAAGCTAAGTAATCTTAATTACTTGCCACCAGCCGAAGCCAGCTAAAAAACAACAAGGGCACTTGCATTTATGCTGCGAAGTCATTAAAATTCGGCGTTTCATGATTTGTATATGTATGTTAGGAGATATTGATGGCCAATAGTGCACAATCTCGTAAGCGCGCTCGTCAGGCACTAAAACAACGTGCTCACAACGCAAGCTTGCGTACCGCTTTTCGCACTGCGGTTAAAAAAGTATTGAAAGCTGTTGAAGCTGGTGATAAAGCCGCTGCTCAGGTTACTTACAGCGAAAGCGTTAAAGTGATTGATCGCATTGCTGATAAAGGTGTTTTCCATAAAAACAAAGCTGCACGTCATAAAAGCCGTCTGGCTGCCAAAATCAAAGCAATGGCTGCCTAAGCTGATTACTGTTATTACATGAGAAAATTCTCGTGATTGCTATCATTACAAGGCTGTTCCCACTGTGGGCAGCCTTATGTTCTATCTTCGCCTATCTGAATCCTGCTGTTTTCGCACCCCTGAAACCTTATATTTCAGAAATGCTGATGCTGGTAATGCTTTCCATGGGCATGACGCTGAAAATAGCCGATTTTACCCGTGTATTAAAACGGCCGGCACCAATCGTGGCCGGTATTGGCCTGCATTATCTGATTATGCCGTTGGCTGCTTGGCTGATAGCCAGATTGCTTAACATGTCGCCGGAATTGCAAGCAGGCATGGTGCTGGTAGGATGCGTAGCCAGTGGTACTGCCTCCAACGTTATGGTATTTCTGTCTAAAGGGGACGTTGCACTCTCGGTAACTATCAGTGCGCTGTCTACTGTAGTGGGTATTTTTGCTACGCCATTACTGGCTAAATTGTACATTGCAGCTTCTATTGCTGTACCGGTAGTGAATATGCTCAAGGAAATTCTGCTTATTGTGGCATTACCGATTGCTATCGGAGTGGGGATAAATTATTTTATCCCGCAGCAAGTAAAAAAAATTGTACCCTCATTGCCATTGATTACCATGTGCGTAATTATCCTTGTATTGGCAACGGTAGTTTCGCTGAGCAGTGATAAAATAGGGATTGAAACAGCTATTGTTGTATTTGGCGTAATTCTGCACAATGGTTTGGGGCTGATTGGTGGATATTGGGGTGGACGGCTGTTTGGTTTTGATAAATCCATTTGTCGTACCCTTGCACTGGAAGTAGGTATGCAGAACTCAGGTCTGGCTGCAGTATTAGGCACGAATTTCTTTGGGCCAATGGCTGCAATTCCCGGAGCAATATTCTCACTGTGGCATAATATTTCCGGTTCGTTTCTTGCAGGTTACTGGTCAACCAAACCTACCGGCACCAGTAATGACAAAGTGAAACGTGAAGATGTCAGTCTGCATTGATATAGTCTGTCAATAATTAAAAAGTCCGGCCAATTACCGGACTTTTTAATTATCGCGATTTGCCAAAAACTGAGCGCGTAACTAATTCAGCTTTTTTCATCAAACCCATCAATTTTTTTATTGCCTTTTATACGCTATTCCCAAAACTCTTCCTCTGGAAGAATACTCTCTTCCCAAGCACGATGCATAGCTGTATTGATAATATCCATGCTAAATCCACGATAGGCTAGAAAATGCATATATTTGTGCTTTTCTTTTAAATCAGATGGAGGCCGGCGATATTTTTTTTGTAAAACAGCGACTGCATTACTGATTTGTTCCGCTTTGTTTGGCAGATAATCGGCAATCAGCTCCGCTTTAACTCCTTTTTGTTTAAGGCTTTGCTGTAATCGCAGATTGCCGTGTATACGGCTTTTACTGTTGATGTAGGTTTCCGCATAGCGAGCATCAGATTGCCAGTGCCGCTCGGCTAGTTCATCTAGCAAAGATTCAATATCATCGTTTTCTTCTACATGCGGGCGTAATTTACGTGTCAGCTCAGCACGGCTGATTTCTTGCCGTGCCAATATAGCAATGGCACGGCCGCGTAAGCTGATTTTTGGTTTCATGCGCGGATTTCACTATCGCCATGATGCCGCATGCCATCATCAATCTGAGGCAGATGGTCAATAATGATATCTGGTTTGGTATCGGGGTTTTGTGCCAGTAGTCCCATATCGGCATAGCCCCAAGTTACGCCACAGCTTAAGGCACCGGCAGCTTTGGCTGCAAGAATGTCATTTGCTGAATCACCCACCATTAATAAATTCTGAATAGCAACACCTAATACTTCGGCTGTGTGCAATAAGGGCATAGGGGAGGGTTTCTTTTCACTCAGTGTGTCACCACCTACCACTAAACTAAAAGAATCGGCCAGTCCCAGTTCGCACAATAATTCCACTGCAAGAATTTCATTTTTATTAGTAATTACCGCTAAGGGTAATCCCCTGTTACGAAATAGAGCTAGTGCGGTTTCAACCTCAGGATAGGGACGGGTATGAACACTTAGATGAGTACGGTAATAAGCAATAAATGCAGTAAAACCTTGTGCCCAGCTAGCTTCATCAGCCTGTCCGTCTTTACTTCCACTGAGCGCCCGATGCACCAGACTAGACAAACCATCGCCTACGTAGCTGGTGAGTTCTTCTGCGGGTAAGGGTGCCAGATTCATTTCGGCACGCATATGATTGGCCGCTGCACACAAATCGGCAATTGAATCGACCAGCGTACCATCAAGATCGAATGCTATGGCCTGAATATCATTCCATTTCATGCTAAGCAATATGGGTTGGTAAAAGACGTATTCATTTTATCACGAGCAATGTACCGATATGGTCCTTAGTCGAACTGGATTTACTCTGTTTAGCAATCAAAGATTTTACACCTTAATTTGCCTTCATCCAGCAGGTGTAGGTCTAAGTAGGGTTAACTACATATGGGTTGGATAGGATTGCGGCTAAATATATAGCTGATATGCTGTTTATATGTAGTCCCGGCCCGGAGAATATTATTGGGAAAAGCTGGCTGGTTTGCTGCATCGGTATAACCCTGCGGTTCAAAACAGATGGCAGCAAATGGTTGCAGTGCTTTACGTTGCGGTATCGGTTGTTTTGTTAGATGCTGGGCGTTATAAACCACCATTACCGGTGCATCAGTTTTAACCGCCATTGAAAGTCCCGTATCTGGCGCGCTAATACTCGCTACAATGCTTTGATTGGAATGAGGAGGTAAGATATAGGCAGTATCAATTACACTATTGCCAATAGGGCGGGCAGAATGGAAATCCAGAGCTGCTGGTGCCTTAGAAACCTCACCAGTAGGCATCATATCTGCATCTGTATCAATTACTTCCATAGGTAACAACCATAACTGATGCTCGCTGACAGTATTTTCTCGCAAAGCCAGATTAAAATAACTGTGTTGAGTAAGATTAATCAACGTATCTCGGTCTGTTTCAGCGCTGAAATCAACATTTAACTCATTATTAGCTGTCAGAGTATAACAAACTTGAACGTTCAGATTGCCGGGATAGCCTTCTTCTCCATCGGCGCTGAATAATTGCAACGTGATGGAAGCACATTCGTCATCTGTGTGCGTGGTATGCACTGTCCACCATTTCTGGTCGAAGCCGCAAAATCCGCCATGCATGTGATGCTCGCCCTGATTGGGTGACAACTGAATCCATTCCTGATTTAGCTTTGCTTTCGCATGGCTGATACGGCCAGCATGTCGCCCGATTACTGCTCCCAGATGCGGATTGTTGGCTCGATAGCTATTGCTGGCATAGTCTTCAGCATTATCAAAGCCCAGTACACATTCCACTGAATTGCCGTCTCGGTCTGGTATTACAATTGAAGTAATAATGGCACCAAAATCCATTATCGATACCTTCATGCCGTTGCTATTGGACAATGTCCATAGTGTGGCGCTGTCTCCATCTATCAAGCCAAATGGCTGGGTTTCAAGTGTACAAAGTGATTGCTTATTTGTTTGCATTCTGACCGGCCTCTTCGTCCAGATTATGTAAAAATGCCAGCTTGTCCGCGATTTTAATTTCCAGCCCGCGTGCTACTGGCTGATAAAAAGACGGTTCTTCCATACCGTCTGGCATATAAGTTTCACCAGCTGCATAAGCATTGGGTTCATCGTGTGCATAACGGTATTCTCTGCCATAACCCAGCTCTTTCATCAGCTTAGTAGATGCATTGCGCAAATGTACAGGCACTTCACTGGAGGGATGCTGTTTAACAAATGCACGTGCCTCATTATAAGCCATATATCCTGCATTACTTTTGGCAGCACAGGCTAGATACAATACAGCCTGCCCTAGAGCTAGTTCGCCTTCGGGGCTGCCCAGACGCTCATAAGTGAGGGCAGCATCATTCGCTATTTGCATTGCCCGAGGATCTGCCAACCCGATATCCTCCCACGCCATACGGATAATGCGCCTTGCCAGATAGCGCGGGTCTGCGCCACCATCGAGCATGCGTGAAAACCAGTAAATAGCGGCATTAGGATGGGAACCACGTACAGACTTATGTAAAGCAGAAATCTGTTCGTAGAAGCTGTCACCACCTTTATCGAAGCGACGCAGCTGTGTGCCAAGACTACTGGCCGTTAATGCTGCACTGATAACACTTTGCTGCTGAGCCTGTGCAGTGTGAATTAATTGTTCCAGAAGATTTAGAAAACGCCGACCATCACCGTCGGCACTGTTGAGAATGAGTGTCTGAGCATCCTCATCAATACTGAATGTTTTGAAAGCCTGCAGACTGAATACTTTCTGCTGAAGCTGTTTTAATTCTTCAATGCTGAGCGAATGCAGCGTATAAACCTGTGAGCGGCTTAAAAGAGCTGGATTCACTTCGAAAGAGGGGTTTTCAGTGGTGGCGCCAATAAATGTGAAAAGACCGTTTTCTACATAGGGTAAAAATGCATCCTGCTGAGATTTATTAAAGCGATGTACTTCATCTACAAACAATATAGTGCGCTGACCATGTTGTAATGCCAGCTGCGCCTTTTCGACCGCCGCACGAATTTCCTTGACACCGGAAAAAACCGCTGACAATGGAATAAACTGAGCATTGAAACTCTGTGCCAGAATGCGTGCCAGTGTGGTTTTACCTACGCCAGGAGGACCCCACAACAGCATAGAGTGTAGATGTCCAGTTTCAACTGCGACCCGTAATGGTTTACCCTCACCAATCAGATGTTGCTGGCCGATCACTTCATCCAGATTCTGCGGACGTAACTGTTCTGCCAGTGGGGCTAAAGGTTTTTGATTAAATAAATCCATATCGTGTCATTCTGTACACGGCAATTCGTGTAAGATATTGTACCTGATTGAAAGAAGTTTGCCCGCTATTCAGATTTTACATTGCGTGTATAATCGTGTGATTACATATCTTAAAAAAGGGTGGTTGTATTCGGGTTTGATTATAATGCAACTGACAAAAATTCATGAATAAAATATTGTTTCTGCTGGTTTTTGTAGTGGTAGTGATAGGGGTCGGTATTCAATATGATAAAAAAGCAGAATACGGACTGATCTCCGGCATAGCTGGTTACATGATTAATAATGAGTGTCAGCTTCAGCTGAGTAAGCCACTGCTTATCCGTGGACTCGGTACAATTGACCTTTCTGGAGTGAGTAAACAGTATTGTAGTTGTATTGCTGAGCAAAACAAACGTAAGTTCAGCATCGAAGAAGTAATCAAAATGGTCAATCCACAAAATCGCCAGCAGAATGTAAGTGTATTAATTGCATCAGAGGCTGAAAAATGCAGCTACGGAATGCAGCGTTATTAACTATGGTTCAGATATGATTTCAGAATCATACAGGAGAAACAATGAAATACATTAGTACCAGAGGGCAGACAGCACCAAAAAGCTTTAGTCAGGCATTAATGGCGGGGCTGGCTGATGATGGTGGATTGTTACTGCCACAAAGCTATCCACATATCGATGCATTTACTCTGCATGACTGGCGCTCATTGAGCTATGCTGAGCTGGCTCTGCAAATCATCAGCTTATTTGCTACTGACATACCTAAAGCGGATTTACAGACAATCATTAGCAAAACCTATACTGCAGATGTATTTGGTAACGATGAAATTACGCCTCTGAGAACGTTGCATGACGGTGTCAATATTCAAGCGCTATCAAACGGCCCTACACTAGCTTTTAAAGATATGGCCATGCAGTTATTGGGCAATCTCTTTGAATATGTGCTTGGACGTGAAAACCGTTATCTCAATATTATCGGTGCCACCAGCGGTGATACTGGTTCTGCAGCTGAATATGCCTTGAGGAGTAAAGACAGAGTAAATGTGTTCATGTTATCGCCCTTTGGCAAAATGAGCGATTTTCAGCGTGCACAAATGTACAGCTTGCAGGATGACAATATATTCAATATCGCTATCAAAGGTATGTTCGACGATTGTCAGGACATTGTGAAAGCTTTACAGAATGATCATGCTTTCAAGGCAGATTACCATCTGAGTACGGTTAATTCGATTAACTGGGGCAGGATAGTGGCGCAAGTGGTGTATTATTTTAAAGGCTATTTTGCTGCCACCAACAGTAACGAGCAGAAAGTATCATTTTGCGTACCAAGCGGTAATTTCGGTAATGTACTGGCCGGACATATTGCGCGAAGTATGGGTCTGCCCATTCACCGTCTGATAGTTGCCACCAATGAAAATGATGTATTGAACGAATTTTTTAATACTGGTCATTATCGTCCGCGGGATGCAGCACATACTTTTGTTACCTCCAGCCCTTCGATGGATATTTCCAAAGCTTCAAATTTCGAACGCTTTATATATGACTTGCTGGACCACGATGGCACTAAAGTGCAGCAGCTCTGGCAACAGGTAGCCACTGGCAGCGGGTTTGACCTAAGCCCATTGCTCGACAAAATCCACAAACAGTATGGCTTTGCTGCTGGTAAAAGCACACATACTGACCGTCTGCATACTATTGCACAAGTTTATGCAGAAGACGGCGAGCTAATAGATCCGCATACTGCTGATGGTGTAAAAGTTGCACGGCAATTGCGCGAAGCTGGTGAAATTATTGTTTGTCTAGAAACAGCACAGCCAGCTAAGTTTGCCCAGACCATCCATGAAGCCGTAGGTGATAATGTCAAAATCCCGCGGCCAGATAATTTGGCTGGGCTGGAAGATTTACCACAGCGTGTTACCATCATGGATAACGATGCCGCAGCAGTACGAGAATTTATAGAGGCACAATTGAAATAAATAAAGTTTGGCTTATATAGCTTAATAAACACTTAATAAAAATGCCGGCTTAATCAAGCCGGCATTTTTAGATTCGGATTAAAAATTATCCGGATTTTCCAATTTGTCTACTTTCTGTTTTAATTCTTCTGGTGTCAGAGCAATCTCTTCACTCGGGTCAGCAGCAGCGGTAGCTACAGCAATCGGATTATAAACAGAAATATATTCTGAACCATCAGACCGATCTTCAATAGTATACATCACACCACTGCGGTTAAAACGATGACACTGACGCTGATACCAGCCGCGAAAACCGGTTTTCGGCTCGTCTGGATTGTAATAAAACGCATTCAATACTTCCGGTAACCCCAGACCACATACTACACCTGATAGCAATACACAGATAAAAGTATAACCAACAAGAATATCACTGTATTTCGCCAATGCCGGCATATTGGCTACGGCTAGAATCAAAGCCAGAGAAATACCGCCGCGCACACCACCCCATGACAGAATGGTCAGGCTGCCGTGGTAGCTTTTCTTATGCACTTTAGGAAACAGCATAAAGGCCAGAATATTGCCGATAAAGCGGCTCAGATGTAGTAACACGAATGCAACAATACCGCCGATAACCAGCGTTTTGCTCATGTCTACAATAAAAAGTTCCAGACCAATCAGGGTAAATAGGAAAGAATTGATGATCCCTTCTACCGCATGCCAGAAATTATTAACATCATCTATTTCTTTTTTCTGCAATACTTCCTGCCATTTATTACCGACAATCAGACCACCAACCACGCAGGCAATTGGGCCGGAAGCATGGGCAAAATAGGCTACCAGATATGAACCAGAAGCGAGCAGGGCAGTGGCTAAAATCAGTGATTCATTTTCATGTTTACCGTGTAGCAGGCGTAATGCGCCGATACCAAAGATAAAACCGATAATCACGGCTACAATAATTTCATAGAAGAAATTCTCAATCACACCTATGGGTGATACATGCTGGCCGTTAATCAGCGTTAAAATGGTCATAAACACCACGATACACATTGCATCGTTGAATAAAGATTCACCTTCCAGCTTAACCATCAGATGCCGAGGTGTGCGGACTGAGCTCAGTACGCCCTTGATACCGATAGGGTCAGTGGCACCGAGGGCAGAACCAAGTAGTAGCAGCACGAGCAGCGGGACATAATCTCCTACCAGAAACTGGAAAGCATAAAGCAGCCCGCCAAACAGTACGGAACACAACAGCAAACCCAGAGTGGCTAAAATTAATATCTGACGCCAGTAGCGTTTTAAATCGGAAATCTTGAATTTGAGGGCAGAAGAAGTCAGGATAAAACAGATTACACCGTTAACCAGAAAATCATAAAAATTAATATGGCCAACCGCAGCTTTCAACGCCTGGATATCCACATGAATAAAATGATTGCGTCCGAACAAATTCATACCCCATTGCAGAGCGAATACAAGAATTGCGGAAACAATCGGCACACCGATGGCCTGTGGCATATCAAACAACCGTTTATTTAATAGCGTTGTGACTATGGACAACGAAAAAATAACGGTGATGGCCTGTAAAAAAAGTACACTACCCATGCAAACAGTTTTCCTTTATTGAGATGATGTTATAAATTAGAGTTAAACCGAATCTGTCGCAGTTTCGAGCAGGTTCCCCTTGAATAAAACATGCAAAAGTAACTTACGAATCAAATTCATCCATTAAATCAGGAGAAGGTATGAAGTATAGACTGCCGCTCACTGGGGTACTGAAATCCAGCAGACGATCGACATGTCCTTCTGCATTACCGGTGAACATTTGTTTAACCATCTGACGGGTAACAGCAAATGAACGGGCATAGCCAATAAAGAATGTACCATATTCATTTTTCGATGGATGGGCAAAAGCAACATTTGCGCGAACTATTTTTAGTTCATTACCCTCAGCATCATAAACTTTGCTGACATTGTTATGAGCTGTCTGCGGTTTTTCCTCATCGGAAAGTTCAATATCATTGAATCGGCGCCGACCGATAGTTTTTTCTTGTTCCTCAACTGATAATTGTCGCCATGCCTGCATATTGTGCAGGTATTTCTGAGTGAAAGCATAGCTACCGTTACGAAACAGCGGATCTTCATCACCAACCACGGCATAATCCATTTTGCGTTCGTCGTCAGGATTTTCAGTACCATCGACAAAACCAATAATGGCACGCCCATCCAGATAACGGAATCCGCTGACCTCATCTATCGGATAAGTGGCCTCTCCCAGAATTTCATGGATCATTGCGGCCATTTCATAGCAAATATCCTGACGGTCTGCACGAATATGGAAAAATAAATCGCCTGGTGTGGCCACAGCAGTATGCTTAGCACCTTTGATTTCAGTAAAAGGCACTAGCTCTTTCGGTTTGGGTTTCGCTGGACGCAATCTGTCCCACGCATCCGAACCAATCCCCATTAACGCATTGAAATGTTCATCATGAAAACGGCCATGTAGACTGCGTATTAAAGCTGAAAAACCGGTGATAAAATCAAGAACTTCAGCAACTGCTGTTTCATTGTCCTTAATGCCAAGCGTAATAAACAAAGCGCTTTTACCCGGATAGGCAACTACCGGCGGTATCCTGTTTATAGTCATTAATAAAACTTTCCTAAACCAATATTATAGTAAATTTAACTAACCTTATTAAGTACAAGGCAGACACAAATTTAAAAAATTTTAACTATTTCGCGCAGAAAAATAATATTTCCATATTCAACTAAGAATACGGAATATGGCTTCGAAATAAGTACAATTTGATGTCCCCTTCATTAATGCAATTAATAAATGGGGATACTTAACTATAATATATGCAAAGATTAGATAAAAAACGCTAATTATATATGAAAAGCTGAGAAAAGCTTTTATTTATCAAAAATTATCCGTTAATATAGATTACTTACTATTACTGATTATTACCCTGAGAAATCAATGCACCACTCATTTCCACTGGTAGAAACCATTGTAGGCGGATTATTTTTTGCTTTTATACTCGGTTATATAGCCCACAAATTACGTATGCCACCTTTGGTTGGCTACCTTTTTGCAGGGATTATTGTCGGACCGTACACCAAAGGTTTTACTGCTGATATGCATTTATCTCAGCAGCTGGCAGAGTTGGGCGTAATTTTGCTCATGTTTGGAGTGGGTTTACATTTTTCTATCCGCGATTTGCTTGCAGTCAAACGTGTTGCCATTCCTGGAGCACTGATACAGATTGCACTGGCTACCCTGTTAGGCTGGCTATTGGCATGGCTGGCCGGCTGGAGCTCTGGTGCCGGAATTGTGTTTGGGCTGGCTTTATCTTGTGCTTCTACGGTAGTTTTAATAGCTGCTTTGCAGCGCTGGCATCTGGGGGATTCTACGCAAGGACGCATTGCCACTGGCTGGCTCATTGTGGAAGATATAGCCATGGTGTTTGTGCTGGTCATGATTCCGGCGCTTGCGCCGGTATTATCAGGACAAGGAAGTGTTTCGGGTGCTGATTTATTTTATTTACTAGGCAAAACCAGTGTTCAGATTATTGCGTTTGTGGTAGTGATGCTGTTTCTGGGGCGCCGTCTCATACCCTGGTCCTTACAGCGTGTAGTAGGCACCGGTAGTCCAGAGCTATTCCGGTTGGCGGTTATAGCCGTAGCACTGGGTTGCGCCATATTAGCCAATTATCTTTTCGGTGTCTCATTTGCACTGGGTGCGTTTTTTGCTGGAGCCATCATCAGTGAAACCAGTATGAATCACACAGCTGAAGATGCTTCGAGCGGATTGAGAGAATTTTTTACAGTTTTGTTCTTTGTTTCAGTAGGGATGCTGTTTGACCCCAGTATTATTATTCGTGAACCCTTATTGCTCATAGCAACCCTGCTGGTTGTGGTAATCGGCAAAAGTGCAGGCGCATTTCTGATTGTGCGTGTATTTGGTTATCCGCCACAAACAGCATTAACCATTGCCGTAGCATTGGCGCAGATTGGGGAGTTTTCTTTTATGATAGCCAGCTTAGGGTCGGTATACAAAATATTGCCTCCCTTGGCCAGCGATTTGATATTAGGGAGTGCCCTGATTTCCATTATTTGTAATCCTTTTCTGTTTGTCTGGCTTAACCGGTATCTAGAAAAACAGAATCAACAGGCTACCTCAGCAGCACCAGGCGTGATTGACAGCGGAATGATGTCTGATAAGCCTCATGCAAAAGTGGCTGCTCCCATTAAACCGGTATCGATTTATTTTGTTGATGAAGACATGGCTGTTGCGCCAGCTGTAAGCAATCATACCGTCCTTGTTGGTGCTGGTCCGGTAGGGCAGGAAATTATCAGGCATTTGCATACTCAGAATGAAACGGTATATGTTCAGGAAAACCGGCTTGACGTGGTAACAGAACTACGAGCACGTCAGATACCAGTGGCTTACGGACACGCTTTATCTGATGGTATGCTTGATGCAGTATTTGTGTCCGAAGCCAGAAATTTGATTATTACCATCCAAAATAAAACAGAGATTGTTTCAATTATCAAAGCTGCACTGGCACTCAATCCTCAATTGCAAATCGTGACGTTTAGCCGATATGAACAGGATAAGCAATTATTTATCCAAGCTGGTGCTACAAAAGTAGTTGATAGCCAGATTGTGCTAGCACAGGAAATTATGCAGGCCTTTGAGCAGGCATAAATTCTTCATTCCTGTGAGAAATGGTAGAAAGAAATTATCAATATTGAACGCCATAAAATCCGGCCAAGTCTAAAAATAAAACTGTTTAGAAATAAATAATTAGCGTAAGTTTTATTCTGGCAGCTATTTTAATTTAAACTATGAGCCGGATACGGAAAAACCGTCTTGTTAATAGATACCTATCTGCAGATGGAGTTGATAAAAACTTCCAACTGTTGGCGGCTGGTAATTTTACTGTCAATTTTAATGTAGATACTGTGTTCTTCAGGCACAATCAAAACTTGGCTAATACCATTCTGCTGCAATAATTGTTGGCGTGCATTTTCGGGCAAAATCTGATTGCTGCCCAGCGTCAAGCGCAGACTAGCCAGATAGGGTGGTTCCTGCATAGTAAAACTTAGCAGCAACCACACCACAGCTAATCCTGTACCAAACAAAAAAACTGAATGAGCACCACAATGTGCAGCCAGCCAGCCTCCGATGGTGCCACCGCAGGCTACTCCGAGAAACTGTCCCGTAGCGTAAATGCCCATTGCTGTGCCTTTAAAACCGGCAGGCGCTTCTTTGCTTACCCAAGATGGCAGCAAGGCTTCCATCAAATTAAACGCAATAAAAAACAACAATACACCTAAAATTAGGGACCAAAAGGAAACATTGGCCAGCCATAAAACTGTTTCTGCAAGCATCAGACCGGCAACGCATATGATAAAAACTCGTCTCATCCGGCGCTTACTTTCTGCATAAATGATCGGTGGCAATACCGTAATAAATGCAATCAGCATTGTGTATAAATAAATTTGCCAGTGTTTGGATGCTGGAAATCCTGCTTGTTCAAGTTGCAAAGGCAGAGCAACAAAGGTAGACATCAGTAGAAAATGCAGACAAAAAATACCTATGTTTAGCTTGAGTAAGGGTGCATTATGCAGTAGAGTGCCAAAGCTACCCTTCACGATACCAGATTCACGATTGAGCACATGAACATCGCTCACAGGTACAAAAAATAAAGTCAGTGCAATAGCGATTACTGCCAGTGAGGCAATGACCCAAAATAGACCGTGTAAACCAAATGCATGTGTGATAATTGGGCCACATACCATGGCCAATGCAAATGTTATGCCAAAGCTGATGCCGATAAAAGCCATCGCTTTAGTGCGATTCTGTTCACGAGTTAAATCTGAAAGTAAAGCCATTACGGCTGCGGCAATTGCGCCGCTACCCTGTAAAGCTCGTCCCAAAATCACGCCCCAGATTGAGGTGGTTACAGCGGCAATGATGCTGCCCAGAGTGAAGATTATCAAACCGCCCACAATCAGTGGCTTGCGTCCAAAACGGTCTGACCATAAGCCAAAAGGAATCTGTAGTAACGCCTGCATCAGGCCATAAATACCAATAGCCAGCCCGATCAGGCTTTCATTGGCTCCTTGTAATGTCATTCCATAAGTGGTCAGTACCGGCAAAACCATAAACATGCCCAGCATGCGCAATGAAAAAACCGCTCCTAATCCCCATGTTGCTCGCCTTTCGGCAAAGTTCATGTGTGTATCATTATTGTTGGAATTCATATTGATTACAGCTTAAAAGAAAAACCTGCCTATTGTAAAAGAAACAAAGGCAGGTTGGGGTGGTTTGCGTATTATTATGTATTCATGTTTACGGTATCAACCAGCCAAGCTTAATACAGTAGGAGAGGCCGGTGTCATGAAATCTACCGACATCATAATGCTTAAGGTAGTGATAGCTATAATCGAAAATACAAACAGTTTACGTGCCCATATACGGTCATTATTCTGCGCTTTATAACCAGATAGTGCCATACACAGCCACCATACACTGACCGCAGCAGCCACCACCAGATATTTGTATCCGGCATAACCACCTATAGACAGCATCAGTGTCGCAAACATAAAAGCAATGATATAAAACGTGATATGGTGTTTGGCTACCGCAATACCTTTTACCACTGGCAAAACCGGAATATTGGCTGCCTGATAATCCTTAAAGCGATAAATCGCAATAGCGTAGGAATGTGGCATTTGCCAGAGACTGAAAATCGCTAGCAGAATAAGTGCACCAGCATCAAAATTATTGCTTACTGCACAATAACCAATCACTGGAGGTGCGGCACCTGACAGACTGCCAATAAGGGTACCGTAAACAGAATGCCGTTTCATATAGAGACTATAAATCCCTACATAAACCACAAAGCCCATTACAGATAACCACATGGCCAACGGGTTAGCACCAAAATAGAGCACAATAAACCCAGCAATACCCAGTATCGTGGCTAATGCAAAGGTCACCCGTGCAGAGGCAAGCCCTCGTACTAGAACACGATTCTTGGTACGTTCCATCTTCGGATCGATATCACGGTCAATCAGGTTATTGAACGCACAGCCAGAAGCTACTACCAGAGACACGCCCAGCAGAGTAAGAATTAGCAGGAAACCGTTAATGCTGCCTTTGGAAGCCAGCAAAAACCCGCCGACAACCGAAATCAGGTTGCCGACGATAATACCTGGTTTAGTTACTTGCAGGTATGGCTTAATCATGAACTGCCTTTAACCTAACACCATGTTTGCATTCAGGCTCCACATAATCCAAATGGAAAGGCCTACCAGCAATACAATCACAATTGCGGTGAAAATAAATGAAATTAGATTCCAGCGTTCTTCTGGATTACTGCCCAAATGGAGGAAACATACCAACTGAACAATAAGCTGTAATACAGCTGTAATCACAATCACCGCAAACAAAGTTTTCTTGTCTGCTGCATGATTCATGACCATCAGAAACGGAATCAGAGTTAATACCACCGACAGGATAAAACCAATGACGTAGTTTTTAGCACTGCCATGTTGTGGAATATGGTCTTGATGGTTTGACTGACTCATAACGCTACCCCCATCAGATATACAATTGAGAACACGCAAATCCACACGATGTCCAGAAAGTGCCAGAACAGGCTCAGGCAGTTAATACGCGTACGGTTAACACTAGTCAGACCACGCGAAGCAACCTGAATCATCAGAACTGCCATCCAGATCAGACCGGCGGTAACGTGCAGACCATGGGTACCTACCAGAGCAAAAAAGCCAGACAGATATCCACTGCGATCCGGTCCCATACCATGTGTAATCAGGTGATGGAATTCATACAGCTCCATCCCGATGAAGCAGGCACCGAATACAAAGGTTATAACCAGCCACAACAAAACCTGACTCTGATTATTGCGATTCATTGCCAGTACAGCAAAGCCGTATGTAATGGAACTCAGTAACAGAGCAAAAGTTTCTACCAGCACAAAAGGGAGCTCGAAAATGTCTTTGCCGCTTGGGCCACCAGCCGTGCCCGGCAGGAGCACGATATAGGTGGCAAACAGACAAGAGAACAAAATCAAGTCACTCATCAGGTAAATCCAGAACCCGAATACCTTCAGTGAACCGTTGTCGTGGTGAGCGTGTTCAGGCGCCTTACCGTGAATCAAGGTTTCAGTTGACATTATTTCAGTCCTGCTTTAGTTAATTCATTAAAACGTTTGCTTTCAATGGCTTCAATTTCAGCAACCGGTACGTAGTAATCCACGTCGGTGTCGAAGCTCTTGGCAATGAGACTAATAATCATGCCAGCGAAGCCAATGATGGCCATCCACCAGATATGCCAAATCATGGCAAAACCGAAAATCAGGGAGAATACACCGATAACCAGACCGGCAGCTGTATTTTTCGGCATATGAATTTCTTCATATTTAGCTGGTTTCTTATACGCAATACCTTTTTCCTTTTCGTCCCAGAATGCATCACGGGATTCAACTTGAGGCTGAATAGCGAAATTGTAGAAAGGTACTGGAGAAGAAGTAGACCATTCTAGTGTGCGGCCATCCCATGGATCGCCGGTCACATCTAGATTTTCTTTACGATGTATGCAGGAAACCACTACCTGAATCACCATGCATACCACACCAAGAGCAATGATGGCAGCACCAGCAGCAGCTACGCACAGCAACGTGTGGAAAGCTGGGTCAATGTGCTGGCTCAAACGACGGGTCATGCCCATAAAGCCCAGTGCATATAACGGCATAAACGCAACAAAGAAGCCGATAAACCAACACCAGAAGGCGCGTTTACCCCATGTTTCATTCAGCTTGAAGCCAAATGCTTTCGGGAACCAGTAGTTGAGCGCTGCAAACAGACCGAATACCACACCACCGATAATAGTGTTATGGAAGTGGGCTACCAAAAACAGACTGCCATGCAGTACAAAGTCGGCACCTGGTACAGCTAACAGTACGCCGGTCATACCACCTACGGAGAAAGTAATAATAAAGCCTACCGTCCACAGCATTGGGACATGGAAAGAAATACGGCCTTCATACATAGTAAACAACCAGTTGAATATTTTCACCCCAGTCGGAATGGAAATAATCATAGTGGCGATACCAAAGAACGCATTAACGTTGGCACCAGAACCCATGGTAAAGAAGTGGTGCAACCATACGATGAAAGACAAGATGGTGATACACACGGTGGCCCATACCATTGAGGTATAGCCGAACATGGTTTTACGTGAGAATGTAGCAGTTACTTCTGAATACACACCGAAAATTGGCAGAATCAGAATATAAACTTCTGGATGACCCCATGCCCAAATCAGGTTGATATACATCATCATGTTACCGCCCAGTTCATTGGTAAAGAAGTGGGTGCCAAGGTAACGGTCTAATGTCAGCATCGCTACAGATGCAGTCAAAATCGGGAAAGAAGTCAGAATCAGAATATTGCTACAGAAAGAAGCCCAGCAAAAGATAGGCATTTTCATCATAGTCATGCCAGGGGCACGCATTTTCAGTATGGTAGCGATAAAGTTAACCGCACTTACCGTAGTACCTATACCCGATATCTGCAGACTCCATATCCAGTAATCTACACCAACTCCAGGGCTGAATTCCAATCCAGACAGCGGTGGATAAGCCAGCCAGCCAGTTTGGGCAAATTCGCCCAGACCCAGTGACAGGTTAACCAGCACCACACTGACAGCGGTAAACCAGAAACCCAGATTATTTAGGAATGGATAAGCCACATCGCGCGCGCCTAGCTGCAACGGAATGACGAAGTTCATCAAACCAATAACAAATGGCATCGCTACAAAGAAAATCATGATTACACCGTGGGCGGTGAAAATCTGATCATAGTGATGTGGCGGCAGAAAGCCATCACTGGTACCAGAGGAAGCAAGTACCTGCTGGCTACGCATCATCACAGCATCGGCGAAACCACGTACCAACATCACGACTGCGACAATGATGTACATGATACCGATACGTTTGTGGTCAACTGTGGTAAACCATTCTTTCCACAGATAAGTCCATTTATGAAAATACGTAATTGCACCCACCAACGCCAAACCTATGACGATGATGGCTGTAATCGTTACCATGACAATTGGTTCATGGAACGGTATCGCATCTAAAGATAATTTTCCGAACATTGTTTATTTCCTCGCAAGCTTACTCAGCACTGCTGGCGGCACTGGCCTGTAGAGTAGCCGGCATATTGTGATTGGCAAATTTAGCAATCACGTTGCCGTACAAACTCGGATTTGCGCTGGAGAAGTATTCCACTTTGTGGAATTGGCTAGGCGCAGCCAGTTTGTTGAATGAAGCCATGTCATTAAGTGTATTTGGCGACTGTTTCACCTTTTCCACCCATTGATTGAAGCTGGCTTCATCCGGTGTAGCAATGGCAGTGAATTTCATGCCAGAGAAACCGGCACCGCTGTAGCTGGATGAAATACCTTTGTATTCACCGGCAGTATCAGCTACCAGATGTAGCTTGGTCTGCATACCGGCCATAGCGTAAATCTGACTACCCAGCTGGGGGATGAAGAATGAATTCATCACTGTATTGGAAGTGATTCTGAATTCCACCGGTGTGTCTTTCGGAAAAGCGATTTCATTAACTGTAGCAATACCCTGTTCTGGATAAATAAACAGCCATTTCCAGTCTAATGAAATAACTTCAATTACTACTGGTTTTTTATCACTTTCCAGCGGACGATACGGGTCCAGAGAATGAGTGGTTTTCCAAGTGATTGTTCCCAGAATGAGAATAATCAGGATAGGAATGCCCCAAACTACGGCCTCGAGTTTATTGGAATGCGCCCATTTCGGCGAATATTTGGCATTGCTTCCCTCTCTGTATTTCAGAGAGAAGAGAATTGCCATAATAATCACCGGAATTACGACTATCAACATCAAGCAGATTGCTGTCAGTATCAGCGTGCGTTCTTCCTGACCTATATGGCCTTTAGGGTTTAGCAGAGCTGCATCACAGCCGCTTAACAACAGCGAACCGATCAGCATCGTCAATACTATCCCTGAGAGCTTACTTAATTTCATGTAACGACCTCAACATTACGGGAAACACGATTAACGTTTGTAAAAAACGGGAGTTACTATTTTAAGACAATGTTGGCAAACTGTATATTGCCTGTGGCTATATGTTATTTAAGGAATGTTAAATAAGTATTATTCTTGTTTTTATTTCTGTTTTTATTTTATATAAAAATCATACATTTATTATTATTTTTTTTATAGACATGGGAAGAAATGTGTAAAGCTTAAAAATTACATTAATATATTAATACAATTATTAACACACAATTATTGCTACTGGATTACATTTCTGAATTGAAAATATCTTTACTAGGTATATGAATAAATAATTGATATATAACTAAAAATTATAAATTGGTTTTCTTCCTGCTGCTATCTAAGAAGATGATATTTACATGAATTACAATTTGGTTTTCTTAGAAATAATTAATCTATATCAAAATAAGTTCTCTTATAATTTTAATTGCGCATATCGAATATGCTGATTGTATTTCAAAATAGAAAATAATCTATAAATAAAGGTAACAAATTATATTTTAAGGAAATTTATATAAATATAGTTTCGTAATAAAAAAATTAGCTGTGTTGTAATTTTATCGCTAAGGATGAACGTGGTTGATAAGATTAATTAAAATACGAAGCAAATAAAGTTTTTAATCGATGTAGATGTCTATTTTATTTAATTTTTTAATGTATCAATGTTAGATAGAGATTAACTTATTTCATTTTTCATTAAAGCAATTAACATGCCATTTTATAGCTGAGCCAAGAATTATTTAAATTAAATTGTAATAGCGCAAAGTAAATTCGAGTGTTTCAAAGTTATTAAATAAGTATGTAAATGATGATGTAATTTTAATCAAAATTTTTAAGTGTTAGGGTAGTTTGGATCAGCCAGAATATGAGGAAAAAAGTAGAGTTTAGATTGTTCTGGGATTGCATGGATGCTGCCGGCCTTAGCTATAGAGGAAGATCGGTTACGACAGCTCTATGCAATCGTTATAGGATTGATGATGAATGAAAAATTAAACGTTGGATTGTTGTTTGAGCCGTTGAGCAGCATCTAGTGCGAAATAGGTCAGGATGCCATCAGCACCAGCTCGTTTAAACGCCAGTAAGCTTTCTATTATCACCTTGTCCGCATCTAGCCAGCCATTTTGTATCGCAGCCTGAAGCATAGCGTATTCGCCTGAAACCTGATATGCATAAGTAGGTACAGCAAATTCATCTTTAACTCTTCGTATGATGTCCAGATAGGGCATACCTGGTTTAATCATTACCATGTCAGCACCTTCAGCAATATCCAGTGCGACTTCATGAAGTGCTTCATTGCTATTTGCGGGATCCATCTGGTAAGTATATTTATTCCCTTTACCCAAATTTCCTGCACTACCTACAGCACTACGAAACGGACCATAAAAAGCAGAGGCATATTTGGCAGCATAGGACATAATGCGGGTATGGATGAAACCATTTTCTTCCAGAGCTTCACGTACGGCACCAATCCGTCCATCCATCATATCACTTGGTGAAAGAATATCTGCACCTGCGTCGGCGTGAGATAATGATTGTTTTATAATAGCTTCTATTGTTTCGTCATTTTGAATATAGCCATTTGCATCTGGTAATCCATCCTGCCCGTGAGTGGTATAGGGATCAAGAGCCTGATCAGCCATCACTCCCAATTCAGGAAAGCGTGATTTTAAAGCGCGAATAGCCCGCTGGATAATACCATTTTCATCCCATGCTGCACGTCCGTCAGCTGTTTTACATTCTGGATTGGGTACGCCAAACAAATCCAGTACTGGTACACCAAGTTCAAGTGCTTGTTCGGCAACTTTTAACAATTCATCAATGGATAACCGTTCAACACCGGGCATACAGTCGACCGGAGTGCGACCGCTTTTTTCGTGCACGAAAACCGGCAAAATAAAATCATTTGCTGTTAGGATGGTTTCACGCATCATGCGGCGTGAAAAATCATCATGCCGCATTCTTCGCATTCGGGTATTTGGCATGATACGGGGAGGGAAATTCATAATTGCTATCCTATTATTTTATTACTCAGCATACTGTTAATAGTATTAATGAGTTTGATATCACCGCCAGTGAGGTTTGGTGAAATTGATTGTGGTATTTTAATCCTTTTTACATGGTACTTCTAATCGTCTTTTCGACTCCAGATTGTTCTAAAGAGGTTCTGATTTTTGAGGTTGCATGGAAGTTTGTTTGATAATTAAACGAGTAAATGCACATTGTTATTAGCTGAATAATTATAATTTTGATTTATCAATAGATTGCTTAGATACTGTGTTTAAAATGTATTCAGCTAACATGTATCTTATTGTTTGGCATGAGGTTATGGGCTCAATGTATGCCGAGTGAAATTTATCAATGAATTCTAATGATTTGAAGACAGCAAATTTACCGATTGTATTTTTATGGATGGCAAACCTAAGCCTATATCAACATCATAATTTAAATGGTTAAATTTAAATTTTAATATAAAATAATTTTATTAATAATGGTGAAAGAAATCTGGCGTATTGTCTAGATTAAAATAGCCACATAGCCAGTATTACACTAAGTGCAAATAATTAAAGGTTGCCGGTAAATGAAATAGCGATGGGACTGACTGAGAAAATTATATTCGGATGAATATGCTTGTTTAATTAAGTGAGTGCGAGACAAAACCAAACAATTGGAAAGATAAATCTTTTACTAACAGGTTTATTTTAAATACGGTTTTATGAGTTTTTGCAATTGAAAATTTTCTGGAATCTTATATAAATAGAAACAAACTACTAGAAGAAATAAAAAATAAAATAGCAAAGAGTTGATGCAAAACTTCAGTATATTTTGTGATGTCTGCACATACCAGTTTGGCATCTGGCAATTCGCTAATTAGACATAATGAGAAAACATATTATTGTTTCAAATTTTGTATAAAAAAGCATTTTTGCTGCTGAAACCCTTGAAAGCTATTATGAAAATAGGCTCAGTATTTGTCTTGTAAAGAAATCGAGCATAATTCAATCTGATATTTAAGGTATTAAGGTTAACAAAATAGTTACTAACTAATTATCTATCCCTTTGTTTATTTTTGCTATTCTATATGGTTTCTGATTAATTGTAGCAGTACGATTAGTGTGCTGATGAATTTTTTTCGTTTTCTGGAGAAATGATGGCAAACAAGGGCAGGTGGTCAGATAGTTTCTGCCAGGGTTGACCAGTTAATGGTTTTGCTGCCAGTACTTTTAAATGGCGGATAAAAATTCTATCGAGGCTTAAAAGGGGTAAGCGTGCAGGAAAAGTTTTTGGTGCGTTGTGGTAATTACAAAATGCATCTTGCAGATTCAGTTTTGGGTCAAGAGTATTATAAGACCGCTGTCGCCAGTCGTTGAAATCTCCAGCCAGAATCAAAGGTTTTGCTGGATCTATTTCACTTTGAATGTAATCGTATATAGTTTGATACTGTTTAATACGATCTGGTTCGCGCAGATTGAGATGAGCACACAAACACACTAATGGCATCTGCCACTGTGGAAGCTGAACTTCGCAGTGTAACAGTCCGCGCTGTTCCATTTTATTGACACTAATATCCAGGTTATGGCAGGTGATCATGGGGTGGCGGCTAAGAATAGCATTGCCATGATCGCGGTATTTGTAGCGTGCATTGCGGCCGTAGCTCACGTGATAGTCCAGTTGTTCACTGAGAATCTGGTAATGTGGTTGGCGAGGAAAATCCGGAATATTGTCTGCTCGTTTGCTGTTGTATCCCTGTACCTCCTGTAAAAACAGGATATCTGGAGCAAGCTGCTGTAAAGCTGTAGTCATTTGCAACAGCTGTACTTTCTGATTTAGTGCAGACATGCCTTTATGAATGTTGTAAGTGGCAATAGTGATGGCGTTCATGAAAGGTGTTGGAAAAATAGAATCACCAGCGTTGGGGCAACTGGATAAGTGCTGCACGGTTGGAAGGTGAGAAAACCTGCTCAGCAGCCTGCCCCAGAGGGCACCATTGGTAACGCAGATGCTCGCGTGGTGATAGTTTAATAGGAATAGAAGCGTCTATACATACAGAAAAAACATGTTCAGTGTTATGTGTTACGCCCGGTGCATAACGATGCCGCCAATGTGGATAAATTTCAAACACGCTTGAAAACTGCCAGTTGACAATATCGGTAGAAATAATACCAGTTTCTTCAGCCAGTTCACGTCTGGCTGTTTGTTCTAAAGTTTCTCCGGCTTCTTGACTGCCGGTGACCGATTGCCAGTAGCCGGGCTTATCTGCGCGCTCAAGTAGCAGTATCTGGTGGTGATTGTTATAAACCACCACCAGTACAGACACCGGCATTTTATAGGTGTTAAGGCTACTCATGAGGCTTATGCTGGCCTGCGTGAAAAGAAGAAACACTGAGTGCAGTTGGCAGTGGTTCAGAAAAGGATGGTTCTTCTTCAGAGGTAATTTGGTGCGTTATGTTGTCACAGGCAATGGGATCGCTTGCATCGTTAAGTATGCGGATTTCCTGCTGCGGAAATGGAAATTCTATACCTACTTCTTTAAAGCGGTTCCATATCTCCAGCAAAATGGCTGAGTTAATGCTCATAAATCCATTTTCGGGATCGCGAATCCAGTAATTAACGTACAGATTGATACCCGAATCGGCAAACTCAGTGACATAACTGTTTGGTTTTGGGTCGTCGCACACTCTTGCCTGTTTGGCTGCTGCTTCTTTTAATATTTCAAGTGCCTGTGGCAGGTCGGTATTGTAAGCAACCTGTAAGGTAAGATTGTTAGACATGATTTTGCTGGAATAGGAATCATTGATTACAGTATTGGAAACAAAGGTATCGTTAGGAATCAATGCTTCAGAACCATCACTGCTGCGCAAGACCACAAAACGAGCGGTTATTTTGGTCACATAACCGGTAAAATTATTGATATTCAGCCGGTCGCCTGGTCTCACGGAATGGTCTGCCAAAATGATAAAACCAGATACATAGTTACTGGCAATTTTTTGCAAACCCAAACCAAGTCCAACACCCAATGCACCACCGAATACAGACAGAATAGTGAGATTGATACCTACCATTGGAAGCGCAATCAGTACAGCCACAACCACAAGCAGAGTTTTAACAATTTTCACCAGCACATAGCGCAGATTTACATCAAGTTTTTCTGCTTTAAGTATATGCTGTTCGGTGATGCGCGATAGCCACATTGCGATAATGATAGCGATGCCAACAATAATGCTGCCGGTAATGACGGTGTACAGACTCAGACTGGTTGAACCTATTGGCAAGGCCAGTGATTTGAGTAATCGAATAATAAAGGTATCCAGACTGGTGAGCCAGAGCAGAAAGCATACCCATAAAAAGGTAGAAAGAGACCGCTCATAGCGTTCGTTGAAGCGGTTATTGGGTATGGCGTTGTGCAATACGGCCATGATAATACGAATCATCAGCAGCCAGCGTGCGGTAAAGGCCGTAAGCTGTAGCCACAGAACAGATTCACCGGTACTGACGCGCCAGATAACCATGGCAATGATGGTACACAGTAACAGTAATACCGGCCATAATAAGCGTGTAATAAAGTGAAACAGAACCGGAAATTTGATTTCTCTTTGCTGAGTATGTCGGTTGATGACGGCCAGTATTTTCAAGCTTAGCCAGTACGTACCAAACATAATTATCACTGCAAAGGCCAGTTCGAGCCAGCCACTGCTGGTTTTTAAGCTGTGTACCATCAGGCGTGCCAGAAATTCTTTGCGGGCAAACATGGAGTCGAAATAGTTATTCATGGTGGGGCAAAGAAACAATATTTGAATATAACCTTAATGGTAGGCGTTTTAGTGGAGTTCTGTAAACCGTCGTTATTAAAATTTAGTATGTCTACTGAAATGTTTTTGGGTTAATGATGTGACTTAAGAACAGTAAAGTGACATTTTGGGCTACAGTGATACAAAGAGATCTCATAGTATGTCTGTATATAAAACAGTTATTCACAATATTTGGGTGGAAATGGCAGACTATTATTTGATTCTGTATGCAAAAATATTTATAATTACTGGTTTTCCAACCTTGCCCTTTACACTTCGCATGGTAAAGGGATTGATTAGCCACAAGGAGTATTCATGCGTCATTATGAAATCGTGTTCATTGTCCATCCGGATCAAAGCGAACAGGTCGGTGCCATGGTTGAGCGTTACAAAACCATGATTACTGATGCCAACGGTAAAATTCACCGTTTGGAAGATTGGGGTCGCCGTCAGCTGGCTTACCCGATCAACAAAATTCACAAAGCACACTATGTGCTGATGAACGTTGAAACTACACCAGAAGTGATTGACGAAATTGAGACTGCGTTCCGCTTTAATGATGCGGTACTGCGTCATCTGACTGTGAAAATGGACGCAGCAGTAACTGAAGCTTCTCCGATGATGAAAGACGAGAAGTCCAAGAATCTGTTAGCAGGTAACAGCACTGAAGCTACTTCAGAGCAAGCTGAAGCCTGATTAATTTATTGAGGCTGGTTTGCTGAATCAATTATGCCTTTGTGCGCAGATTAAAAGTCTGGATGAATTACGTTATACCCCCGCTGGTTTGCCGGTATTGACTATGTGGCTTACCCATGAATCGTGGCAGATGGAGCTACAACAGCGGTTTCTGGCGAAAATGGAAATTCAGGCAAAAGCATTAGGTGATTTGGCTGCACACTGGCCGTATCAGCCGGGTAGTATGGTGGAAATCAATGGATTTCTGAGCCAAAAAGGTATTTATCATTCCCGGCCGGTACTGCATATCCAACAAATTCGCGAATATAAAGGTTAAACGACATGGCTCGTCAATCATTCAAACGTAGAAAATTTTGCCGCTTCACTGCGGAAGGTATCAAACAGGTTGATTATAAAGCAGTTGACTTGTTAAAAGATTTTATTACCGAAAACGGTAAAATCATTCCGGCTCGTATTACTGGAACCAAAGCACATTATCAGCGTCAGCTATCTACAGCGGTAAAACGTGCCCGTTTTCTGGCTTTACTGCCTTACACCGATCAACATAAATAATAAGGAAGAGTTATTATGCAGATTATTTTGTTAGAAAAAGTCGGTGGCCTGGGTAATCTGGGTGATCTAGTTAATGTAAAAAACGGCTATGCTCGTAATTTTCTGATTCCTCAGGGCAAAGCACAGCGTGCCAATGCTGCTAATCTGGCTGCATTTGAAGAAAAACGCGCTGAGTATGAAGCTCATCAAGCAGCAGTATTGGCCGATGCCGAAGCACGCAAGCTGAAACTGGATGGTCAGACAATCAGCGTTGCTCAGAAAGCTGGTGTGGACGGCCGTTTGTTCGGTTCAGTTACTACTCATGATATTGCAGAAGCCATTAAAGCAGCAGTCGGTGTGGAAGTAGTGAAAGCTAATGTACGTCTGCCTAACGGTCCGTTAAAAGCTATTGGCGAATATGAAATCGAAGTGGCGCTACACAGTGATGCTGTGGCTGCTATTACGGTAACTGTTGTGGCTGCTGCTGAATAAGTATAACTGACCACACATCAGGAAAGCGTAAGCTGTCTGGATTATTCCAGACAGCTTTTTTGTTATAGATGGTAAAAATAGTTTAGACTGTGCATAAAGCATATATTAGGAACCATAATAATGAAATACCTACTGATTACAGGTGCAGCTTTATTGCTGACGGCCTGCCAAAGCACACAATCTATGCAGAATAAACCAATCAAACCTGTTGTAACGGCCACTGTAACCGCACAGACTGATGAAAAAGTGTTTGCATTAACCGATAGCGGTATGGATTTGCTAGGCCGTAATGATGTGAACCGCTTTATTGATAATGAGATAAAACGTGGTCACTACAGCCGCGAGCAACTGGAGAATTTTTTTCGGCAAGTACGCTATCGCCCGAGTATTATCCGTGGCATGGATAAGCCGGGCACCTCTCTGCCGTGGTATACCTTTGTTCAGAATAATGCAAATAATGTGCGTATCAGTACAGGTAACGCTTTTTGGCAGAATAATGCTGCTGTGATTCAGGAGGTTTCCAAACGCTATGGTGTAACGCCACAATTACTGGTTGCAATAGTGGGTATTGAAACCAATTATGGCGCGAGCATGGGATCGTATCGTGTGGCAGATGCGCTGACTACCCTTGGGTATCACTACCCGCGCCGTGCAGCTTATTTTCAGCGCGAGCTGGCAGAATTTTTGCAGCTGGCTTATGAGGAAAAGCAGGATCCATTTAGTTTCAAAGGTAGTTTTGCCGGAGCAATGGGTATGCCGCAGTTTATGCCATCCAGTTTTCATCAATATGCTGTAGATTGGGATGGTGACGGGCATAGGGATATCTGGCGCAATGCCGGTGATACGCTGGCTTCAGTGGCTAATTATATGAAGCAACATGGCTGGAAGTCTGGTGCACCGATTGCGGTACAGGTGAGTATGCAGCCAACGCCACAATTACAACAGATTATTGATGAGCCAACTTCCCTAAAATATACTGCTGGACAATTGCGTCAACTGGGTGTGGTGATTCCGGCGCAGATTGCTAATCAGGAAAAGGGTATTTTGTACCGGCTAGAAATTTCACCCGGTGTGTATGATTACTGGTTTGGACTAAATAATTTCTATACTGTCTGGCAATATAATCACAGCCGGCATTATGTGGCTGCGGTGCGGCAGATTGCCAATAATCTGGCTGATGCTAATGCAAATTTATAATGTTTAATTTGTCACTTTGTCCAAGCTACCTGCTGAGCTAGGTAGCTTGGCGAGTAAGCTAAGCTATCTTCTGAATTTTGTACCGAAAACATAGAGCTACGAAGAAATGTGTTGAACTCATTATTCCAATTGTATAAATTGGTCTGAGTTGTTTGATGTAAAGCTGGTATGGGTGCAGTAAATTATGTTTTACATTAGAATTAATCTGCTAGAGGCAATGAATTACAGAATGTAAAAAAGCCGTTTGCTGTAAATGATTGAATTCTTACTGACAGCCCTTATTAATATCATTTCTTCTAAACAATTTCTTATTGTTACCTACGATTTTTTGCTGTCTTTTATCCTAACCACTTTTAGGTGTTTTTGGTTACAATGTGGTGCCTGTCTGTGTATTTCTGACAGACAAAATTTCTTTTTTTGAGTTTAGATTCTGCTGTGGCTGGCGGTTGTGGACGGTTATGACTTATCAAGTATTGGCGCGTAAATGGCGGCCGAAAAGGTTTGCCGATTTAGTGGGGCAGGAGCATGTGGTTAAGGCATTGGTGAATGCGCTTGATAAAGGCCGTTTGCACCATGCGTATATGCTGACTGGAACACGAGGTGTAGGTAAAACTACCATTGCCCGTATTCTGGCTAAAAGTCTCAATTGTTTGCATGTTGAACATGGCGAACCTTGTAATCAGTGCGATTCATGCCGTCAGATTGATGCTGGACGCTTCGTTGATGTACTGGAAATTGATGCGGCCTCTAATACAGGGATTGATAATATCCGTGAGGTGCTGGAAAACGCGCAGTATGCACCTACGATGGGACGCTATAAGGTATATATTATTGACGAAGTGCATATGCTGTCCAAAAGTGCATTCAATGCCATGCTTAAAACGCTGGAAGAACCACCCGAACATGTGAAGTTTATTCTGGCTACAACCGACCCACAAAAAGTACCGATTACAGTATTGAGCCGCTGCCTCCAATTTGTGTTGCGTAATTTGAACAGCACGCAGGTGCACGATCATCTGGTTTATGTATTACAGCAGGAACAGATTGATTATGAAGATGCGGCATTGCTGCTGTTGGGTAGAGCGGCTGCCGGTTCCATGCGCGATGCGCTTAGTTTGCTTGATCAGGCAATTGCAATTGGTTCTGGCAAGGTGACCGAAGCAAATGTGCGCAATATGATTGGCGCGGTGGATAAAAGCTATTTGTATGCTTTACTGGAAGCGCTGGCTACAGGTGATGGAAAAGCTTTGTTATCCAAGGCTGAAGAAATGGCTAGCTGTGCAGTGGGTTTTGACAGTGCGCTGACAGAGCTGGCTTTATTGTTACAACGTTTAACTATTTTGCAAACAGTGCCTTCTGCCATTGCATCGGATGAACCTGAATATGCGGCTTTAACCCGCTTTGCCGGCCAGTTTTCTGGTGAGCAAATACAACTCTACTATCAATGCGCTTTACGAGGTAAAGCGGATTTACCTCTGGCACCGGATGAGAAGGCTGGGTTCGTAATGACTTTGCTGCGCATGTTGGCTTTTACACCACTTGCTGCAGTAAATACTCAACGTCTGCATGGTCAGCTTAGCGGCACTCAACTGCAAAATCCGCCGGATAGTAATCTTCTGGTTGCTGAAGGACAATATTTTAAATCTGTGGAGACACCAGTATCTGCGGATATATCGGGTAACGAAGGGGTAAGCACAGAAGCTGAACAAAATGTACAGGCAGAGCCCGCTACACACGTGGAAACCACCCCAGCAGCAACATCTAGTGGTATTGATTATCAGGCAGTTCCACCTGATGTGAATGCTCATAGATCAGCAATGGCTGATGAGGGGTTACCACCTCCGTGGGAAGATGTTCCTTCAGATTTGTCAGATGCAGTTGATGACAATTCTATATCACCCCCTTTGTTAACCTCTGATGAGCCTGATGTGTCTGAGCAGTTTTCTACTCCACAGTTGGAGGTTGACTCAGGCAGCTTAGCTGCTGATCAAGCTGATAAAACACAACCGGAAATACTTCAGAATAGTTTTCCGCCTCTAAGTGCTGAGAACTGGCCAGAAATATTAACTTTGCTGGCACACCGGCTTGGAGCTGTACAGTTGTTCAGCCAACATTCTGCCGTTGCTGCCTATGAAGAACATACTGGTGAATTGACGATTGCGCTTGCAGAGCAGGGAGAACCAACAGCTAACCGTGAATTATTAACGCGGTTAGCTGAAACTCTTTCGGAAGTTTATAAGCGGCCGATTCGGCTGCAGACTTGCAGCTGGCAAGAACAAAGTACGCTGGAAACACCGCAGATGCGTCAACAGCGTCTGCATGCTGAAGCTCAGCAGCAGGCACAATCGATTCTGGAAGCGCAGCCAGCGGTAAAAATGCTAATGGATACCTTTAACGCAAGTTGGATTCCTGAAAGCTTGCGTCTGGCTGAAGATTAATTACAATATTTGGTTTAATTTTTTCCGTTTAAATTTGAAGTAAAAGGAAGTTGCTATGTTTGGAAAAGCAGGTTTAGGTGGTTTGATGAAGCAGGCGCAGCAGATGCAGGAACGCATGAAAAAAGCGCAGGCAGAACTGGCTAATGTGGAAGTGGAAGGTGAATCTGGAGCCGGAATGGTTAAGGTAACCATGAATTGTCATTACGGGGTTAAGCGTATTCATATTGATGACACTCTGCTTGCCGATGCAGCTGAAGATAAAGAAATGCTAGAAGATTTGATTGCGGCTGCGGTAAATGATGCAGTGCGTAAGGCTGAGGCCACTTCTTCTGAACGGATGGGGCAGTTTACGCAAGGTATGAATCTGCCTGCTGGTATGGGTGATTTCTTTAAATAATTTATTACACAGGGAGGGTGATTTGGATGAGTTGCTCTTCCTTTTATCTTAAAAAATAGCATAAATTGGCTGAACATGCGTTTGCAGCGGCTTTTTCCTTTTAGCTTTTGCCATGCCGTAATTGATTTAAATCTGAAATAAAATCAATTAAATGGCTGTTAATGCTAATTGTATATTGGCTGATAAATTAAATCTTCAGCTGCGTGTTAATGAGTAACAGAATGAGCACAAAAAACAATGATGCTTTGAGCCGTTTAACCAATGCATTAAAAGTCTTGCCGAATGTGGGACCTAAAACGGCACAGCGTATGGCTTACGAATTGCTACAGCATAAGCGTGCTGGTGCGGAGGAATTAGTCGCCGCTATTCAGGCTGCTTTGTTACAGGTGCATCATTGTCGGTTATGCAATACTTTTTGCGAGGGTGAATTGTGTGCCATCTGTGCGGATAAAACTCGTGACGCGAAGCGGCTGATGATTGTGCAGATGCCAGTGGATGTAGCCAGTATGGAATCAGCGAATTGTCATGATGGGCTGTATTTTGTGCTGATGGGACAGGTAAACCCGACACAGGGCGCAGATTTACAGGCTATAGCGCTGGATAAGCTGGTTACAAGGTTACAGGAATATGAAGTAGAAGAGATTATTATTGCTACGAATTTTACAGCTGAAGGTGATGCTACGGCTTATGTCCTGTCGCAGTTGCTTACGGATTTTCCAGCTAAAATTACGCGGCTGGCTCGCGGTATGCCTCTGGGTGGAGAGCTGGAGTATGTCGATGCCGGTACCTTGGCGCAGTCTGTCTATGAACGACGGAATATAAAATAAATTTTGGCAGTATTAATTTTTGATTCGTATTTTTCTTATTATTTGTTATAGCTGAAGATTGGTTTAATCTTTAGCTTTTTTGTATTTTGATTGGACTTTTGTTGGGGAAAATATCGCTTTGAAAGAGGTTTTCTGAAAATAGAGCTGATAATTTTGGCATGATGAGATAAGCAGGAATTGTTATCTTGTTAAAAATTATGGCAGGCTGAGCAATTTATTCCGCTTAAAAAAATTTGATTGTTGCAGCCTGCCGATAATGTCTTTTGATGTTATCAGTTATTTTTCTAATTTTTAAACACTTAAGACTGAGTTAATTCAAGCCATTACTACAGTCTATACTGGATTTATTTTTTGTCTGGGGTTTCACTCAGAAACAGCTGATAAGCAGCATTGTGCGTCTGTTCCTGATATAGATAACCAAGGTGTTCCAGAAATGTATGGAATTTTTCTGTATCAGAAGGAGGAATATCCAGACCCACTAATACGCGGCCGAAATCTGCACCATGGTTGCGGTAATGAAACAGGGAAATATTCCAGTCAGACTGCATGTGTAACAGAAAGCGTTTTAATGCGCCTGGCCGCTCTGGGAACTCAAAGCTTATCAGGCGCTCATTGGCTACTTTTCCAGTGCGACCGCCCACCATATAGCGGATATGCAGTTTGGCCATTTCGTTATGAGTTAAGTCAATGGTAGGTAGGCCGTTGCTGTTCAGTTCCTGTGCAATCTGCTGTAAATCGGCGATGTCGTTACTCTGGATCCCGACAAAAATATGCGCTTTCTGGTTATCCCCGTAGCGATAATTGAATTCTGTAATACTGCGGTTGCCTATCAGTTCAATAAAGTGGCGGAAGCTGCCCGGTTTTTCCGGTATGGTAACAGCAAAAATACCTTCATGGCCTTCGGTTAGCTCACAACGTTCGGATACATAACGAAGCTGATGAAAGTTCATGTTGGCACCACTTGTGACGGCTATCAAATTTTGATGCTGGCACTGATTCTTTGCGATATATGCTTTTAGGCCGGCTAGGGCAAGTGCACCTGAGGTTTCGGTAATGCTGCGAGTATCATCGAAGATATCTTTAATCGCCGCACAAATGCTGTCGGAATCGACAATGATGATGTCGTCTAAAAGGTCGCGGCACAAAGCAAATGTTTCTTCGCCCACCAGTTTGACGGCGGTGCCGTCGGCAAATAGGCCAACTTCAGATAATTCGATGCGTTTACCTGCTGCAATGGATTGTTTCATGGCACAAGCATCTTCGGTTTCAACGCCGATTACTTTGATTTCCGGACGTACGTTTTTGATATAGGCGGCAACGCCAGCAGCGAGGCCACCACCACCGATGGCTACAAAAACTGCATCTATTGGTTTGGCATGCTGACGCAGAATTTCCATGCCAATGGTGCCTTGTCCGGCAATCACATCAGGATCATCAAACGGCGGAATGTAAGTTAAGCCGCTTTCGGCAACCAGTTGCATGGCGTGGTTATAAGCATCGTTGTATGACTCACCGGCCAATACAACTTTTCCTCCCCGTTTTCTGACGGCATCAATTTTGATTTGTGGTGTGGTTTGAGGCATGACAATTGTTGCTTCACATCCTAGTTTTTGCGCAGACAAAGCTACACCCTGTGCATGGTTGCCAGCTGAAGCAGTAATAACCCCTTTTTTTAGAGTAGTTTTGTCCAGCTTGGCCATTTTGTTGTAGGCGCCACGGATTTTAAAGGAAAATACCGGCTGTAAATCTTCACGTTTTAGCCAGATGTGGTTATTGAGTCTGTCGGATAGGTTGGTGGCATAATCCAAAGGCGTTTCAATGGCCACGTCGTAAACAGCGGCGGTGAGTATGCGGGTAAGGTAGTTTGCGTGTTTGTTCATGATTGCTTATAAAGAAGAGTCTGATTTTATTATGCAGATTGTCTGCTTAACGGAATTAATCAAAAATTAACGATAACGCGGCTGTTTTTTTTATGCAAGTAAATTTGCCAATATCGCTTATCTAGTGCGGTCAAATGTTTATAATATCCGGTTAAAGATTGGGTGAATGCAGGCAAAGCCGATTTTGAATGTGCTAAAAAAATTATGAGAAATTTAATTTGTGGACTATGGGCAACGATATTGCTGGCAGTTCTGCCAATGACGCAGGCAGTGGAATTGCCTGTGATTAATGCTGCAGCGTATGCGGTGGCGGATGAGCAAAGCGGGATGATTCTGGCAAGCCGTGATAAGGATGCTCAGATTGAACCAGCAGCCTTGACTAAGCTGATGACAGCTTACTTAGTTTTTGATGCTTTGCAAAGTGGCAAACTGAAAGCTCGCCAGCAATTGCAGGTTTCTTCGACTGGTTGGCAGACAGACGGCAGCAGAATGTTTTTACAGCAGGGTGTGCCGGTACCTGCTGAAACAGTGGTGCAGGGTATGCTGGTGATTTCTGCCAATGATGCGGCAATAACGCTGGCTGAAGCAGTGGGCGGCAGTGAAAAAGCCTTTGTACAACGTATGAATACACAAGCGCAGAAAATGGGGCTGCATCACACCCATTTTATGAATTGCACCGGTTTGCCGGCACAAGGACAATACAGTAGTGTGGGAGATTTGCTGATATTAGCACAGAGACTGGTTAGTGATTTTCCACAGTATCAAAAATGGTTTGCTAAGAAATCATTTAGTTATAACGGAGTAACGCAGTTAAACCAAAATCTGCTGTTATTTCGCGATAATCAGGTGGATGGTCTGGCTGTAGGGTATAGTATTAATGGCGGATATAATCTGGCTGTAAGCAGCAAGCGCAATGACCGCAGTAATATTGCAGTACTCGTAGGTGCAGACAGTAGTGAGGCCAGAGCTGCTGAAGGCAGTAAGCTATTAAGCTGGGCTCTGACTTCTTTCAATACGGTGCGCTTATATCCGGCGGGACATAAACTTGCAGATATCACTGTTTACAAGGGTGCACATCGAAAGGTGCCAGTCGGATTTTTGCGTGATACCTATGTTACTGTGCCTGCTAATGGAGCTAAAGAGCTTTTAATTGAACTAGATGCTGTACAGCCTGTAGTGGCACCTGTGTATAAAGGTCAGAATATGGGGACGTTAAAGCTTCTGGCTGGAAACCAGACAATTGCTGAACAGCAGGTGGTAGCACTGCATAATGTGGATGAGGCGGGTTGGTTCAGTCGCTGGCTGGATAGTGTTGCTTTGTGGTGGCACAATCTTTTTCACAAAGCAAAATAGCTGCGCCGGTTATGAGAAAGAAGCAAGTGGCTTTTGATAGCATAAAATAGGTAAAACTGTTCAGGAACCTAACAATAATAAAAAACCCATCATATTGATGGGTTTTTGCTTTTTACTTATTTATTCATAGGGGTGTTGCAGCAAAATAGTTTCTTCGCGATCTGGGCCGGTAGAAATCATGGCAATTGGTGCACCACAGATTTCTTCAATGCGTTTCAGATAAGCTTTAGCATTAGCCGGTAATGCATCGTAGGTTTTCAGGCCGAAGGTACTTTCTTTCCATCCAGGCATGGTTTCATAAATAGGTGTGCAAGCGGAGACAGCATCTGAACCGCAAGGCAGAATATCTATTTTTTCACCATTATAATCGTAACCAACGCAGATGTTGATGCTGTCCATACCATCCATTACATCCAGCTTAGTAACACATAAACCAGAGATACCATTTACCTGAATGGAACGTTTCATCAGTGCAGCATCGAACCAGCCGCAGCGGCGCGGACGTCCGGTAACAGCACCGAATTCATTACCGCGTTGGGCCAGACCTTCGCCCACGCTGTCAAAGAGTTCTGTCGGGAACGGACCTGAGCCAACGCGGGTAGTATAGGCTTTGACGATACCCAGAACATAATCGATTTTAGTTGGTCCGACACCAGAACCGACTGTTGCAGCACCGGCAATACAGTTGGAAGAGGTAACAAAAGGATAAGTGCCATAATCGATATCGAGGAACGTGCCTTGTGCTCCTTCAAACAGTAATGATTCGCCGCTTGCGTTCATATCGTTCAGCTCGCGTGAAACGTCCCCGACCATCGGCCGTATCTGGTCGGCCAGTTCTAAAGTTTGCTGATAGATTTTATCTGCATCCAGAGCTTCTTGTCCGTACAGGCCATTAAGCTGGCAGTTATAGATAGCAACAGCATCTTTAATTTTTTGCTCTAAGACATCTGGCTGAAACAAATCCATTATCCGTACTGCACGCCGAGCAATTTTATCTTCATAGGCCGGACCAATACCACGGCCGGTGGTACCGATTTTTTTATCGCCTTTGGCTGCTTCACGGGCATGATCCAATGCAATATGATAAGGTAATATTAAGGGGCAAGTTGGGGCAATTGTCAGCTGTTTGGTAACATCAATACCGGCTTGCTGTAATTCAGACATTTCACTCAGTAAGGCCTCTGGTGATACCACTACGCCAGAGCCGATAAAACAGCGTTTTCCTGTATGTAAAATACCGCTTGGAATTAGTCGCAATACGGTTTTTTTACCGTTGACTACGAGAGTATGACCCGCATTATGTCCGCCCTGATAACGTACCACGCCGGAGGCACGTTCGGTCAGCCAGTCTACAATTTTACCTTTGCCTTCATCACCCCATTGGGTACCGACAACGACGACGTTTTTTGCCATATAGATTTACCTGCTCATACTAAAGGTTGGTTATTGCTACAAAGGAATCAGTTGCCATTGCTGGTTTTGCCAGACAAGTTGGCGGTCGCATCCTTTAACTTCGTTGCATTCAGGAGTGTAATCAATGATGACACATTCACCGGCTGAACGCAGTTGCTCTATTTCGTTTTTTGCAGCGGGGGCATCGTGCACGCTGACTTTTATGCCGCGTAGTTTTTCTACTGGTGGCAGATGCCCAATTAAATCTCGTAAGTCAAAACTGAATCCTGAGGCTGGGCGGCTACGGCCAAAATATTTGCCCAATCCATCATAGCGGCCGCCTCGTGCCAACGCATCTGGCCAGTCTTCACTGTAGGCGGCAAACAGTAATCCGGTATGGTAATTGTCTACTCGCAGTTCGCTCAGATCGATAAAGATGCTGTTGCTAGCAAAAGCCGCACATATTTGCTGAAGCTGTTGTAGTGCTATGCTGATTTCGGGTAAGTCAGGCAATATGGTGCGGGCGGTCTGTAATACTTCTTGCGTTCCATATAGGGTGGGTAAGGTGATAAAGGCATCAATCCACTGTTGCGAAATCTGCCATTGCAGGACACATTTTTCGACGGCTGAGGCGTCTTTTGCCTGCATTAGCTGTAATAGTGAAGCAGCTTGCTGATCATCCAGTCCGGCAGCTTCAGCTAAAGCATAAAAAATACCGATGTGCCCCAGCGATAAGGTGGGTGCAGAAACATTAACGATAGCTAAACTTTTTAGCATTAAATCAATCAGCTCAATATCTGCATCGATACCTGCGTGGCCATATAGTTCGGCACCAATCTGTAAAGGTTCGCGAGTGCTTAGAAAGCCGTCAGGTCTTGCATGTAATACTGGACCGGCATAGCACAGACGGTTTAGGCCGCTGTTGGCAGAAAGTAAATGTGCGTCAATACGGGCTACCTGCGGGGTGATATCTGCACGCAGACCCAGTTGCCGGCCGCTAAGCTGGTCGACAACTCGGATGGTTTTAAGAGACAAACCTTCATCAATACGGGTAAGTAAAGATTGGCTATACTCAAGCAGAGGAGGGCAGACGAGTTCGTAGCCATGAACGCGATAAAGTGCTAACAGCTGTTCTTTGGCGCTTTCCAGCTGGCGCGCCGCAGAAGGAAGGATGTCGGCAATGTATTCGGGCAATTGCCAAGACTGCATTGATATTCCTTACAAAATACAAGCCACACTGCAGCGGAAGCAACAGTGTGACATGGACATGGAAAGGCAGGAAAATGCTGTGCCTGTGGTCTGTTAAAACATCACTTTATCACAATTTAACGTTTTTATACCAGAGGCAATACTGGCTGGCTTACCATTTTACCCAGCCTGTTACCCAAGTTAGCAGGATGATGCCGCCAAATATGATTCGGTACCAGGCAAAGGGAATATAGTTTTTGTGGGCAACGAAGCGCAGTAATGCTTTGACTGCCACCAGAGCAGAAAGAAAAGCGGCAATAAAGCCAATGGCAATCAGCAGCAAATCATCGCGAGTAAATTCATTCAAATGTTTGAGCATGTCGTAGCCAGTGGCGGCAATCATCACCGGTACGGCCAGAAAAAAAGAAAATTCGGTAGCGGCTTTGCGTTCAATACCCCACATCATGCCACCCATGATGGTACTGCCGGAACGGGAGGTACCCGGAATTAGTGCCAGAATTTGTGCTAGTCCTACGACAAGGGCATCACGCGGACGCATTTCCTCTACGCTGCGTACTTTGGGCTGACAACGGGTTTGACGTTTTTCAATCCATAAAATTAATAAGCCGCCGATAACCAGTGCTGTAGCAACGGTAATGGGGTTAAAAAGGTAATGTTTGATTTGTTCGCTAAAGAGTAAACCCATGATGGCGGCAGGAATAAAGGCAATGGCAAGATTGAGAACAAAACGGTTAGTGGCTGGTTCTTTGCCGATATGCGTGATGATGTGGGCAAAGCGGTGTTTGTATTCGAAAATAATAGCGAGGATGGCACCTAGCTGAATAGTGATATCAAATACTTCGCCAGTGGTCTGAAATTTAAGCAGGTTGCCAACAACAATTAGATGGCCGGTACTGGAAACCGGTAAAAATTCGGTTAAGCCTTCTACGATGCCAAGTATTAGAGCTTTGAGAAACAGGACAATATCCATTTTATTTACTGTTCTTTATAAATTGAAGCCACAAATTCTATGCAAAACAATAGTGTGTTTGAGGGAAACACACTATTGTTTTAAATCACAGGCTGAAATCTACCGATTTGCAGAAGCAGCTAGTGATGCGCCTATGCTTTTTGGTAGTTTACGTGCGCTTGCAGCACGTGCGCTATTCTCATTGCGTACTTTTTCAATTAATTCATTCAGGGTTTTCATTCCTGCTGCAAATCCTTGCGGAAATTTAAGTTCGTATTTACCGCCTACAATTACAGTTGGTGTGGATAGGATATTGTATTTTTCACCCATTTTACGCATGCTGGTAGCTGCGGCGGCATTTTCCAGACTGTTGTAAGATTTAACCAATTTTTGTCCGTCAAAGGCGGTTTGCTGTACCGCCCATTTATTGAATACTTCCGGTCGCCATAATTCAATGTGCTTGTTGAAAATGGCGTCGAAAATCAGCGGGTCTGCCTGTAATTTCATATTGGTGCTGTTAACTGCGGCGGCGACACGGGCAAGATTGTAGTATACGTCATCATCCCAGACTACATGTACTGGACGCAGGTAGGTATCGGGGGCGAAAGATTTCATTTCCTTGAGCATATAGGGTTCAAGGTGGGAGCAATGGATACAGCTGTAGGAGAAAAATTCCAGTACTTCTACTTTGTCTTTATGTAGCTGCGGTATAGGTTTGTCCAGCACAACGTAATCTACGTTAACGAGTGAAGCATGTACTAGGCCACTGGCGAATACCAATGAAGTGGCCATGATGGTAATAATTTTTTTTAGCATGTTGATTTCCTGTTTTTTTATGAAAGCTGAGTAACTCAGGATGCTGCTTTGGTCAGGCTATCGATATTATGTTGTTGCAGTATCTTTTTAATCTGGCCAGCTTGATTCTGGTTCAGATTGTCTGTCTGTACACGGTATTTGGTTGTGCCGTTCACTTTAGCTGTCTGTACTGTGCTATTGATACCGAGCATCACCAGTTTAGCGCGTTGGGCATCGGCATCGGTACGATTGCTGTAGGAACCGATCTGCAGATAGACTTTATTGCCAGTATGTTGTTTTTCTGCTGCCTGCTGAGCTTTTTCCAGACTGCCGTTGCTGAGTATCTGTTCGGGGGTGACATGAGTCTTGCTACCACCTGAGGGTACTTTTTTGGGTGTTTTAGCCGGCTCTTTATGCTCTTCATTTGGTCTGGTTGCCGGTGTATGCACGCCTGTAACCTGATTTTCAATGCCCCCGATGTTTAGCGGTTCTGAGGCAGGGGGCACAGTCTGCGACGGGCTGTTTGAAGATGCTGATGCTGCACCATCGGGAATGAATGGCTGGGTTGCAGATGCGCTGTTATCTGGAGTCAGTATTTCCGGCTTTTGTGGCGCAGATGCCTCAGGGATGGCTGGGGTTTTGAAATCAGACTTGCTTTTATTCAGGTAAAACAGGATACCGGCAATGATGGCAGTTGCTATCAATAAGCCGACGATAAAGCTGATTAATCCTTTACCTGCCTGACGAATCGGTGTGTACATATGCATGTTGAAAGCCTTTATGTTGGCATTTTATACGGCAAATTTTAATCAGGGCCGGATGCTTGTTTAGGGGAGGTGGCATCTGTTATTTTGCCCTATTTCATATTATAAAGCACGGCGAAAACTTATGGCGCGCAAAATGTGCCCGTTTCCAACGTCATGGTTATCATCCATATCGGCCAGAGTTCGGGCAATACGTAATATTCGGTGAAAACTGCGGGCTGAAAGAGATAGTTTTTCGATGGCACCGGCTAAAGTCTGTTTGGCTTCGCGGCTAATGCGAGCGATGTTGTCCAGCTCGCGGTTGCTTAGCTGAGCATTAATTTTACCCTGACGCTGATACTGGCGTGCACGGGCGGTGCTGACTCGTTCGCGGATACTACAGCTGCTTTCACCGTCTGCCTGCTGAATCAAGTCACTAGCTGGCAAGCTGAGTACTTCAATAATGAGATCTATGCGATCGAGGAGGGGGCCGGAAATTTTGTTGCGGTAGCGCACTATGGCCTCAGGTGTACAACGGCATGTTCGTACTGAGTGACCTAGATAACCGCATGGACAAGGGTTCATGGCTGCTATCAGCTGGAATTTGGCCGGATAAGTTGCCTGCCGAGCTGCACGGGAAATGTGTATTTCGCCACTTTCTAAAGGTTCTCGCAGCACTTCAAGTACTTTGCGGTCAAATTCTGGCAGTTCATCCAGAAACAGAATGCCATGGTGGGCTAAAGATATTTCACCTGGACGCGGATCAGAACCACCGCCGACCAATGCAACAGCAGAGGTGCTATGATGCGGAGAGCGAAATGGACGATTTTGCTGGTATTGTTGTTGTCCGTGTGGCAACAGTGACTGTAAAGACCAAACGCTGACCAATTCAGTGGCGGTCAGTGGCGGAAGAATACCCGGAAGACGTTGTGCAAGCATGGATTTACCGGTACCGGGCGGCCCAGACATGAGCAGACTATGGCCACCAGCGGCTGCGATTTCCAGTGCCAGCCGTGCAGTTTGTTGTCCGCGTACATCGGCCATATCTGGATAGCTGATTTCAGTAGGATACTGATGCAGATGTTCGGTATTTATGGCTTTAAGCGGCTGTTCATAATTGAGATGAGCAACTACAGCTGCAAGTGTTTCGGCTCCAAAGACTTGTGCTTCTGGTAGAAGAGCTGTTTGAAAAGCATTGTCTTGAGGCAGGATAAAGGCACGCTGTGCTTGTCGTGCTGCTTCCGCCATAGCGATGGCTCCGCGAATAGGCCTTATTTGGCCGGATAAGCCAAGTTCCCCGGCCAGTTCATAAGCCTGTAGTGCGCTTGGATCAATCTGGCCGGAAGCGGCCAATATGCCAATGGCGATGGGTAGATCAAAACGACCAGATTCTTTGGGTAAATCTGCGGGAGCTAAATTAACGGTAATTTTTTTTGCTGGAAAATCAAACCCAGACTGAATAATAGCTGCTCTGACGCGGTCGCGGCTTTCTTTAACTTCTGTATCCGGTAATCCTACTATACTAAATGCTGGTAGACCATTGGCCAGATGTGCTTCTACTTCTACTAATGGTGCTGCCATGCCAGCCAGTGCACGACTATATACAACTGCCCATGACATGGCTTAGTTCCTTAGGCAGGTAAAGTGTTATTATTTTCTGCGGAGGATATTGGTTGTGCGCTGTCGGCGTTGCTGTTTTGTGCCAGCAAAGCTTCCAGTGCTATCACGCGGCTTTCCAGTTCAGCCAGTTTTTCTCTGGTTTTAAGAAGGACCTGCTGCTGGATATCAAATTCTTCACGGGTAATCAGATCCATGCGATTAAAAGCACTGCCTAGCATGGATTTAACATTTTTTTCCATGTCTTTAATGGGGCTATTACTGATGGTATCACCGAGTTTTTCGCTGATATCGTCAAAAAATTTTTTGCTGAGCATGGCGTGAATCCTTTTGATGGCAAGGTAATCAATGTGTGTGATTGTACGGGTGAATGCGCCGGCGATGCAATGCTTATATAGTATTCAGGGGGCGGAAAATACAATATTGTAATGTTGTCCATCCAGTGTTAGGTCGCCGAGAAAATCGTTGCGTTCATCCACACATACAGGGAGCACAGCGTGATGAGCCGTCCAGAAGCCATTTCCCTGTGGCTTAAAGTCTGTACGATTGAAACCCAAATCCATGTTGCGCATAGTGAAATGGATGCTAATGCGTTTAACTGATGCAGGTACCTGACGCATAGTGATATTGAAGGGTTTGGTAACGTCTGCCGGCGGGGTGAACTGGATAATGGCACCACCAGGCAGTATGCAGCCGTTGCGTATGTTGCAGTTACTAAGTGTGCTTTGTGCATCTATACGGCTGTTTTGCCAGAATATTATGCCAATAATGAACGGTACGGCCACAATGAATATCAGTAAGCCGATGATAACGGCTGTTGAATTTTTAGCAGGCTGGGACATGATGTTGGCGAAAAGTTTCAGTTTAGAATTGGTAAATGAGAATAAATAGGTAGCGGATTTTTAAATGGTATTTAATTACTTATTCCTGCTCGTGGATGATGCCATGTGCACCTAGATTCATCCAATCGGGTTGCGGTGTTGTTAAACCAGTTTTCTTTTGAAAAACCATGACAGGCACACTTGAGGGCTCTTGTTGTAACAGGGTAAGCAGTAATTTCATATCATCGATACTGGATATTGGCCAGATAATGGCAGCAGCTGATTGTGCCTGCTGCCACTGTTCAAGGCTAGAGCAGATTGCCCAGATATGGTCTATAGGGTGTTGTTGTGCCAAATACTGTAATTGATTGGCAGGTGCATATATGCTGGTTGCTGCGGCAATACCAGAGTGATAAGGCAGTATTTTGAGCTGCGGCTCTTGGGCAGAGACAGAGTGAAAACCGGTATTAAGCTGCCCACTCATCTTCGTAGGAATGGACAGAGCCGCCAAAATAGGCGCATTAGCCGGTAACATGGGTGTTACTGTAAGCTTACCCGGTTGCTGCCAGCACCAGCTTTGTTGCTCCCGAGCGCAAAGTTGTCCCAGCCATTGTCTGGCACCAATACGATAGAAATGCAGGTGAACATGGGCGTGTTCATATTTGTGAATTTTGGTGAGCCATGGGGTGGCTTGGATGACGTCAATGCCTAGCTCTTCTTTGAATTCGCGCTGTAGGGCGGTTAGATAGGTTTCACCTGTTTCTACTTTTCCACCGGCAAATTCCCAGTAGCCGGCATAAGCTTTACCTGCTGGACGGGAGCTAAGCAAAAATTCTCCTTGTGGGTTGTATAGTACGCCGGCTACAACTTCTACCAGTTTGTCGGTATTCATTTAAGATACTCAGCTACGACAAATGCCACAATATAATTTTCTTCATCGGTGAGGCTGAGATGGATACGGCCGATGTTTTTTTGGCTGAGCCATTGTGCTAAGGGTTTTTCTACTATAAATTCCGGACGGCCCAGCTCATTGTGACCGATGCCAATGTTTCGAAGCGTGACCGGGCTACGCAAACCGGTATGTACGGCTTTGGCAAATGCTTCTTTAGCGGCAAAGCGCTTTGCGAGAAATTGAACCGGCTGATTAGCTGAGGGCCATTCCAGAGCTTCTATCCGAGATAGCATTTTTTCAGCCACGGCATTGGCTCCGTAGGTTTTGCACATTTTGGCGATGCGATCGATTTTGACTAAGTCTGTACCTATGCCGTAAATCATTTTGTCCCTTTTACTGCTGAAAGATTAATAAGGAATACTGCGCGCACGGAAGATGGCGGTCTTCATTTGTTCGATGGCTTGGGGGAGACCGATAAAAATGGCCTGTGCAATCAATGCGTGGCCGATATTCAGTTCCTGAATAGCCAGAATTTTCGCTATGGGGGCGACGTTATGAATGTTCAGACCATGTCCAGCGTTGACGATGATACCCATTTCGCTGGCCTGATGGGCTGCTTCTTCAATACGAGCAAGCTGCTGCCTTCTCTGCTGTGGGGCGGCATCAGCATAGGCACCAGTATGCAGTTCGATAACGGGTGCAGCTACTTCGCGGCAGGCCTGTATCTGATTGCTGTCGGCATCAACAAATAAGGAAACACGAATACCGGCCGCTGTGAGCTTTTGAATATATTCTGCTACTTTATCCTGTTGCGATAATACATCTAGCCCGCCTTCGGTAGTAATTTCCTGCCTTTTTTCCGGCACGATGCACACATCAGCAGGTTGAACAGCCAGTGCGTTGTCCAGCATCTCCGGCGTGAGTGCCATTTCCAAATTTAAACGTGTGCTGATGGCATTTCTGACAGCAAATACATCGGCATCATGAATATGGCGCCGGTCTTCGCGTAAGTGCATGGTAATGAGGTCTGCACCATGCGTTTCAGCCAATAGTGCTGCTTCTAGCGGACTCGGGTAAATACTGCCGCGGGCATTGCGCACGGTGGCAACGTGATCGATATTGACGCCAAGTAGCATGTGCTTTTACCTAGAATTGATTATGGATAGGGTACGATACTTTAGCCTTGTAGGGCTGTAAAGAAAAACGTTTTAATTTTGTCCAGCGGGAAATAAATCATCTTCAAAGAGATCAGGATTGTGTTCAGGTGTATCGCTACGCAGATGGCAGACTACATGTAAATCGGTTTCTGCTTTACAGCAGCAAGGCAGAATTTCTTCTGGTGCAATAAATGCCAAGGGCTGCTCTGGATAGCTTACTTGTCCGGAAAGCAGTCTGAGGCGGCACGAACCACAATAACCACTGCGACACTGATATTCCACTTCGTGCCCGGTACGTTCCAGACCTTCCAGCAGGGTTTCGTCCTGTTGCAGAGTGAAGGTTTTGTCGCTAGTGGTGATTAAAGCCATGTTTGGTATTATCGTATTCCGGTCAGTTCTGTCCGCTTGGTTTATTTTGGAAAGTCTGGATTTATAGCTCGAAATCGCTTAAATCGTCTTCACTGAGTTCTGCGTCAATCTGGCCGACAAGATAAGAACTAACTTCTACCTCCTGTGGTGCCACCTGAACGTTGTCGGAAGAAAGCCAGGCATTTATCCAAGGTATCGGATTTTGCTTGGCATGCTCAAAGGCTGGTGGCAAGCCAACAGCCTGCATGCGCAGGTTGGTAATGTATTCGACATACTGACCAAGAATGTCTTTATTCAGGCCAATCATAGAACCGTCTTTAAACAAATATTCCGCCCAGTCTTTTTCCTGCATAGCAGCACGACGGAAAAGCTGAAAGCATTCCTCTTCGGTTTCGGCAGCAATCTGTGCCATTTCAGGGTCGTCGGCACCAGTACGCATTAGATTAAGCATCTGCTGCGTACCAGTAAGATGCAATGCTTCGTCACGGGCAATCAGTTTGATAATTTTGGCATTGCCTTCCATCAGTTCGCGTTCGGCAAAGGCGAAGGAACAGGCAAAAGATACATAAAAACGAATGGCTTCGAGTACGTTTACGCACATCAGACACAAATAGAGTTTTTTCTTCAGTTCGTGCAGGTCGATGACTACAGTTTTGCCGTTAATCTGGTGTTCGCCGATACCCAGCAGATTGTAGTATTGGGTATATTCGATTAAATCATCGTAGTAGCAGGCAATTTCTTCTGCACGGGCAATAATGTGTTTGTTTTGTACAATGTCATCAAATACGATGGATGGATCGTTGACGATATTGCGGATGATGTGTGTATAACTGCGGGAGTGAATGGTTTCAGAAAATGACCAAGTTTCAATCCATGTTTCCAGCTCGGGTATGGATACCAAGGGCAGCAGAGCCACATTGGGGCTGCGGCCCTGAATGGAATCAAGTAATGTTTGGTATTTCAGATTGCTGATAAAAATGTGCTTTTCATGCTCGGGTAGGTTGGCGTAGTCGATACGATCACGCGATACGTCTACTTCTTCCGGACGCCAAAAGAATGATAATTGCTTTTCAATCAGTTTTTCAAAAATATCAAATTTTTGCTGATCATAGCGGGCGACATTTACTGGTTGACCGAAGAACATCGGTTCTGTCAGGGCGTTATTTGGTTTCTGACAGAATGTGCTGTAGTTCATTGACAGATGTTCACAGGCCATGATGTTACTCTTTATTTAGTTTAATGAATGGAATGGGAAATAAAAGGGTGCATGAGCACCCAGGAATCATATTTTACATGCACCGCTGGCGCAGCCGTCATCTTGAATGCTGGTTTGCATGTCGTCGGCTCCATCGCGGGTATTCTGGTAATAGAGGGTTTTCAGGCCAAATTTATAGGCGGTAAGTAAATCTTTAATTAATTGTTTCATCGGTACTTTCTGCCCTTCAAACCGCTGCGGGTCGTAATTGGTATTGGCTGAAATAGATTGATCGATGAATTTTTGCATAATACCTACTAAATGCAGGTAGCCTTCATTATTTGGCATATCCCATAATAGCTCATATTCGTCGTGCAGACGTTCGAACTCTGGCACAACTTGTTTGAGAATGCCGTCTTTGGAGGCTTTTACGGATACTAGTCCGCGCGGAGGTTCGATGCCGTTGGTGGCATTGGCAATTTGACTGGATGTTTCTGATGGCATCAGTGCAGTGAGTGTTGAATTGCGCAATCCGTGTTTGACAATATCAGCACGCAGTGTTTCCCAGTCTAGATGAAGTGGTTCCTGACAGATTTTATCCAGATCTTTTTTGTAAGTATCAATCGGCAGTAAGCCTTGAGCGTATGTTGTATCGCTGAATTTAGGACATGCACCCAGCTCTTTGGCCAGTTTGACTGAAGCTTTGAGTAGATAGTACTGAATGGCTTCAAAGGTGCGGTGGGTAAGACTGATGGCAGAACCATCACTGTATTTTACGCCGTTTTTGGCCAGATAGTAGGCAAAGTTAATAACCCCGATGCCAAGTGTACGCCGGTTCATCGTAGCCAGTTCGGCCGCTTTGATTGGATAGTTTTGGTAATCCAGCAGAGCATCTAACGCACGGGTAGCTAATTCGGCCAGCTCTTCCAGCTCTTCGAGATTCTTTAGTGCACCCAAATTAAAAGCGGATAAGGTACAAAGCGCAATTTCTCCGTCTGGATCATTTATGTCGTTCAACGGACGGGTCGGCAGGGCGATTTCCAGACATAGATTAGACTGACGTACCGGTGCTAGCTTAGGGTCAAATGGACTGTGGGTGTTGCAATGGTCAACGTTCTGGATATAAATGCGGCCGGTTCCAGCGCGCTCCTGCATTAATAATGAGAATAAGTCTATAGCCGGAATACTGCGGCTATGAATGCTATCGTCTTTTTCGTATAAGGCATACAGGCGTTCAAACTCATCCTGATCGGCAAAAAAAGCATCGTATAGCCCAGGTACTTCTGAGGGAGAGAATAAGGTAATGTTTTCACCTTTAATCAACCGAGAATACAGCAGTCGATTAATCTGCACGCCATAATCAAGATGGCGAACGCGGTTTTCTTCTACGCCACGGTTGTTTTTAAGTACAAGTAGGTTTTCTACTTCTAGATGCCACAGGGGATAGAATAGTGTGGCCGCACCGCCACGTACGCCTCCTTGTGAGCAGGATTTAACTGCTGCCTGAAACATTTTGTAAAATGGGATACAGCCAGTGTGTTGAGCTTCGCCGCCCCGAATTTCGCTGCCCAGTGCACGGATGCGTCCAGCGTTAATGCCGATGCCGGCACGCTGCGATACATATTTCACGATGGCGCTGGTGGTAGCGTTGATGCTGTCTAGACTGTCATCACATTCTATCAGGACACAAGAAGAAAATTGGCGGGTTGGAGTGCGCACGCCGGACATAATCGGCGTGGGTAGGGAAATTTTGAACGTGCTGATAGCGTGATAGAATTTTTTAACATATTCCAGCCTGGTGACCTGCGGGTAGCGTGCAAACAGACACATAGCCACCAACATATATAAAAACTGCGGGCTTTCAAAAATTTGTCTGGTGACGCGATTTTGTACCAGATATTTACCTTCCAGCTGTTTGACAGCAGCATAGGAAAAAGATAAATCCCGGTTATGGTCTATACAATCGTTGAGCTCATCGAATTCAGCACGGGAGTAGTCAGTTAGGATATGTTCATCGTATTTGCCTGACTGAGTCAGGCTGGTGACATGATCATATAAATGGGGCGGTTCAAACTGGCCAAAAGCGATTTTCCGCAGGTGGAATATTGCCAGCCGTGCAGCCAGATACTGATAATCCGGCGTTTCGGTAGAAATCAGGTCAGCCGCAGCCTTAATGATGGTTTCGTGAATGTCGTCTGTGCGGATGCCGTTGTAAAACTGAATGTGTGAGCGCATTTCTACCTGAGATACGGATACGTTATCCAGTCCTTCAGCCGCCCAAGTAACAACTTGATGAATTTTATCCAGATTGATGTCTTCCAAACGGCCGTTTCGTTTGGTTACTTTTATATTGGCTACCGCATTCATGAGTTATTCTTTCTAGCACAAGTAAAGCAGAAAAAAACAGTGACAACACAAAATGTAGTGGTCAACTGTTATTCTGAACACAATATACTGGTTTTTTGCTTTAAAAAAAAGACTTGTCAAAACCGACTATATCCGCTTCTTCATAACGAATGGGTTAAGTGATGTAATGATTTTGTTGATAGACAAATGGTTTGGCTAAGTTTGGCGTCTTTTGAATTAAAGTGTAAAAATTGCTATCTATTTTTAATTTGTATTAGTTTTTTTTTATCAGCTTTTAAATCTATGCTGTATCTGGCTAGTTTTACTAATAAAAATGAAAACTGTCTAAAATATAAGCTGTGTACCACTTCACTTATTTTTAGACAGTCGTAATCGTATTTCGCTTTTAGTGTTGCAATAGTGACTCATCTAATTTCAAGTCATTGTTATAATTAATGCTTATTTGACTGTCGAGTACTTTTTGGGCGATGGCCTTGGCTTCTTCCAATGAGTGCATAGTATAGCTGCCACACTGATAACGGTTCAGTTCAGGTATCTGGTTTTGGTTGGCTACAGATAGCACATCCTGCATCGCAGCAGCCCATGCTCTGGCTACTGTGGCTTCATCTGGTGAGCCAATCAGACTCATGTAAAAGCCGGTACGGCAGCCCATGGGAGAAATATCGATAATTTCCACATTTTTGCTGTTAAGATGATTGCGCATAAAACCAGCAAACAGATGTTCGAGTGTGTGCATGCCTTTTTCCGGCAGGATGTCCTGATTGGGGTGACAGAAGCGTAAATCAAATACGGTAATTTCGTCCCCTTTAGGAGTAGACATGGTTTTGGCTATGCGTACTGCTGGGGCATGCATACGGGTATGGTCTACTGTAAAACTATCCAGTAATGGCATGATGTTTCCTTTGTCAATGTTTTAGCCTAAAACTTTTCGGGCACTGGCAAATAGGCGGTACCAGCCAGACATTTCTGGCCAGTTACGCGGTGCCCAGCTCATTTGTGCGGTCTGGAAGACCCGTTCCGGATGCGGCATCATGATGGTTACTCGCCCATCCTGACTACACACACCGGCAATACCAGCCGGAGAACCGTTAGGGTTCAGCGGATAAGTATTTGTGACCTGATTGTGACCGTCTACGTATTGCAGAGCAATGTCTAGCTCCGACGGCAAATCAGACTGTGGCAGATGGCTGAAATCTGCTCGTCCTTCTCCGTGACTCACCACTACCGGTAAGCTGCTGCCGGCCATATCGGCCAAAATCAATGATGTTGATTTTGGCACGGTCACCATACTCAGGCGAGCTTCAAACTGTTCGGAAATGTTGCGGCGAAAACGTGGCCACAATTGTGCACCTGGGATTATTTCAGCTAAATTGCTCAGCATTTGGCAGCCATTGCATACACCCAGTGTCAGCGTGTCCTGACGGGCAAAAAATTCGGCAAACTCATGCCGCAGTTGCTGATTAAAAAGAATACTTTTTGCCCATCCTTCACCGGCGCCGAGCACATCGCCATAGCTGAAACCACCGCAGGCAGCCAGTAGCTGAAAATCAGCGAGACTCACCCGTCCAGTAAGCAAATCACTCATATGTACATCATAAGCTTCAAAGCCAGCACGGCTGAAAGCAGCAGCCATTTCTAACTGCCCGTTGACGCCTTGTTCACGAAGTATGGCTGCTTTGGGCTGTTTGCCGCGCTGAATAAATGGCAAAGCAATATCTTCGGCCGGATCAAAGCTCAATTCAGCAAATAATCTGGGTAAATGCTCTTGTTCGAGTAAGGCAAACTCACTGTCTGCACAGTGCGGATTGTCGCGTAAGCGCTGCATGTGATAGCTGGTTTCGCTCCAGCTTTTTTGTAAATCTACACGGTTTTCATTTAGCAGAACTGTATTTCCGTGATGTACCATCAAACGGTCAGTCGTATTGATGTGACCCAGTATGTGCAGGGCATCAGCCATACCGGCCTTGGCAAAAGTCTCTTGAATACTGGCTAAATCGGTATTGTGTATTTGAATCACTGCTCCCAGTTCTTCATTGAACAGGCAGCGTACTGCTGCATCCTGAAGTTTCTGGTTGTGACTCTGATCGTTGATTTGCCGGATTAACGAGGCAATGTCGATGGTGACGCCGATGTGCGCTGCAAACATCATTTCAGCCAGTGTGACCACTAACCCGCCATCGCTGCGGTCATGATAGGCCAGAATTTTCTGTTCCTGAATTAATGACTGAATGATGCGGAAAAAATCAGCCAGTAGAGAGGCGGAATTGACATCGGGAGCCTGACCAGTAAGATTTTTCCATACTTGTTGTAAGGCACTACCACCCATACGGCTGTGACCCTGTCCCAAATCAATTGCTAGCAGTGTAGTATCGGGTATATTTTGTAGCTCCGGTGTGACGGTGTGGCAGACGTTGTTTACTGGTGCAAAGGCGGTAATCACTGCTGTGAGTGGTGACACCACTCTTTTTTCCTCACCGGTATCATGCCAGATGGTTTGCATAGAGAGAGAATCTTTACCAACTGGTATACTCAGCTCTAGTTGTTGGCACAGTGTTGATACTGCTGCCACTGTTTCATACAGACGGGCATCTTCACCAGCAAAACCACAGGCTGCCATCCAGTTGGCAGAGAGTTTGATTTTATCTAGCGTGCCAATGTCTGCAGCAGCAATGTTGGTTACTGCTTCGCCGATGGCCATGCGTCCTGAAGCAGCGCCGGAAAATAAAGCCAGAGGTGATTTTTCACCCATGCTCATGGCCTCGCCCAGCAGCGTGTTAAAGCCCATTTTTGTTACGGCTACGTCTGCAACAGGAGTCTGGAATCGTCCGACCATCTGGTCACGATGGGTCAGTCCACCGACACTGCGGTCACCAATGGTAATTAAAAATTGTTTACTGGCTACGGTTGGCAGGCGTAATACACGGTACAGGCTTTCGCGTATGTCTAGCCTGCTGCCGTCAAAAGCTGGGATAAATTCGGTAACGGTACAATCAGTACGGGTAATTCGGGGTGGTTTGCCCAATAATACATCCAGCGAAATATCTACCGGCAGATTGTCAAATAAATCATCGCGTAACTTTAATTGCCCATCATCAGTGGCAGTGCCTACTATAGCGAACGGACATCGTTCACGCTGGCAAATGTTTTGAAAGGTAGCCAAATTTTGAGGCAATATAGCCAGCACATAGCGTTCCTGTGCTTCATTACACCAGATTTGCAGTGGGTTCAGGCCATGTTCTTCCAAGGGAATGCGGCGTAACTCAAATGTGGCACCGCGACCGGCATCGTTTACCAATTCGGGAAAGGCATTGGATAGACCGCCTGCACCGACATCGTGAATGGATATAACCGGATTATCGGTGCCCATCTGCCAGCAGCGGTCAATAACTTCTTGTGCCCGCCGTTCCATTTCTGGATTGCCGCGCTGTACGGAATCAAAATCCAGGTCGGCGTGATTAGCGCCAGTGCTCATGCTAGAAGCTGCGCCACCGCCCAGTCCGATTAGTAATCCCGGACCGCCAAGCTGAATAAGTAATGCTCCGGCTGGAATGGTATCTTTGAAAACCTGTTGTGCCTGAATATTTCCAAGACCGCCGGCAATCATGATTGGTTTGTGAAAACCACGCATAGTGCCGCTGAATAATTCTTCAAAGGTGCGGAAATAACCCAGCAAATTGGGGCGACCAAATTCGTTGTTAAATGCTGCACTGCCTATCGGGCCATCAAGCATGATATCGAGGGCACTGCTGATGTGTGTCGGCTTACCGTACTGATTACGGCTGGCTGTGTATTGTTCCCAAGGCTGGGTAAATTCGGGGATGGAAAGGTTGGATACGCTGAAACCGCTTAACCCCGCTTTAGGACGAGCTCCCTTTCCGGTTGCGCCCTCATCGCGGATTTCTCCGCCCGAACCAGTGGCTGCACCTGCGAAGGGAGCAATGGCAGTCGGATGATTGTGGGTTTCCACTTTCATCAAAATGTGGGTTTCTTCCGCATTATATTGATATTGCTGTTGTTGATTAGGCTGCGGATAGAAGCGTTCAATATTCGCACCAGTAATAATGGATGAATTGTCTTTATATGCTACCAGTGTACCTTGGGGGTGTGCCTGATGAGTAGCGCGGATTAGGCCAAACAAGGATTGCGGCTGGGTTTTGCCATCAATAATAAATTCTGCATTAAAAATTTTGTGGCGACAATGTTCTGAGTTTGCTTGTGCAAACATCATCAGCTCAACGTCGCTGGGATTGCGTTGTAGCTGCTGATAATTTTCTGCCAAATAATCAATTTCATCTGCGGACAAAGCCAAGCCCATTTGCCGGTTGGCTGTTTCCAGTGCGCTTTTGCCATCAGCTAGTACGTCTATATAATTGAAGCTCTGTGCTGATGAGGTATGAAAAAGTTTTATTGCTTCTTTCTCTGACGTAAGCACACTTTCAGTCATGCGGTCATGCAATATTGTTTGCCATTTATCCTGTTCCTGCTGGCTGAGCTGGCGTGAAAAAGAATACAGAATACCACGCTCGATGCGTTCAATCATGCTCAGCCCACAATTGCGGGCAATATCGGTGGCTTTGGAGGACCAGGGAGAAATGGTGTCCAATCGAGGAATAATAAGTAGCTGAGTTCCAGACAGTTTGTGGCTGCTCTGTGGTCTGGCACGCAACAGTTGTAATAATTTCTGTTGATTGTCGGATGTGATTTCGGCGGATGAAGCCACGAAATAGCGGTATTCGCTGTTTATCTGAATCTCGCAGTTCAGTTGCAGTTTTGCTGCCTGCTGTAACAGTTTTTCGATACGGAATGGTGAAAGTGCGGCCTCGCCGCACAGTGACAGTACAACTGACATGATGAGGTAAGCTCACTTTGATAGTGGGTTTTGGCTGAGGCGCAATTTTACGCGAAAAACAAGAGTTTTGCTTAATTTTATGTTGTAAGGCAGTGCTGGTTTGAGTTTCAGATACGGTTATGGTAGTTTTTACTTGTGTGGATACAGTTATAGGGAAGTGCACGTATGAAAAAGATTGAAGCAATTGTAAAGCCGTTTAAACTGGACGATGTTCGGGAAGCCTTGTCTGACGTTGGTTTTAGTGGCATGACTGTATCTGAGGTGAAAGGATTTGGGCGCCAGAAGGGGCACACAGAAATATATCGTGGTGCGGAGTATGCAGTGGATTTTTTACCCAAGGTAAAAATTGAGCTGGTATTGCCAGATGATCTGGTAGAGCAGGCTATTGAAACTATTGTAGCTGCCGCACATTCGGGCAAAATTGGTGATGGTAAAATTTTTGTGTTGCCAGTAGAAGAAGCGGTACGTATACGTACCGGTGAGCAGAACGAATCAGCTATTTAATCGCAGTCTTGAACTACAACCCGTCTGAAAGCGCAGACTATTAATAGTATCTGTGCATTTAGACGGTTTATTTTTGTTTGAAACTTAATGATTCAGTGACCCAGAATGCCGCCACAGTGCAAACATGATTAAACTGGCTATAAAAAATTTAAGTAAATCAAAACCGGCAAAGGGTAGATAGCCAAGTTCTACTGCATGATAAATGCCGATATGCAGATACAGTGCCAGATAAACAACTCCAAACACAAAAATAATTTGATGTGCCAGAGCAAATGCACATAAGCCGCTGAGAAAATGCCGATCATAGCCTCGCTCAGCAGCCAGTCCAGCCAGATAGGCACTGACAACAAATCCGTATAGGTAACCTGCAGAAGCCGATACCAGTACGTTAATGCCGCCATGGCCGCCAGCAAAAAATGGCAATCCGCATGCACCAAGTAGTAGATACTCGAGTATAGCCAAAACACCAAGCTTGCGCCCGAGGCCGGCACCGGTCAGTAATACTGCTAGTGATTGCAAGGATAATGGTACTGGCTGCAATGGGATACTAATATTGGCGGATAAAGCCATCATTAATGCGGCGATGGTGGTGGCCAGTAGCTGGGACTGCCATCCTGTTATTAAATAACGTTGCTGAAGATAAGGTTGATGGGATTGAGTCAGTGTAGTAATCATGAAACGCCGTCGATATAATTGAAATACGGTGAAGAAATAATCAGCCAGATAAAAAAAGCGGCCGCAGCCGCTTTATTGATGGTTTATAGTACGTATCGAGCCAGATCTTCGTCTTCAACTATATCCTGCAAACGCGCATTAACATAAGCTGCATCAATGGCGATGTCTCCTGCAGGCGCTTCAAAGGATACTTCTTCGAGTAGCTTTTCCATAACCGTGTGCAAGCGGCGTGCGCCAATATTTTCAGTTTTTTCATTCACTTGAAAAGCAATTTCTGCAATCCGAGCAATACCATCTTCGGTAAATTGTAATTTCACATCGTCTGTTGCCAGTAAGGCTGTATATTGTTCAGTCAGATTAGCATTTGTGCTGGTCAGGATGGCTTTAAAGTCGTCCACACTTAAATTTTTCAGTTCCACGCGAATGGGAAAGCGGCCTTGTAATTCTGGTATCAGGTCGCTGGGACGACTGAGATGAAATGCACCAGAAGCAATAAACAGCACATGATCGGTTTTAATCATGCCATATTTGGTTTGAACGGTTGTACCTTCCACAAGTGGGAGTAAGTCGCGCTGAACGCCCTGACGTGATACGTCGCCACCATGGCGGTTGCTGTCTGTGGCAATTTTGTCAATTTCATCCAGAAAGACAATACCGTTCTGCTCTACTGCTTTGATGGCTTGTTCACGTAATTCATCCTCGCTGATGAGTTTGGCAGCTTCTTCATCTAGCAATATCTTCATCGCTGCGCTGACTTTCATTTTCTGCGCTTTGGTTTTACCCTGACCCATGTTGCTAAACATGTCTTGCAGCTGGTTGGTAAAATCTTCCATTCCTGGAGGACCCATTACCGACATGGCTGGTGAAGGAGTGGCGGCAATTTCAATTTCAATTTCTTTATCATCCAATTCTCCTTTACGTAACATCTGCCGGAATTTTTGCCGTGTATGATTTTCCGGTTGAACCTCCTGTGGTTCTCCTGCAAAGCCAACTGTGCGTGGAGGAGGTAGTAGCGCATCTAAAACGCGGTTTTCTGCGGCATCCTGAGCTCGGTCGCGGTTTTTTGCAATGGTCTGGCTGCGGATGTTTTTTAAGGCTATTTCAATCAAATCGCGAATGATGCTGTCTACGTCGCGGCCGACATAGCCAACTTCAGTAAATTTGGTAGCTTCTACCTTGATAAAGGGTGCATTGGCCAGACGGGCAAGACGGCGTGCAATTTCGGTTTTACCTACGCCGGTAGGGCCGATCATGAGAATATTTTTCGGGACAATTTCACTTTGTAATGGTTCGGCAACTTTGCTGCGGCGGTAGCGGTTTCTCAGTGCAACCGCTACTGCGCGCTTGGCCTGATTCTGGCCGATAATGTGTTTATCCAGTTCATGAACGATTTCGTTTGGTGTCATTACTACTGTACTCATCTTGTTCCTATCATAGGGCTGAACCGATGCTAATGATTTAAACTATCGGTCAAGACAATTATAAGGTTTCGATTGTATGGCTCTGGTTGGTGTAGATGCAGATATCACCGGCAATTTCCAGTGATTTTTTAACCACCACTTCAGGTTCAAGTTCCGTATTTTCCATCAGTGCCCGCGCAGCAGACTGCGCGAATGCACCACCGGAACCAATCGCAGCAATGCTTTGTTCTGGTTCAAGTACGTCACCATTACCAGTAATCACTAAGGTATTTTTTTTGTCGGCTACAATCAGCATGGCTTCCAGTCGGCGTAAAGCGCGGTCGGTACGCCATTCTTTGGCCAGCTCAATGGCAGCCAGCATCAGCTTGCCCTGATGTTTCTGTAATTTGCTTTCAAACAGTTCTATAAGTGTGAAGGCATCGGCAGTACCGCCGGCAAATCCTGCCAGCACTTGATTGTTATAAAGTTTCCGTACTTTACGTGCAGTACCCTTAATAATAGTGTTCCCCAATGTCACTTGACCATCGCCACCGATGGCGACGTTTTCGCCGCGCCGAACGGAAATAATGGTGGTGCCGTCAAATTGTTGCATGTCTTATGATCCTTTGCTGATCAACAGTCGCCATAACTGTTGGGAAAAATAACTGCCTTTAAATAAGGGCGCTGATGCAGGCTTTCAAGACATCAGGATGAGAGTAAATAGGCCTAATGAATATGTCTTAAGTATGAGTTGCCGGATACAGCCATAAGTTTAAGCCTGAATTGCATCAGTAAAAAAACGGCAACCTCTGTGGCTGCCGTTTTTTAAACATGGCTACTTATTTTTTGTGTTTGTATACTTTTTTGGTAGTTACAGTTTTAGTAGTTCTAACAGTTTTTGTTTTTGCAGGAGCTGCAGCAACAGCAGCGGTACCATTATCAACTACACAGTTTTGAGTAACGATTTGCGGAACAATTCTTTCCTGACCATTAACAACCTGTTTGCTAGGCTGTAATAAGCCTAAAGCGCCTACTTTATCTACAGTATCGCTAGTAGCAATTGCTGTTTTCCAAGTGATACCTTCAGGAGAAACGAATGTATTGTAATTTACGTCACGCGCATCACGCATCATCACTGGAGAAAGTTTACCCTGATAGTTTACCTGTGCAGCCACAACGTTTTGGCCTTGTAAACCATACATTACACGTAAGTTGTTTTTAGCGTTGCCAGTACCGCATAGGTAAGAAACTTCTTTACGTCCGTCAATCTGTACATTGGCAGTAGTAGCAGCGGCAGTTGCAGTTGATTGTGCAGCGGGGGCTTTGTGATGAGATTTGGAAGCACAACCAGTCAGTGCAATCATTAACAACACAGCAGGAACTAGAACTTTTTTCATGACAACTCCTTCAAGTATTTATGAATAAATTATTAGATAACATAAGCCATGATACTTGGCTTAGGTAAAGAAGCAATAGATGTATCTTAGTCTTTTTTAGCTAATGTAGGTTAGTATTAAAAATGACCAAATAAACGTTATCGTTACTGAGTTAATAGTACATGATTAAAAAACTCTGCACAACTCAATGTTTTAAGAACATAAACTATTTATCACTTTGATAAAGGTAATATTTTAATTATTATTTTACCGGCATTTAATTTTCAAAATTTAACTTTGTTTGACTTGGTGTCTGTACCACGCTTCCGTTTTTAAGGTTGTAAGCTGTGAGACTTCCGCCCCATAGTGCTCCGGTATCGACACAAACAACATTGTCTTGATGGTACAGTCCTAATGCTGACCAATGGCCAAATAAAATAGTTCTGTCTGTGTTTTGTCTCGCAGGTGCTTTGAACCATGGCATTAACTGAGATGGCATATCACCAAGCATACCTTTGTAATCAAAATCCATGGCGCCATCAACGGTAAGTGCACGCATACGTGTGAAGCTGTTGGTAATAAAACGCAGCCGTTCATCGCCATTGAGGTTGTTGTTCCAGCGTACAGGTTTATTGCCATACATACGGGCAAAAAACTCTTGCGGATTGTTTTGTAATACGGTTTCCACTTCTACCGCTAGCCGTTGTGCATGTTTGCAGTTCCATTCCGGCCAAATACCAGCATGCACCAGCACATAATCTTCTTCCTCACGGTAAAGAGGTTGCTGGCGTAGCCAGTCAATTAAATTTGTTCTGTCTGGGGCATTGAGAATGTCACTGATGGTGTCGCCACGCTTGAGTTTCCCATGACCGTAATGCAATGCGAGTAAATGCAAATCATGATTGCCGAGAATAGTCTGCATACAGCCATCATGCTGTTTGACCAGACGCAATGTGGCCAGAGACTGGGGGCCGCGATTGACTAAGTCACCAGTGAGCCAGATAGTGTCGGTACCGGGATTAAAATTTAGTTTATTTAGAAGCTGTTGAAATTCAGTCAGACAGCCTTGTATATCGCCAATCACATATTGCGCCATATTTACTCTCCAGTTCGTTCAGCTACAGGCAGTCTCAATACTTGCTTGTGCTGAACGAGTCTGACTGTTATTTTTCTAATACTAGTACAGCTTCAGCTTCTACCAGTACGCCTTTAGGTAACGCAGATACTTCTACCGCGGCACGAGCTGGATAGGGTGCAGTAAAGTATTGCGCCATAATTTCGTTGAAGGTGGCAAAATTGCTTAAATCAGTGAGATAGGCGTTTACTTTCACTAGGTCATTCAGATTACCACCGGCTGCCTGTGCTACAGCCTGTAGGTTTTTGAATACTTGATGAGCCTGCTCAGCAAAGCCGCCTGCAACAACTTGCATGGTCTCTGCTACCAAGGGAATCTGTCCAGACAGATATACTGTATCCCCTGCACGGACAGCCTGCGAATATGCGCCGATAGCAGCGGGTGCCTTATCAGTATGAATAATGGTTTTGCTCACAATGCTACTCCTTCGTATTAAAAGGGTTATCAAAAAAATCAGGCTTTCAGAAATAAAGCCAACAAGTCATTGAGAAAACTGCGTCCGAGTGTTGTAGGGCGCAGAAAGAATGGGTTGGCATCTAGTAAGCCGCGTTTAACAGCTTCACTGATAGCTTGCTGGATTACCGACAGCGGAAGTCCGGTACGCTCATTGAACCATGCAGTAGGTACACCATCTGTTAAACGTAAAACATTAAGCATGAATTCAAATGGCAAATCCACGGCAGCAACAGACTGGCGGCTAATGGCGCGTTGTGGTTGCCGCTGCATGCTTTGTATATAGTCTTTGGGATGGCGGCTGCGGGTGGTGCGCACAATTGACTGAGCGCTGGATATTTTACCATGTGCTCCGGCTCCGATGCCGATATAGTCACCAAACTGCCAGTAGTTCAGATTATGCTGACATTGCTGATGCGAACGGGCAAAAGCCGAAGTCTCATAATGAATAAATCCGGCTTGCTTTAAAGCTGAATGCACGACTTCTTCTATATCGGCGAGGTGGTCTTCGTCTGGTAATTGTGGCGGCGGGGTATGGGCAAAAGAAGTGTTAGGCTCAAGAGTTAACTGATAGGCACTGATATGCTGTACACCAGTGGCAAGAGCTGCTTGAATATCTTCCTGTGCCTGCATAAGAGTTTGTCCGGGTAATGCATACATCAGATCTACATTTACTTTGGGAAACAGGGATAATCCGACTTCAATAGCTCTTAATGCATCATCACGACTATGAATACGTCCCAATGTGGCTAGCTTATCGTCAGCAAAACTTTGTACACCAATTGATAGACGGTTAATACCGGCTGCAGCATACCCGGCAAAGCGTTGGCGTTCAAAGGTACCTGGATTAGCTTCCAGTGTTATTTCAGCAGCGGGCTGCAGATTAATGCGGGCACGTATACCACTCAACAATTGTTCCAATGACACAGCAGATAGAAGACTGGGCGTGCCGCCACCGATAAAGACAGTATGTACCGTCCTACCCCAGAAATAGGGAAGCTCGGCCTCAATATCGGTAAGTAAAGCTGAAATATAAGCCCGTTCATCAAGCTCTTGTTTCAACTGATGCGAATTGAAATCACAGTACGGACACTTACGCACACACCAAGGTACATGGATATACAGGGATAAAGGAGGTAATTCTGTCAAATTGGGCGTGGCTGTCTGGTTATTGTGCAATGGTAGAGAAAACTCAGACATGCAGATTTAAACCGGATTGTTGCTTTAATTTAGTGAGTAAAATATTTAGCGCCTGCGCACGATGGCTGACACGATTTTTTTCGTCTTGACTCATTTGTGCTGCTGTGAGGTGCTGTTCGGGTAGATAAAAATGCGGGTCATAGCCAAAACCATTGTTTCCAGTGGCCGTGGATTGCCATAATCCCCTCCAGATGGCATCAGCAATCACTGGCTGTGGATCATCTGGATGGCGTACAAGCACCAATACACAGACGTAAAATACAGTTTTATCGCTGAATGGTTGTAAGTCGGCATCCAGTTTGGCATTGTTGGCTGAATCTGATTTGGGTTCTGTACCGGCATAGCGGGCGGAATAAACTCCAGGTGCGCCTTTTAGTGCATTGGCACAGATACCTGAATCATCTGCCAATGCCGGTAAGCCGCTATAGCGGCTGGCATGGCGGGCTTTTGCTAAAGCATTTTCAACAAAAGTAATATAAGGTTCTGGACATTCTGGAATATTGAATTCAGCTTGTGGCACTATTTCAATATTTAATGATTGTAGCAGACGCTTGAACTCAGTTAATTTACCCTGATTATTACTGGCAAGAACAATTTTATTCATGTTTAACATCTTTAGAAGATAAAGCCCGATATATTTGCTGGGCAGCACGTTCACGTAATGTGAATGCCAACGCTGCAAACTGACCTAATGCGCTAACAAATGCGAGTAAACAGCAAATCAGCGCAATATTGCGCTGATTTTGTACCCAATAATAGCAGCCCAATATTATCCAGCCAATAAACATGAATGTACATGATGCTAGAATAAGTAATAAAAGTTTGAATTTTGTCATTTACGCAGGCTCAAAAACAACAGTATAGCGACAAATATGTTTTATTACTTAAAATTTAATGATTTTACGTTGAATCAGTTTCACGTTTTGATTCAAAAAAATGTTAAATCGTTAACTAAATACAAATCTAATAAATGTGATGCCATTTAATACTTTAGGTATTAAGGTTTTTGTTTTTGTCCTAGTTTGGATAATTTCAAGCTTAATGGAATATCTATAATTAAACAAAATATACTGATGATAAAGCATACAGTGCTGTATGTTGTAAACTGTTGCTCTTTTTGAAAAAGAAAATAGCCAGTGAAAAACGACACTATAAATACAATAAAGCTAATGCTAAGGAGAATTATTATTCTGAACATGGTTTTTAAATAAAATGTATAAAAGAATAAAAAAATGTTATTTCATTGAAGTTTACCTTATTTAATCTTAAAATTCCATATGTATTTTATTTTTTCTAAAGATCGAATTCTAGTCAGTTTTTTGTGGTGTTAAGAAGAGATTTCTGGCTAATATTAATCAGTTTAATTGTAAAGGGTGCAATAATAATCAATCCTGTAATAACTATTGCAAAGCAGCACAGGCTATACCATAAGGGATAACAGATATCTGCAAAAAGGATAGTACCCAATATAAAAGCTTCAATAAACATGAACATGCATGACGATAGAATAATTAATAAAATTTAAATTTTGTCATTTACTCAGGTTTAAAAACAACTGTATAGCAACAAATTTTTTATTACTTAAGCATTAGGTGATTTTGCGTTAAATCAGTTTCACGTTTTAATGCTGAAAGATGTTAAAGCGTTAACTGTAAGCAATTCTGACAAATGTCATGCCATTTAATACTACTGATGAAAAAGCATACAGTACTATATGTTGTTAGCTGTTGCTCTTTTTGAAAAAGAGAAAAGCCAACGTAAAAGGACACCATAAACAGAATAAAGTTAATGCTCAGGGGAATAATTATTTTAATCATTGTATTTAAAATAAGTATAAAAAATTTTAAAAATTGTTATTTAAGTGTATCTTGCCCCATGTGATCTTAAAAATCATTTTGTATTTTATTTTTTTCTAAAGATTGAATTCTAGTCATTTTTTTGTGATGTAAGAAGGGGTTTCTGGCTAACTTTAATCAGTTTAATTGTAAAGGGTGCAATAATAACCAATCCTGTAATACCAACTGCAAAACAACACAAGCTGTACCATAAGGGGTAACGGATGTCTGCAAAAAAGATGGTACCCATAATAAATGCAGCAATTATCAGTAAAGATAGAAAACTATAACTGATTATCATTTTTTTCATATCAGTCGATTCAAGAATTTTATAAGATGAAAGCAAGTGTAGCTTAATTGCCAGCTATTGTATCTGATGAAGCATTTTCCTAGGTAATGGTTCTTAAAAACTTAAGATTATTGTGTTGATACTGTTTTATTTATCAAAATAATTTGTAGTCACGATTTGATTATAAAAGAGTTGTCAAAAGTATCTTACAGTATTGTTTCACGGTAGTGTTTAACTCATATTTGAAGTTTCTAAAGAAAGATGAGCTATACCAAGCCAATAATGTAATTAACGATCTTGATTTTATATTAGGTTTGTATATTTAGAGTTTAGCTTCTTGAAAAGTAAATAAAAAAAAATTGTGGGCAAAATGTTAAAAGGTTGCTGATAAAAAAGCCTGCTGTAGCAGGCTTTTGGTTTTTATCGCAACTGCTGATCAAGTTGCTGAATCCATTTTTTACCATCTATACCGGTATAAGGTGTACCGTCAACATTGGCTAGACTGACGCGTGTTCCTCCATCTTTCAATGGTTGAGCCAGTACCATCAAACGCGGCTGCTCTTTAGGCTGTTGCTGGCGTTCGATTTTTTTGCTGCGACCAAACATGCGGCTAAACAGCCCCGGTTTTTTGTTGGTTACAGATGAGGCTTCGGCAGCGGCCACTTCCACAAGATAGGCATACTGGCTCTGATTTTCGCCAATAACATTTAGACCTACGCGATCCAGTGCCAGAGCAACGCGGCGCCAGTTGCGTTCCTGTGGGCCAAGCAGATAAACACTACTGCCATCGGTTCTGGCCAAAGCGTTCTCATTCGGATTTTGCTGTTGAGCGGCTACCTGTTGCTGTACCTGTTTGGCATCTGCACCTAGATACTGCATGAAGCGTGCCAGAAATGCTGCTTCTAGTTCAGGTTCATTAGGGCGAGGCTGCCATGCGGTACTGTCACCATCTTTGCTGGTATAGACTTCTTTCATGCCTTTCTGGCTGAAGAATACATCAGTACCACCCTTATTGTTTCTTTCCAGCCGGATGGTAAACATATCACGTTCACCACTGGAGTAAACGCCACCCAAGCCAACTTTTTCAAATATACCGCGAATGGCATCCGAAGGCAGTTTGGCCCGATTTTCAGCCCAGTTGGTCTGCATTAGGCCGATAGATGGTTCTTCACGCTCTATAGTAAAGCCCTGTTCCTGCCAAAAAGCTTTTAATAGAGGCCATAACTCAGCAGCTTGTTTATTGTCTACCGTTAACCAGCGGATGCTGCCATCACGTTGAAAATGAATATCCGGTACTTGTGTCAATACCTGCGTATTGGCTGCGGGCTGGTTTTTGTTATTGCGTTTGTTCAGATCACTGGCACGGACGGCACCATTAATCAGCGAGCTGCCAGGAGCACTGAAACGATTACCTTGATTGGGATCAGTCAAATCTGGCGGCACATCCAGCTGAACAATTTTTTTATTGTCTGACTGATAATCAAGTTTAGGTAGGTTTTCTTTTTTGCTGGCACAGGCGGCAAGACTGGCTGCCAGCATGGTCAGGACAACGGTTTTACTTATATTCATATCGGCCACTTTCTGTGTGTATTTTTCTGATAGGGTAGGCTTATGTTCAGATTAAGCCGGCTTCGCGCATGGCAGCTGTTACTATGGTCTGTCCTGCTTCAGTCAGCTCCGTAATGGGCAGGCGGCATACCGGATTGATTTTACCTATTTGGGACAGTGCCCATTTAGTAGGTGCCGGACTGGGTTCGCAGAAAAGGTCGCCATGCAAACGCTGTAATTTATCATTCAGGCTTCGCGCACCGGCTATATCACCGCGTAGTGCAGCATGACACATGTCGGCAAACATTTTCGGAGCTACATTGGCTGTCACACTGATAACACCATGGCCACCGCATAGTAGGAATGCCATCGCGGTAGGATCATCGCCAGAGTAAACTGCAAAGTTTTCGGGAACATGTTTAAACAGATAACAAGCTCGGCCGATGTTGCCAGTGGCTTCTTTGATTCCGACAATATTTTCTATCTGAGCTAGCCGCAAAGCAGTATCCGGTTGCATATCGGCAACAGTGCGTCCAGGCACATTGTACAAAATCATCGGAATAGAAGTAGCTTCAGCTATGGTCTTGAAATGGCGGTATATGCCTTCCTGATTGGGTTTGTTGTAGTAAGGCACTACTGACAGTGTCATATCCGCACCAGCTTGCTGTGCTTCTCGAGCAAGATAAATGGCTTCGTGCGTATTATTTGCACCTGTACCGGCAATCACTTTAATGCGTCCGGCTACGTGTTCTACAGCAGTTTTAATTACGTTTAGGTGTTCATCAACACTAAGGGTTGCTGATTCACCTGTGGTTCCTACAGCGACAATAGCGTCGGTACCGGATTCGATATGCCAGTCAATAAGCTGTTTGTATTGGTCGTAATCAATACTACCATCTGCATGCATAGGCGTTACGATGGCAACCAGGCTGCCTGTCAACATAATTCTACCCTTTACAGGAGAGCTAAAAATGTGATGATTGTAGCGTATTTTATCCCTTGATGGAAAATAGGCCGTTCATAATGTGTTTTGATAAAAGAGGTTTGCTTGAGTTAAAGATTTTATTACTCAATTGTCTGATGTAGATTAAATGTATCAGCTTAGCTTAAAATACGGGGCTTTATATTCGTTTTTTGCAAGTATAAAGCAAATAAGAAAGGTTGACATGGCCGATAATCCCTCTGTTTTTAAACAAGAAGAACGCTCTGATCTGGTCTATGGTCTGGAGGATAAACCTCCTGTTTTTAATGGTTTGCTGAGTGCATTAACCCATTTACTCGCTCTATTCGTACCCATGGTGGCTCCGGCTTTAGTGGTGGGCGGCGCACTGAAACTGCCGGCAGACATGACTGCCTATTTGGTATCGATGTCTATGGTTGCATCAGGTGTCGGTACGTATATTCAAGTGCACCGTTTCGGGGTGATCGGTTCTGGGTTATTATCGATTCAATCGGTTAATTTTTCATTTGTTACTGTGATGATTGCGCTAGGATTGGGCATGAAGGAAAACGGGATGAATGAACAAGCCATGATTTCTACTTTATTGGGCGTCTCTTTTGTGGGCGCCTTTTTAGTAGTCGGAGCATCATGGCTATTGCCGTTTCTGAAAAAAATTATCACTCCTACGGTAAGTGGAGTAGTGGTATTGATGATAGGCTTAAGCTTGATTCATGTCGGTATTACTGATTTCGGCGGGGGGCTCACCGCTAAAGCTAATCATACATTCGGTTCATGGCCCAATCTTGCTCTTTCTACTTTTGTTCTGTTTACCGTACTGTTATTTAACTGCTTTCGCAATGCATGGTGGCGTATGGCAGGTATTGCGGTAGGTTTGATTTCTGGTTATGTAATCGCCATTTTTATGGGTATTGTTGATTTTTCCAATCTACATGATCTGCCGCTGATTACCATTCCAATTCCATTCAAATACGGTTTTGCTTTTGACTGGCATGCCTTTATGGTAGCAGGAACCATTTATCTTCTGAGTGTATTTGAAGCTGTTGGTGATTTAACTGCTACTGCAATGATATCCAATCAGCCGGTGGACGGAGCAGCCTATACTAGCCGCTTGCGCGGTGGCGTCATGGCCGATGGCTTGGTTTCTGTAATTGCTACTGCACTTGGTTCATTACCGTTAACTACATTTGCTCAGAATAATGGTGTGATTCAGATGACCGGTGTTGCATCTCGCCATGTAGGCAAATACATTGCAGTGATTTTGGTGATATTGGGCTTATTCCCTTGGGTTGGCGCAATTTTTACCACTATTCCGAGCCCGGTTCTTGGTGGCGCAATGGTGGTTATGTTTGGTCTGATTGTTACAGCAGGTATACGTATTATTATCACAGCTGGTATTCGCCGCCGGGAAGCAGTTATCTGTGCTACTTCTTTAGGATTGGGGTTGGGCGTAGCTTTTGAGCCGGAAGTATTTGCTCAGTTGCCTATTCTGTTTCAAAACCCGATTTGTATGGGGGGTATTGTGGCTATCATACTGAATATATTACTGCCCCATGATAAAAGTGAACCAGCAGTGTATTTGAGTGATGATATTCCTCATTAGTTTATTTATGCTGAATGGAAGACTGCCTTTTTAAGGCAGTCTTTTTATTATGTAAAAAATAAAACGTTATTAGTAATTTATTTTTCTCTGGTAAGTAGATTATCACCATCGGTAGGATGCAGACGAGCGAATATCCAGCTGGAAAGCAGGGTAAAGACGCCCAAAATAATGAATGTGACGCGAAAGGCACTAGTGATATTTTGATGAATAAAGCTGGCTCGGCTAAGGTTTTGTAAAAGCAAGGCACCGATCGCGATACCAAAACTTAAGGCAAGCTGCTGATTAACTGCCATTAGGCTAGTACCACTGCTTACTTGATTAGGCCGCAAATCAGCCAGTGTAATGGTATTCATACCGGTAAACTGTAATGAATTACAAGCACCGAGTACGCACAGATGAAGCAAAATAAGCCATTGTGGGGTAGCAGCACTGATAAATGCCAGAGACATTATAAGTAAGCCGATGATACGTGTGTTCCATGCTAATGTGTTGCGGTAGCCGAAATGGTTCATTAATGGTTTCAGGAAAGGTTTGGCAAATATTGCAGCCAGTGCCAACGGCATCAGTAGCCAACCTGAATTGACTGCATCGTAGCTGAATGCAACCTGAAACAGTAAGGGTAATAATAAAGGTAAAGCACTCATACCCAAACGGCTGACAAGGTTACCGGCCAATCCGAGACGAAACGTGCGTACCAGAATCAGATGAGGTGGATACAAAGCGCGGTTGTTCTGGCGTGCATGTGCTAAATAGGCAAATAATGCACCAATTCCGGCAGCTGCCATCATACAGCCGAAAAGAATGTTATTTGCGTGAGACATGGTTTCAAAGGTCAGAGTCATGCAAAATGCGGACGCAGAAAATAAAAAGAAACCTAATCCGTCAAAATAATTAGCCGGCCGGTTGAAATCGGGCATGATGTACCATGTGACCAGCAATCCCAGCAGACCAATTGGTACGTTTAATAAAAAAATCCAGTGCCAGCTCATATAGACGACCAGATAACCACCAATAATCGGTCCTAATACTGGGCCGATAAGTGCTGGCATAATGGCATAATTCATAACGGTAATCAGTTTAGAGCGGTCATAGGCTTGCATCATGGTTAATCGTGCTACAGGAGTAAGCATGGCACCACCCAATCCCTGAATAATCCTAGCTAATACCAGCAGGGGTAAATTGTTGCTGGCTGCACAGAGAACTGAACCGATAATAAATATGACCATTGATCCCATGAAGAGCTTGCGGGTACCTAATTTGTCCGATAAAAAACCTGACAACGGCATCATGATGGCCAGCGTCAGTGCATAGGCAATAATTGCCGATTGCATATTCAAAGGCGATTGGCCTAAATCTGCAGCCATAGAAGGCAGAGCAGTATTCAGGATGGTGGCATCCAGCTGCTGCATGAAAATTGCTATTGCTAGTAATATAGGCAAACAGCGTGAAGGTTTTGTTGTGCTAATGGTAGCCATTGAAGCTGTTGATAACGATTATGATTTAATCCATTATAACAGAATCATGTTGTGTTCCATTAGGCAGCATTGATACATTATCAGTTGGGTATGCCAGTATGTTGCTATGAATTATGGCTGGTAAAAGCTTTACTGCTGTCTAATATTGATGAGCTCAGATATTGATGTTGATTACTCTCAATTGATGGTTTTATATCTATATTTAAATGTTCAAATTATTAATAGAAAATAATTTTATTTATTTCAGATTTGTTTTCAAAAAATATATGTGTTGATTGTATTATTAGAAAAAGGTGAAAGTGTTAATTTTAAATTTTACCTAACAATATTTATGAAATTATAAGGTAAGGGAATTATTACACTTGATAAGTTGGTGAAAAAATATATTTCTATTCAGTATATTTGAAAGATAAAGAAGTCAATAACTTTATTCTTATCTTTTCTGATTAGAGAAATTCGGCAGCCAAAAATTAAACCGTATAGGTGGTATCCTATACGGTTTAATCCAAGCTTGATTACTTGCGCATGGTGTCTACAACGTCGATCATGAATTCCATTTCTTCTTCTGATAATGCAGTAAAGCCTTCAGGGAAGTTTAATGCTTTTACAATATTGGCGCCATCGGCGTCATCGGCCATTTTACATAGCACATCTTTCAGAAGTTCAGCGTTGGAAACTGCATCAGGATGATACAGCATAACGTGTGAAACTTCGTTAATACGGCTCTTCAATAATACTTTCAGCTGATCTTTGGTGACTGAGTTGAAGCTATCATATACATCAGATTGGATAATTCCTACTTTTGCATGATGCCGAATTACACCTGAGGCAACCATCAGGAAATTATCTTTGCGTTTGATAACTAGTTCATCATCACTCAGATTGGCAGGTTCTAGTAGGCGTAACCCAATGAAATTAGCATCTTCATTATTTGAAAGTGCTAATTCTACAGTTCCTTTCAGATCTTCAATTGCATTGATGTCTGAATCAGCGGCTGCAACGATGACAATTTCGTCTGATTTATTTTTAGGTCTAACGAGCGGTAAATAACCTTGTTCACGTACATAAGTACCAGCAGCAAAAGGGTTAACAAAAAGCATAGATACTTTTTCTTTTTCCTGATGAGCTGTGACTTCATCAAACGAAGGAGGCATGATCAGTGATATATTTTGATCGCTTTTCTTTTGAAGGTAGTTATTGAGCAGATACCAGGTACTGAATTGGTCAGGCAAATAATCAGGTACAACCATTAAACTTAGCATATTATTTTCCTTCCTGTTCAGATTTCAGCATTTCTGCATACTTCGCGCTCATTTCATTTACTTTTTCGCGGCTCGGTTTGCGGCGGATTGAGCTATAGCCGATAACTTTGCCCTGACGCAGGTTGGGAATAACAGTTGCATATACCCAGTAATGACCACCGTCTTTGCGCAGGTTTTTGACATAGCCATACCAGCGTTCTTTTCTTTGCAAGGTAGCCCACATGTCGGCAAAGGGTGCTTTTGGCATATCTGGATGACGTAATAGGCAGTGCGGCGCGCCAATAATTTCATCACGGGTCCAACCACTGATATCAACAAATACATCATTGGCATGTGTAATGATACCGTCAAGATCAGTACGGGATACAATCAGTGCGCCATCAGGATAGGGAAATTCCTGATTGGTAACATATATTGTGGATTCCCCTTCTTGCTGATAATGTTTGATTTTATACTCTGTAGATTCGCTCTGAGGTTTTGGCTGAATCCAACGACTCATATCCATGTTAATTTGTCCTTCAATTTGGTTTAATCTGGTGAAGAATGAGTGTGCTTAATGTAAGCATTTCAGTGTTATTATGTTTTTGTAGCAGCTCTGTCTGTTTTGATGTTATACGTCAATTGCTGCTGAAAACTTCTGAATATGCTTTTCGGGGACAGAGTAATCTTCGCCCGATGTTTATATGCTATGCTTTAATCTAAAGGATGCTTAAAGATATTAAACTTTCTGTCATACAGTAAAACCGGTTTTTGCTTATATGAATTTGCCTGACAGCGATCAATCCTGTTTATGAAACCGGAATTGAACAATACTGAAAGATTAAACCAAATTTTCAGTGTTGTGCTGATTACAAAAACCGTTTTGGATATATCATTTATTTTGCATGTATGGCTTTAATTAGGCATGGCACATTTCAGGTTAAGCAAACTGAATATTAACCAAAATGATCAGCTAGTTCTTTCAATGCACGTTTAGCTTCAAACAAAATTAAACCTAATTTTGCTTCATGTGTTGTAGTGATGGTTAACAAGATGGCTTCAGATGCCTGAAACAGCAGCATATAGCCTTTATCTGTATGAATAATAGTATTATCCAAAGAACCTTTTAATACTTCTTTAGCAGAGCGGTTACCCAATGAAAGTAATGCCGCAGCCATGGCGCCGATTCGGTCTTCATCCATGCCACTTTGCAGTGCTGAGGCGATTGGCAGACCGTCAGTAGAAATAACAGCAGAAGATGTAATGTCAGGTGTACTGTTTAGTGTTTTTAATACGCCTTCGATGAAATCATATTTCATGAAAATTCCTCTAAAATTGACTGTAACCGTGTTAATTATAAAGATGGGTGAATTTTTTTGCAAAAAAATGTTATTAAATTTTATCAATTATCTTTATAGATAATTCTTATTTTTATTTTCGATGCATTTTTTTTCTGATTTGACGTTGTATTGAAAGTAATATTCTGTAGTTTTTGATCAGTCTATTTTATTGGTCTTCTGAAACTATTCTTTATTATAACATTATTCTAAATATGGACAGAATGCTGGATTGCTTAAAGAACATTTATTTGATTTAAATCAATATCCGTTTGACTTAAAGTTCAATTTTAAGTTGTGTGACTACTATGTATAAATATAAATTTACATATCTAATTAGCAAATAATATACGACTTTGTTGGCCATATTTTAATTAAATTAATATTAAATAAAATTTATGTTCATTTATTTTAATGACTTGGTGTTTAAAGTTTGCTTTTACCTTCTGATGAGGGTATGTCTTTATATAGGTTGTGACTTTTGATTTGGTTATGCTGTGAGATATTTTAATTTTGCTGGATTTTGTACCGATTTTAATTCTAAAGTTTTGGGTAGATTTAGTCTGTATTGCATGAAGGTTCTTGCTATACAGAATTTGTTTCAAGTTTTTTATTCGTGATGTAAGTTGAGCATTGTTGAACAAGCTAATTATATTATTTAGCGGTAATGGTGATATATTATTTGACTATTAGCTGAATTCTTATAAATAAAAAAGCATTGATACGTATTTAACCATATAAATGTAACTACAGGTTGTTATTTGTTAAAAACCTGTAGTTACATTTATATAAAACTTCATTGCTTACGGATATGCTTTGATACAGAGTCTTATGTATTTAGGTCAAGCCGATATTGGTTATATGGTTCATTATATATCGGTTTCTACTTTGTCTCCTTCTGCTTCCATCCATATGCGTCTGGATGATGCTTCTCCTTTGCCCATTAGTTTAACAAAGATGTTGCGGGTTTCGTTGCTGTCTTCTTCTCTTATCTGTACTTGTAAAAGGCAGCGGGTATCGGGGTTCATGGTGGTGTCTTTAAGCTGATCTGGATTCATTTCTCCCAGACCTTTAAATCGACTGATACTGTAGGCACTTTCTTTAACCTTTTCGCTTTGCAGTCGATCCAGAATGGTATCTAGTTCTGCCTGATCCTGTGCATAAAGTTTACGCGCTGGTTTATTTTTACCCTGTGCGTTGACATCCACTCTGAATAGAGGCGGCTGGGCTACGTAGATGTGTCCTGCATCAATCAGACGGGGAAAGTGGGTATAAAAGAGGGTAAGTAGTAGTACTTGAATGTGAGCACCGTCTACGTCGGCATCGGATAATATGGCGATTTTGCCGTAGCGAAGGCCGGATAAATCTGGATTATCATTTTTTCCGTGCGGGTCTACGCCAATGGCTACAGAAATATCGTGAATTTCTGCATTGCCAAATAACTGATCGCGATGAATTTCGAAGCTGTTTAATACTTTGCCGCGTAAGGGCAGGATGGCTTGGGTATTTTTATCTCTAGCCAGTTTGGCAGAACCGCCGGCAGAATCTCCTTCGACCAGAAAAAGTTCATTTTCACGTATATCTTCACTTTCACAGTCTGTGAGTTTACCTGGCAAGACGGCTACTCCGGATCCTTTTTTCTTTTCTATTTTTTTGGTTGAGCGCATGCGCGCCTGCGCCTGACGAATGGCCAGTTCGGCTATTTTTTTTCCAGTGTCGATATTTTGGTTCAGCCAGAGCTCAAGCGGATCGCTGCACATAGCTGCCACCAGTTTGAGTGCATCACGGCTGGTGAGTTTGTCTTTGGTTTGTCCCTGAAATTGTGGATCCAGCAGACGGGCGGATAATACAAAAGCGACGCGGGAAAATACATCATCTGATTGAAGTTTTACACCGCGTGGCAGCAGGTTGTGGTGGTTAATGAAATTATTGACGGCGTGAAAGACGGCTTGTTTGAGACCTGCCTCATGTGTGCCGCCAAGGGCTGTAGGTATGAGGTTTACATAGCTTTCACTGGGTGCATTTCCTTCTTCCACCCAGCTTAATGCATAAGCTGCACCTTCGCCTTGATTGAAATCTGTGTCATGGTTGGCGCCTAGATAGTTTTCACTAGCAAAGATAGGTGTAGCGGTTTGGCTATCTGAGAGGAGATTCAGTAAATAACTTTTTAGGCCATTCGGATATTGCCAGTTTTGTGTCTGTGCTTCATCTGTACTATTGATATACCGAGTAAGGGTGACACTGATGCCTGGCAGTAATACTGCTTTGGCACGCAATGTGCGTTCAAGTTCAGCTATGTTGTATTGTGGGTTGTCGAAGTAATGACCGTCAGGCCAGATGCGAACTTCTGTTCCACTATCTTTGGAGGTGCATTTGCCAATTTCAGTCAGGGGCTGAATTACTTCTCCAGCGGCAAAGACAATTTGATAAATTTTGCTGTTTCTTTTAACGGTGACTTCCAATCTGGTGGAGAGGGCGTTGGTAACGGAAACGCCGACACCATGTAGCCCGCCAGAGAATGCGTAAGCACCATCACCACTTTTTTTGTTAAATTTACCACCCGCATGAAGCTGGGTAAAAACCAGTTCGACTACAGGAACCTGCTCAGTTGGATGTAATCCAGTTGGTATGCCTCGTCCATCATCCTTTACGGTTACTGAACCATCCTGATTTAGGATGACGTCGATGTTTTGTGCATAACCGCCAAGTGCTTCATCGGCAGCATTATCAATGACTTCCTGAATGATGTGGGTAGGGCTGTCGGTTCTGGTGTACATGCCTGGCCGTTCTTTAACTGGTGCCAGACCTTTGAGTACGGTTACGCTAGATTCATCGTAAGTTATGGATTTGCTCATAATTTATTTCAGACTGGTAGTATTGCCAATATAGAACAAATTACCGTAAAAAATTTAATTTTTCGGTAATTTGTTTTTGTTTTGTGCTGGGATCAGGCAGGTGAATGCCGGCTGAATGACCGGCTTTTATTCAGCCAGTGAATATTTATCATCGTGATTCTGACGGTTTTGTACGAATTCAGTCCACTCCGGTAGTTGATGCAGAAAACGCGACAATTCGTGCAGTGCATTAAGATAGACATTGCGTTTGAATTCTATCACTTCATCCACTGGTGCCCAGTACTGGTGCCAGCGCCATGCATCAAATTCGGGATGGTGGGTGGCACGCAGGTGGATATCACTTTCACGTCCAGTCAGACGCAGCAGATACCATATCTGTTTTTGTCCTTTATAGGAGCCTCGCCATTCGCGTTTAATCCAATGTGTGGGAACGTCATAACGTAACCAGTCACGAGTGCGCCCAATGATTTTGACATGATGTGGCAACAGGCCTACTTCTTCCATCAATTCTCGATACATGGCAGCTTCGGGACTTTCTCCCGGTTTGATGCCACCCTGTGGAAACTGCCAAGAATGTTCGTGTACCCGTTTGCCCCAGAAAACCTCATTACGGTCGTTGGTGATGATTATCCCGACATTGGGGCGATAACCTTCTCTGTCTAACATGGTAGTTCGCCCAGTAAATAAACTGAATTTTCGCACAAATCGAGATAGGAAACCAGTTAGGATTGTTTGATGATGAGACAAGGCTATTTGCTTAATTAAATGCTATTGGTATTTTTGTTGGTTTTATATATTAAAGGATTTATCAAACAAGAGTAGAGTAGGTAATATGTTATGTTGATTGTATATTGCAATTGAGTCAGTATTGGATATATTGATTATCCGGATAATTATGAATCAAGCCATATCTGATCAATATGGCTTGTTATGTATTACCTAAGTACTATTACTGGTGCACAGTTTCCAATAGAAGAATATTTTTTTCGTTTTCTTCTGGAATCTGCTCTTTTGTATTAACCGGCTGAGTGTGCTGGTAAAATGCAGCTCGTTTGGCGGCCTGAAAAATTTGTAATCTTCGACGATGTTGCATAGTTAAATCCTTTCTCGCTTGTCGGTGTTGTGCACCAACTGTTGTCATTAATACTTGTTTTACAGGTACTACTATAAGGTGACAATGCTTATGCCTGCATGAATATTATTATTGTTTTTTTAGATAATTTTTGTTTTACTATAAAATATATTAGATATAACAAAAATTTGCAAGACAGTAAAGATGTTCTGTTTGATGATGATAAAAACAGATATGGTCTGAACTTAATGATTTTGAAGATATCAGGCAGCAAAAGCTGCCTGATAAATGTGTAGGTAATTAAGAATTAATGTTTTGGTTGGCTGTTGCTGCTATGTCTATTTTGCGGATTGCTGCGCTGACGTCCTGCTTGGTTGCCTTGGCGCGAACGGTTGGGCTGCTGCTCATTATTATGGCGACGGTCGGCATTCCAGTTGCCGCTTTTGCCTTGGTTGCCAAATGAACGACGACCTTTATTAGCAAATTTACTCGAACGCTTGCGAGTGGGTTCCATACCGCTGATGGTATGTTCAGGCAGTTTCCGATTGAGGTAGCGTTCTATTTTGTGAACTTTGATGTACTCGTTCACTTCAGCAAAAGTAATGGCCAAACCGGTGCGACCTGCACGGCCGGTACGTCCTATGCGGTGTACATAATCTTCTGCCTGTTTGGGTAGGTCGTAATTGATTACATGCGTAATAGTAGGTACGTCAATACCTCGTGCAGCTACGTCTGTAGCGACCAGAATTTTAATTCGGCCTTTGCGTAAATCCATCAAGGTGCGGTTTCGCCAGCCCTGGGGCATGTCTCCATGCAGACAGTTAGCAGAAAAACCTTTTTCGTATAGTTCGTCAGCCAGTTGTTCGGACATAGCTTTGGTGGCGGTAAAGATTACTGCTTGATCAATACTGGCATCACGTAACAAATGATCTAGCAGGCGATTTTTATGACGAATATCGTCACAATATAGCAATTGTTCATCGATTTTGCCTTGTTTTTCTTCACGGGCAATATCAATTTTCTGAGGCTGGTTGGTTAGTTTCTGCGCCAGTTTGCCAACCATGCCATCCCATGTGGCTGAGAATAATAGGGTTTGACGTTCGGCAGGAGTGGCTGCGACGATGGTTTCGATGTCATCAATGAAGCCCATGTCTAGCATGCGGTCTGCTTCGTCCAGAATGAGGACTTCCAAACGCCCAAAATCGATGCGTCCCTGACGCATGTGATCCATTAATCGTCCTGGAGTAGCTACGATCAGGTCGATGGGGCGCGCTAAGGCTCGGATTTGTTGTCCGAAGGCGGTGCCGCCCACTAGGGTAACTGTGCGCAGCCAAGGCATATTTTTGCCGTATATCTGAGCATTTTTCTCGACTTGCTGGGCAAGTTCACGTGTGGGCGTTAATACCAGTGCACGCGGGCCTTTGCCGGATTTTTCGCTGCGTTTAAGCAATTTTTGTAGCGTTGGCAAAAGAAAAGCGGCTGTTTTGCCTGAACCTGTCTGTGCAGAAACCATTACATCCTGATTATTTAAAACAGCGGGAATAGATTCCAGTTGTACGGGAGTTGGGGTTTCATATCCGGCAGCAATGAGCGCGCTGGTAATTTGTTTGTCTAAATGTAAATCTGAAAAAGACAATGTCATGGTTTTCCTTTGGTTAAACGACCAACCAAACGTGATAATCTAGTTTATTTTGTTGAAAATAGATTACTGGAAACTGTTGCTAGCTTAAGCCAAGGAGGAAAGTAATATAAAGATAGCAATTGGTTGTCGTTAGCTTGTGTGTGGGTATTTTATACATCGACGACAACCAAGTAGCGAAAGCAGTACTGCGGCTAATGGTAGATGGCGTTACATCATAAAAGAGATTCTGGATACGCCGGAATTAACTCAGGTTGTAAACGATGGTTTCAAATTATTCGTTAAATTATAAGTTATTTCGGTTTTTTTAGCAACCTGATGACTGGATGGTTATTTCAAACGCGCTGGGGAGATGGTGGTTTTTTCCGTTACAATGTGGGTATTAGGTTGTTTGTGGCAGATATGTAAAGTTTTATTTATGAGTAATGATATAGGTGCTTTTGCTAACCGTCTTGGTAAGAATATTAAACATTTGCGTAAGTGGGCGCAGCGTGAGGGGCTGGAGGCATGGCGGATGTACGACCGTGATATTCCTCAATATCCGTTTGCGGTGGATATTTATAAGGATCAGGTTCATTTGCAGGAATATGATACTGGCTGGCTGATGCAGAAGACAGAGTATGAGGAATGGCTGGGCGGGGTGATTGAGGCGATAGTGTTCGTTACAGGGCTGCCTGCAGACAATATTCATGTTAAAAGACGGGCGCGCCAGAAAGGTAAAGAGCAGTATGAAAAAACCGGTGCTGAAGGCACAGATTTTGTTATTCATGAATACGGACGTGCTTTTTGGGTAAATCTGGATAAGTATTTAGATACGGGTTTATTTATAGATCATCGTAATACTCGCAGGTTAATCGGTAATCTAGCTGAAGGTAAACGTTTTTTGAATTTATTTGCTTATACGGGTAGTTTTACGGTTTATGCGGCCACCGGCGGAGCCATATTGAGTGAAACGGTCGATTTGTCAAATACTTATCTGCAATGGGCGAAACGTAATTTTGAGCTAAATGGATTGGATAGTTTAAAGCATCAGATTGTGCGTGCTGATGTGTTCCTGTATCTGCAGCAGGCAGCTGAACTAAGCAGGCAGTTTGATTTAATTGTAATGGATCCACCGAGTTTTTCTAATAGTAAGAAAATGCGAGATATTCTTGATATTCAACGGGATCAGGAAAAGTTGATTGATGGGGCGATGCATTTATTGGCGCCACAGGGGGTGTTGTTTTTCTCAAATAATCTGCGGAGTTTCACGTTGAATGCTGGTTTGCATCAACGCTACAGCATTCGGGATATTTCTGCAAATACTGTACCTGATGATTTTCGCAATACCCGCATTCACCAGTGTTGGGAGATCAGGCATCGATAATTTCTGGGTTATGATTACGGGAGGTGATAATGATTGGCAATATACAATTCAAGCAAATTTTGATTTTGATGAGTATGCTGTGTTGTCCAGCTTTGAACCAAGCAGCGGTCATATATCATTCCGGTCATGGTGAGCGCGATATCATTGTTGATTTGCCTATTTCACGAACCACTACGATTAATAAAACGGTACATATTGATGCCACTGCTGGCTCAACTGTGATTTATACTGATACGCCCGTATATCCTGCTGCTCTGCCTTATCCAGATTATCCTGAAATTTTACCTTATCCGCCTGTTTATCCTGTTTCTTCCAGTATCAGCTTGCGTCCGCTCAATAGTGTATGTTTGCGTACGAAAAGCATGGCTTCGGTATGGCAGCCTGTTTTGCTTGAAACTTGTACGGCTGGAGAAATCAGTGAGGCTATGTATTTCCATCAGGGAAAAGTATGGCTGAACAATCGTTGCCTTGCTGTTAAAAATCATGATGTTGGAGTCGTTTCTTGTACGCAAAGTAGAAGAAATAACTGGTTACTAACGGGACGCCAGCTTCGAGATAGGGATAGTAAATTATGTGTGGATGGGGCTAACGGCTCTTTGCAATTACAACCCTGTAGTGATGTTTCTAGTCAGAAATTTCATTAAAACTATGAATAAATTGGAAATTGATTAAATGTATTTGGGTTTGTGGTATCTAATTAGATGACTGTTGATTGCTCTGTTTTACTAATTTTGAATTTAAATTGATGGATTATAACTGGTCATTTGTGTTTGATTTTGTAATCAAGAATTGATTTATGTTAACATAATTGAAGGTAATATTATTTTTGGGTTTACTTAATTTTATTTTTCGATTGGTTAAGGTAATTTATTTAAAGAATTTTATTTTTTTATTTAAAAATTCTGAGATTTGGCTGATATGAAGGTTTTTTGCAACCTATCTGGCTGCTAAGTGCATTAATTACTATTATTATTTGCATAGTTTGTATATTGATTTGCTGACAGGTAAATTAGACACTGAGTAAGTTTAAGATCTCAATGCTGTTAGCTGTTTTGGCATAAGATTATTTTAAAATGATATTGTTTGTATTCTGAGGGTTGTTCTATACCGTTATGTCTTGTTTTTCTTCCTGTATTCTGCCACCTTCAATGCTGGGCATTATGGGCGGTGGCCAGTTAGGGGCAATGTTTACAGTTGCTGCTAAAACAATGGGTTATCAGGTGATGGTATGGGATCCTGATCCTGAAGCTCCTGCTGCTCAATTTGCTGATGTGCATTTGTGCGCTGCTTTTGATGATTCTAAAGCTTTACAGGCTATGGCTGAATGTGCGGCGGTAACGACGGAATTTGAAAATGTCAATGCTCAGTCTATGCGCTGGTTGGCACAATATACAGTTGTGTCTCCCTCTGGTGAATGTGTGGCTATTGCACAAGACAGGCAGCAGGAAAAGGAATGGATTGCTAAAGCTGGGCTGAAAACGGTACCTTATCGTGTTGTTTGTGCTGAATCTGATATTGATAGCCATGTTGAAGAATTATTACCAGGAATACTGAAGACGGCGACGCTGGGCTATGATGGTAAAGGTCAGATAGCGGTTAGTACAATTGCTGAATTGAAGTCTGCTTTTGCCAAATTAGGGCAGGTGCGCTGTGTGCTGGAAAAAAAAGTAGATTTGCGTGCGGAAATTTCGGTGGTAGTGGCACGGCTTGATGAAGAGCACACGGTGTGTTTTCCAGTTGCAGAAAACCAGCATGAAAATGGTATTTTGGCATATTCGCTGGTACCGGCTAGACTACCTCTTTCAGTTTTACAGCAGGCTGAGCAGATGGCATGCCGGCTGGCTCAGGCCATGGAATATAGAGGGGTCATGGCAGTTGAGATGTTTGTTGTGGGCAGCAAGATGCAGCTGGTAGTGAATGAAGTGGCGCCGCGGCCGCATAATTCGGGCCATTTTAGTATGGATGCCTGTATTTCGGACCAGTTTCAGCAACAGGTGAGAATAATGTGTGGTTTAAAACCGGCTGCTGCTGATTTGTTACAGCCTTGCTGTATGGCCAATATTCTTGGTGATGTATGGCCGCTGCAAGCTGAACCGAACTGGTCTGTCGTGCTGAATCATGCAACGGCATTTTTACATCTGTATGGTAAAAAACAAGTCCGTCCGAGTCGCAAGATGGGACATTTTACTGTTCTTGCACAGGATTCTGAGCAGGCCTTGCAAATGGCTCGCGCTCTTCATCTGCGTTTGCAATCTGGTGCTCAAGAATTTTGCTCGACTGATGTTAATTTATCCTGATGATTTGGGCTAAAGGATAATACCTTGGAACTGAAAAGCTTTAAGTGGCGGCCTTTGGTATGGCTGTCACATGGCTGGAAGATGCTGGGCTATGTTTTGCCGATGGCTCTTGCCTGTGCCGGTATCACCGGCTTGCCCATTTCTATGGCTCTGGCCAGCTTGTTGTGTGCACTATTGTGCTGCCTTCTTTTTGGTGGCCGTAATAAAGTATTGCTGACGCCCGCACCGTTTTCAGCTTTGATGCTTACCGCATCGATAGCTTACTATGCCGGTGCGGTGTCGGATCGGCTTATGGTAGCGAGTATGCTGACTCTGTTTACTGGAGGCTGGTTAGTATTGCTGACTGTGATTCTGCCACGGCATTGTATGAACTGGATTGCCCGTCCGGTGTGGCACGGTATTGGAATGGGGATTTCCTTGACTCTGATGGTGATGCTGGCACCGATTATTCTTGGTGTGGCCGCCAATAATAGCTCATGGCTGGAGCAATGGGTGCTACTGCTAAACTGGCATAGCTGGAATTGGCCGAGCGTGGTGCTGGCTGCTCTTTCTCTTGCTTTACTGCTGTTTTGGCGAACGCAATCTCAGCCGAAAGCTTTGTGGGTGTTGCTGTTGGTATGGATGCTCAGCCATATTTGGCCGTTTACATTGCTGGGTGTGGCTACTCCGGTACAGCAAAACTGGCAAGTTTGGATGCAAGTGAGTCAAGTACATGCAGACTGGGCTTTGCTGGTATTTATGAGTGCTACGATTGCTTTATTGATTAATGTAGAAATTTGCCAATATTTACCAGATCGTTTCCGGTACAGCACTGGTTTGACTGGTTTGACTAATATTCTGTCTGCGCTGACTGGCGGTATGGTGGCCAGTGTGGGTTATGTAGATGATCAGGCTCTGCGATTAACCCGTTCGACGTTGTTGACAGCACTGGTGATATTGTTACTGATCTATTGCTGGTCATGGTGGCGTGCGGTTCCGCTGCCAGTGCTGGCCGTAATTGCGCTGTATGCAATCTGCGTGCAGATAAACTGGAGTGAGTTGCGCTTGTATTATCGCCAATGGGGTGATTTGTTATGGTTGTGTGTTTCTGCGCTGCTGATTGTGTTGTTTGGTATCTGTGCCGGTTTATGGCTGATTATTTCTTTAGGCTTGATTGTGATGTGCTGGCATACTATTCGTCTGCGAGCATGGCCGTTGTTGCTGCCTGAAGTGCAGATTGTGGTACAGGAAGCTGTTATTACGCTGCCACAGATTTTGCTGTTTGCTAATGCCAGTAGCTTACTCCATAGAAGTTTTGATTTGGTTCGGACATTGAAAGTACAAAAGGTTTATCTGGATGTGAGTGCAGGCTGTCATACTGATGTGACGGTATTTGTCCATCTGCAGGTGTTGGCACGTAACCTGCATCAGCAAGGTAAAACTTTATATATCTGTGGCCTGAGTGAAGCGGCATGTATGGTGCTAACGACTAAAAAATTGGATTATTTGCTGCCTGAGCAATTGAGTACGCGTGATGCTGAATCTTTATTGATCAGCCCAAGCTATGCTGGTGAGCCTGTAACAGTATGAATTCGGTTGTGATACGGGGCTGAGTTGCGATTGTGTGGGTTTGTAAGTAACCAAGTTTTATAATAAGGGAATAGAAATAGAATGAGTAAATTTTGGAGTGAGAATACTAAAAGGTTGCAGCCTTATGTACCCGGTGAGCAGCCTAAATTTTCTAATCTGGTTAAACTGAACACTAATGAGAATCCATTTGCACCATCACCTTTGGTGTTACAGGCAATGCATGACGCAGTAAATGGGGATTTGCGTTTATACCCTGATCCGAATGCAGATAATCTTAAGCAGACAGTGGCAGACTACTATGGTTTGCAAAAATCGCAAGTGTTTGTGGGAAATGGCTCTGATGAGGTGCTGGCACACGCTTTTGCAGCTTTTTTTCAAGGTAAACAGCAGTTGTTGATGCCCGATGTTAGCTATAGCTTTTATCCAGTGTATTGTCAGTTGTATGATGTGAAACCGCGTGTGATACCACTGGATGCGCAGTTTGCCATTAATTCGGCAGATTACGCTGGGGCAGTGGCGGGTGTGATTTTTCCAAACCCGAATGCACCTACCGGCTGTATCCTACCACTCGTAATGATTGAAAAGATATTGCAAGCTAATCCTGATTGTGTGGTGCTGGTGGATGAAGCTTATATTGATTTCGGTGGTGTCTCTGCGGTGAAGTTGATTACAGATTATCCTAATCTACTCGTAGTGCAGACATTATCTAAATCACGGTCGCTAGCTGGTATGCGGGTTGGTCTGGCATTGGGGCAGGCTGAATTGATTGAAGGGCTAGAGCGAGTAAAAAACAGTTTTAATTCCTATCCGCTGGATCGTGTGGCACAGGCAGCGGCTATTGCTGCCTTCAAGGATGATGGCTATTTCCGTTCTACTTGTAAAAAAGTCATCGATAACCGTATCTGGCTGACTGAACAATTACGGCAACTGGGTTTTGAAGTCTTACCTTCTTATGCCAATTTTGTATTTGCTTGTCACGTAGAAAAAGCTGCCGAGGAGATTGCTGTCTTTTTGCGCCAGCATGGTGTGGTGGTGCGCCATTTTCAACAGGCCAGGATTGATAATTTTTTGCGTATCAGTATTGGGACAGTTGAGCAACAGCAGCGTCTAATAGCGGTGCTGAAAGAATTATTGATGAAATAATGATAATTAAAAATATTGATTTATTATTTGGGTATTGGCTATTTCAGGCAGTTCGTAGGAATTCAATTTAGTTCATATGAGCAAATTTGGTAATCATCTGCTAGTGATTTAAATTCGAAGTGCTGATTGGATCTGATGATTATTTTTTTGTCTTTGGTCACAAATATGGCACCCATATATTGATGTTTATCTAATTCTTTTATTCCTCGTTCTACTCCCAAGCCATAAAGAATTGTGGAATAGATATCGCCAGTCAAGGAGTTGTCGGAAATGATAGTGACACTTTGCAGCTCATTGTCTAAAGGGTAGCCACTCTGAGGATCAATGATGTGGTGATACAGTTTTTCATTCAGGATGAAATAGCGTTCATAAATCCCAGATGTTACAACTGATTTATTTTGCAGATGTAGAATTCCCAGCAGGCTGTCTGCGGCGGCAAACGGGCGTTTTAGTCCGATATGCCATTGCTGATTGCTGGTGAGGGGCGAGCTTCCAATGGTTAATACATTACCGCCACAGTTGATTATGGCCTGATGGATGCCATAGCTGGCTAATACCAGTTTGGTTATATCTGCTATATAGCCTTTGGCAATGGCACCTAAATCTATTTCCATGCCGGTTCTGGTCAGAAAAACAGTATGATTTTTTTCGTCTAGTTTTATTAGCTCAGGATTAGCTAGGGTCAGCCGCTTAGCAATTTCTTCAGCAGGCGGGACGCTGTGGCCGTTAAAGCCGATTTTCCATAGTTTAACCAGTGGTCCAATGGCAAAGTTGAAACAGCTATGGGGAAGTAGGCTGGCCTGTTTGGCCTGACGGATTAAATCAAAAACTAGTTTGCTGACTGCTACCGGCTGTGAGCCGGCAGCATGATTGATGCTCATCACTTCTGAATGGTTTCTGTTGACCGTTAATCGTGTTTCTAAAGCCTGTATGGTTTGAAACACAGCTGATACTGCCGGCAGGTTTTCTACAAAAAGTTGTAGGGAAACTGTTGTTCCCATGAGCTGCTGGCTGTAGGTATGGCAGGTTTCTGACATGGTGATGAGCAAGGTAAATCAATAATTATAGGTCTTTTGCATAGGCAGCTGCCTGATCACCAGCCTGAATACCAAAAATAATGATATCGGCAATGGCGTTACCACCGATGCGGTTACCCCCGTGTACGCCACCAGCTACTTCGCCTGCTGCGTATGCGCCTTTAATAACTTGCGCATTGGTATCAAGTACTTCTGTATTGGTGTTGATAGTAACACCACCCATGGTATGGTGGATACCTGGTGCAATCGGAATTGCATAGAATGATGGCTGGTTTAAAGGATGGCGCATGCCGGTGGTGCGGCCGAAATCTTCGTCATGCTGCTGTTCGACAAAACGATTATAGCGTTCTACCGTATTGCTGAGGGTTTCCGGGTTGATATCCAGTTTTTCTGCCAGTCCAACTAAAGAATCTGCCTGTACAGCCAGTCCTTTGCCGATGTAGGTATCTGCTGCTTTATTTTCCTGACGTATTTGCTCATCGAATAATATATAAGCATAATGATCTGTAAGGGCGATGATACTGTTGGAAACTTTATCGCGTGTGTCTAGCTCGTTGACAAAGCGTTTGCCATGCCGTGATACCAGTATGGCACCACCGCCACGTATAGATTCTGAAATCAGATAGGCAGTTTTTTGTTCGACTGTGGGATGAATCTGTATTTCATTCATGTCAACTGTACCAGCGCCGATTTTCTGTAACAGGGCAATGCCTGAACCGGTAGCGCCTTTGTGGTTGGTGGTTACAAAATTTGCTAAGTCTGGTCGGTAATGTGTCACCATCTGCGCGTTGGCACCAAAACCACCTGTGGCTACGATGATTGCTTTGGTGCTGATGCGTTGTTCATTGCCATCTTCGTCATTCACTATTACTGCATTGATCCGTCCATCTTTTAGTTCGATATCGGTAACGGAGGTATCGAGCATCAGTTCGATACCGCGCTCATTGATGTTTTTCAATAAGCCGCTAATCAGAAATCCGCCTACGGCCGCACCATTATTTGGACGATGAGTGCGGTCTACGCTCATGCCGCCTGTGGTAGTTAGATTGTTTAAGCGGATTCCTTTTGCGTCCAGCCAATTGATAGCCGCCGGCGCATGTTCGACAAAGTAGTGTAATAGTTCAGGATTGTTTTTGTTTTTACCGCCTTTTAAGGTCTCGTTATAGAACCATTCTTTATGGTCGGTAATGCCTGCCTGTTGCTGGAACAGGGTTTCTGCGGCGTTCATGCCGGCTGAGGCTTTATTGGTATTGCCACCGGCAATTGGCATTTTTTCAATGATGACGACAGATGCACCTTTGTCGTGAGCTTCTATTGCTGCTGCCAGTCCGGCACCACCACTACCTACTACAACCACATCACAGGTTTTGTCGTCGCCATCGCCGCCTTCAACAATGCTGGCTACTTTGTAGGAGGTGGAAATGGCTTTTGTTACTGCTTTTTTAAAGGCATCGCACTGTGATGTGGCACCACTGATGGCATCGACATAAGGGCTGTTGGCGGCCAATATCCGCTCTTTGATTTCGTTGAAATTGCGAACGGATACGTGGTCTAGCTGTTCGGCATTTATAAGTGACATGTCTTTGATGAAATCTTCTCCCAGCTCTACATTGATAACGAATTTGTTTTCGTAGTCATCGCTGACTGTCTGCTGGTAGGTGCCGGCATGGAATTTTTTGGTATTGATTTCTCGTACCATGCTATGGATAAGCGGAAAGCGCCATAAGGGCTCGGGTATGCATAGCTCGGTACGCTGATCGCTATTCATGGACAGTTGTAAATCATCGTATTGCTGTATACGATCTGCCCAATCTGGATAGGCAACGCATGCTCGTCCTGCAGCTACTAAATCATAGCCGTGTGCCATGGCTGTCTCTGCATCAGCCTTGTTTACTACATTACCTACGCCGATTACGGGTACTTTAGCCAGCGCTGCTGAACGCTGTTGAATGTATTTATCTATTAACGGTGTTTCGTCGTCAGTATCAATGATGGATGGACGTAAAGTCGCAGCCATGGAGAAATGGACATAGTCAAGACCGGTTTGTGCTAGTTTATCTAGTAAAAACAAGGAATCTTCAAAGGTAATCCCAGGTACTTCTAGCTCTTCTGGTGAGAAGCGGTAACCAATGATAAATTCTTTATTTGCATGTTCTTCTGCCATTTGCCGGCTGATTTCTAGTACCGCTAGCGGGAAACGGGTGCGGTTTTCACGGCTACCACCCCATTTGTCTTGTCGCTGGTTGGCATGAGGTGAGAAAAACTGTTGAATCAGATAAGTATTGGCGCCATGAATTTCAATGCCATCGAAGCCGGCGGCTATGGCTCGTCTGGCGGCATCGCCAAATTTTATAATCATGTCTTCCACTTCACCCGCGCTCATTGCTACCGGTACTGTGGCATTTGGTCGAGGAATAGCGATGGCACTGGGTGCTTTTGGTGTTTGGCCGCCGATAAGCTGAGGTTCCACCATGCGTCCGCCATGATAGATTTGTATAATTGCTTTAGAACCTTGTTCTTTGATAGCTGCAGCAAGCAGGCTCAGACCTTCGATGCAGTCGTCGTTATGTATGCCGATGGCGCCAGGAAAAGCCGGTCCCATGGTATCGACGAACCCGCATTCCACTATAACAGTTCCGATGCTGCCAGCTCGCTGGCGGTAATATTCAATTAGGTTGTCGGTAACCGTGCCATCATAGAATCCGCAGCATGTTGTCATTGGTGCCATGACCAGCCGGTTTTTCAGAATGGCCCCGTTGGGTAGGGTAAGCGGATTATATAGTGGAGAAGATGGGGTATTCATACGCATTATCAGTTAATCAGAATCAGTCTAAAATTAGAAATAGGCGCATGGTAGCGTAAACCTTTGTACTCTTCTATTGAGCAAAAGTAGTATATATAACAATGGCATATATTAAAGCTATTGTATTGATGATAATCAAAATTATGCGGTTAATTCTGGTAAAACTAAGCTGATTTTTGCTATGTAGATGCTCTTTCAACAGTGCTGTATTTGTGTATTTGGAAGTATGTTTTGAAGGTTAGAATGAACTTGGGTTGATAATAGCAGTTTGCTTTTAGGATGACATATTTATGCGTTTGTGCTTTTAGATTTTTATGGTTCAGAAATTAAGTTCGACCTATAAAATATTTAAAAGGTTAAATATAATCAGGTATTTGAATAGTCTAGTTTACTTGAGATGAGAGATGCTTAACTGTTGCTGGTGTAAAACGATTGTCTGATTAACGAATATTAACATTATTATTATAAGTGTTGAGCATGACGCTGCTCGTTACGCTCGGGTACAATCAGTTTTTTCTATTGAAATTTTTTACTCATGGCATCTCTGGAAACATGGATTGGTTTACGTTATTTACGGGCCAGGAAACGTAACGGGTTTATGTCATTCATTACCGCAGTGTCAATTGCTGGTATCGCACTCGGAGTTACTACTTTGATTGTGGTGCTGTCGGTGATGAATGGTTTTCAAAAAGAAATTCGTAATCAGTTACTCAGTGTCGCTCCGCATGCTGAAATGGGCTTTTATGAAAACAGTCTGGATCAGCATTGGCAGGATTTGCAAAAGTTAGTACAAGGGAATCCACAGGTGGTGGGCACGGCACCCTATGTAGCAGACCAAGCTTTGTTAGCCAATGCCGGCGAAGTACGTGGAGTGCAGATTCGCGGCATTGATCCCGCACTGGAAGGCAAAGTTGTGGATTATGGAGCCGGCATGCCCAAAAATGGTTTTGCTTCACTGAAACCTGATGAATTCGGTATTTTGTTGGGCAAGGATTTGGCAGAGGCGCTGGGTGCTAATATTGGAGACAAAATCACTGTTATCACGCCTGATGGAAATGTCACGCCAGCTGGCATGGTGCCGCGTCTGAAACAGTTTACTCTGGTAGGGGTAGTAAAAACCAAGATTTATGAAGTGGATAATACGCTGGCTTTAACCCATATTAGTGATGCTCAAAAGCTTTACCGGCTAGGAAATAATGTAAGTGGTCTAAGGTTGAAACTGGCTGACCCACAAAATGCACCAGATGTGATTCGCAAAATTGTGCCACCTAAATTACAGAATGAAATTTGGATTCGTGACTGGACTTTTCAAAACCGCAGTTATTTTGATGCAGTACAGATGGAAAAACGCATGATGTTTATCATTTTGCTGCTAATAATTGCGGTGGCTGCATTTAATCTGGTGTCTTCATTAGTGATGGCGGTAACTGAAAAGCAGGCAGATATTGCTATATTACGCACTCTTGGGCTTTCCCCAGCCGGTGTAATGCGTATTTTCATGATTCAGGGTGCGGTAGCCGGTTTTCTGGGTACTTTTTTCGGAACCTTGTTTGGTGTCACTCTTGGTTTGAATATTGGCCGCATTGTTGCCTTTTTTGAGCACCTAACTGGTAAACATTTGATTCCATCGCAAATTTATTTTGTTAGCTACCTGCCGTCGGATGTGGAGTTTACTGATGTTTGTACTATTGCGGTGATTTCTTTGCTACTGGCTTTTGTGGCTACGCTGTATCCGAGCTGGCGTGCTGCCAAAACTCAACCGGCGGAGGCATTACGTTATGAATAAGCCGGAATATGTGATTGAATGTGAACATGTCAGTAAAACTTATGATGATGGCCATTTACAGGTATCGGTACTTGATGATTTGAATTTCAAAATCGGGAGTGGCCGAAGTATCAGTGTGGTTGGCGCTTCCGGCAGTGGTAAATCCACTTTACTACATCTTTTGGGTGGCCTGGATACACCCAGCTCAGGCAGCATTCGCCTAATGGGGCGTGATATTACTGAGCTGAGTCAGAAAGCCATTGGTCAGCTGCGAAATCAGTATTTGGGTTTTGTATATCAGTTTCATCATTTGCTGCCAGAGTTTACAGCGCTGGAAAACGTGATGATGCCTTTGTTGATTGGTCACATGCCCAAAGCACAGGCGGAAGAACAAGCAAGAGCAATGCTGGATAAAGTGGGTTTGAAACAGCGTTTGGCGCATCGTCCTGGAGAATTATCTGGCGGTGAGCGGCAGCGTGCTGCCATTGCTCGCGCTTTGGTTACTCATCCAGCCTGTATTCTGGCGGATGAACCTACAGGAAATTTGGATCGTAAAAATGCCAGTAATGTGCTCGATATGATGCTCGATTTGCAACATGAGCTAGGCACCAGTCTGGTAGTGGTGACCCATGATGATGAGCTTGCTGTACGTTTTGATGAGGTATTAACGGTATCAGATGGGAAATTAATACCTTTTGCAGCAAACTGAACCGTAGGGTTAATGGCTAATGATGGTTGCAGTGTATGGCAAATGAAATAACAGTGGAGGCAGGCTCTGAACAACCCGACCATCCGGCTCTGGCGGCAATGGCTCAGGTGCTGGGTACAGTTGTTCCGGCTGAATGGGCTGTGATGCAACCTTGGGCTAATGCACTGTTATGGGCGTTCAATCGGGGGGACAGTTATATTGTTGTTCCGCGCGAATACCGGACATCTGTCCGCAATTGTCGGATGCTGGTAGGGGCAGCCGGTGCGTATACGCCATTTGTTTTGCTGGATAATCATTTGTTTTCAGGCCGTATCTGGCAACTCGAGCAGGATATTGCTGAGAATCTGTGGAAACGCACAACAGTAAAATCTGTACCTTTAGATATGGAGGCTGTGGCTGTTGATCTGACTGAGTGGTTTCCGGATGCAGACAGTGCACAGCAGAGGTTTGCAGCGGCGCTGGCTCTATTACAGCATTTTGTGGTTATAAATGGCGGGCCGGGTACCGGAAAAACGACTACTGTTGCTAAAATTTTGGGATTGGTGCTCAAGCACGCATGGAAATTATCACGTCCGCCGCATATTGCTTTGGTGGCGCCTACCGGTAAAGCGGCAGCACATATGGCCAATGCCTTGCAGCGAGCTTTAAGTAAACTACCTTTGGATCAAGACAGTAGACGTTTGCTGGGACGGCTTGGCGGTCAAACTGTACACCGGTTGCTTCAGCTACAACCGCCTCTTTTAACAGGCCCTTATGATGCTGAGCATCCTTTACCGGTGGATATTCTGGTGGTGGATGAGTCCTCAATGCTGGATTTATCTTTGTTTCGGGCATTGCTGCGTGCTCTGAAAGAGGATGTGCGTCTGATATTGCTTGGTGATGCTAATCAGCTTCCAGCTGTTGGTGCTGGTAATGTATTAGCAGAGTTGTCGCGGCCGACAGTATTGTCTCCTGCTCTAAAACAAAAGCTTACCACGCTGCTGCCAAATCAGATTCTGCCCGAAACCAGTAGTCAGGCTGGAATGGCAAGTCATGTGGCTACATTGAGTCACAGCTACCGTTTTGATGCTACGCAAGGTATCGGTGCTTTGGCGACTGCCTGTATTAAAGGTGATGATGAAAGTGCTATGAATGCCGTCCGCCGCTTTCCAGCACAGTTGCAGGTGCGTTCGGCTGATTGGCAGCGGATGTGTCATGATTTGTATGCTCTGCATCAGCCATGGTGGCAGGCCGTGGCCGATCATGATGTTGATGCAGTTTTTAGCCATCTAAATGATATTATGGTGTTGACAGCTTGGCGAGCTGATGCTGAAGCATTTAATCGGCATTACCGGCAGTTTTTGCGTAGTCGGCTACATCTGAATACCGATAGCTGGTTTGCTGGTTTACCTATCATGATTACCCAAAATGATTATGCGGTGGGTTTGTATAATGGCGATATAGGTATCATTCTTCCTGATGAAAATCATTCTGGTCACCTGTGTGCCTATTTTAATGATGGTAATTCTTTTCGTTCGATGGTTCTCAGCCGTCTGCCTCCTCACGAAGATGCCTTTGCGATCACGGTACATAAAAGTCAAGGTTCGGAATATGATAGTGTGTGGTTTGTGGCTCCTCAGACTAACGCTGCAGCGGATGACCCACTGTTTAATCGAGCGCTTTTTTATACTGCTTTGACTCGTGCACGGGAGCAGTTTATTTTCTGTGGTACAGCCAGACAAATGGTTCAGGGAATTAAAAATAGCCAGCAACGACGCAGTGGGCTGGGTGCTGCTCTGGCTGGAAAAGTATTACAGCAGTCGCAATTGTCTTTATTTTAATTCTGCTACTAAATGTGAAATCAAATTATCTGGTTTGGTTTAGGTAACATTGACATTATTAGTATTCATGCCTATCTGGCTGCATAAAGTAAATTCTGCTATCCTGTTTTTATCAAAAAATATGACAAAGATTGAATGATGCCAACACCTTTAATTGCCGTTATTGCTGCCATGCAGCCTGAGCTGGATTATTTACTAACTCAACTGGAAAAACGTCAGGATGATGTGGCTGGAGCAGTGCATTTTTATCTAGGTGAAATTAAGGGTGTGCGGGTAGTGCTGGCACTAAGCGGAATAGGTAAAGTCAATGCGGCACTGACAACGGCAATCATTATTGAACGATATGCACCTGATTATGTGATTAATACGGGAAGTGCAGGCGGTCTTAAAGCTGGTATGCAGATTGGTGATGTGGTGGTAGGACAAGAAGTAGCTCATCATGATGTCGATGTTACTGCTTTTGGCTATGAATCTGGTCAGGTACCACAGCTGCCACCTAGATTTAAAGCTAGTGAGCTTTTGGTTGAAGCAGCTACTTGTGCGGCGCAAGTATTCACTGGTGCACATATCCATACAGGCTTGATAGTCAGCGGAGATCAGTTTATTGGTACTGCCGAGCAGAACAGTGCCATCAAAGATAAATTTGCTGATGTGCTGGCGGTGGAAATGGAAGCCGCTGCCATTGTTCAGACCTGCTATCAGTTGCATATCCCGTTTGTCATCATCCGAGCCATTTCCGATAATGGTGACGCTAATGCTGCCATCAGTTTTGATGAATTTTTACAGCAAGCAGGCCAAAATTCTGCACGCATGGTAATTGATTTAATTACTTTAGGTCTGCAAAATAGCCCTGAATGATATGTAAAACTAAGCGCTACAGGAAAGCGATGCCGGCTGTACGTTAGTTGCCTGCATCGTTTAAGTATTTTGATGCTTAAAAATATAATGATAATGGGTTTGTTTCTTTGCTTTTTATAGTGAAATAAGCTAATAAATATTTAATATAGAGGATAATTTTTTTGTGGAAAAAAAGGCATATTTGAAATTTTCTAGCCATTGCTCATTTTCTGCTATCTTTTTTTCTGCTGGTGGACTTTTGGGTACCGTAATTATTACGAACAAATCCAAATCCATTTTAAAATGGATGCTCTTAGCCAATTTGCTGTGCTTGAGACTATCAGACACAACAAACAGATGTTTAAAATAAATCCGTTACTGGATTAACTATATTGATTGACTTTGTGGGTCACTCGCTTTTTAATAGCTTCTTTACAATCTCCGCTGATGCATGCATATGGCTGGTGACGCACGAGCTGACATTGTTGAAACCATCTTTTTTTAACCGGTAGTTTTTTTGTCAGGATGAAATTGTGTTCCAGTCGTTTTTTCCTAAGCCTCGTTGGTTTTTTTTGTCTGCCATTTTGTGGATTGGTTTAAATATTGCTCTCTGGTATACGGGAGGTAAGTCTGCTGGTGAATGGTTCGGCTTTCCGCAAGGCTATGCTGATAAGCCTCTGGCTATTGGCCTTTCTCGTTTTTGGTCGCCCGCTTTTGTATGGTTTTATATCTGGTTTGTGCTGGCTACGTTGGTATTCGCGGTTTTCTGGTCGGTGGTGGCACGCCATCCATGGCAGCGTTGGTCTATATGGGGTTCGGCATTAATTCTGTTTAACATCTGGTTTAATGTGCAGGTAAGTGTGGCGATAAATGCCTGGTATGGACCGTTCTGGGACATGATACAGAAGATGCTTAGCAGTGGTGGAGGGCCAATCAGTAATATTTATCAGAATATGCTGACATTTTTGCTGATTGCGATGGTTTCGGTGACTATGATTATGCTGAATGCTTTTTTTGTCAGCCATTATGTGTTTCGTTGGCGCACTGCGATGAACCAGTATTATATAGACCACTGGCCAAAATTACATACAGTAGAAGGAGCCTCTCAGCGGGTGCAGGAAGATACAATGCGCTTTGCCACTATTGTGGAAGAATTGTGTGTCAGTCTGGTACGGGCTGTGATGGTGCTGATTGCTTTTTTACCGATTCTGTTTGAATTGTCTAGCCATGTACCTGTGCTTGCATTGATTGGTGAAATTAAATACTCGCTGGTTTGGGCGGCGATAGGCTGGTCTTTATTTGGTACGGTGCTGCTGATGGTGGTGGGGATTAAGCTACCGGGATTGCAATTCAATAATCAGAAAGTAGAAGCGGCTTACCGGAAAGAGTTGGTATATGGAGAGGATGATATTGCACGCGCCCAGCCAGCTACATTAAAAGAACTCTTTGAGCGGGTAAGGGTGAATTACTACCGATTGTATTTTCATTACGCCTATTTTAATTTGGTGAGTACATGGTACATGCAGTTGGATAATTTATTCGGTTTATTCATATTATCCCCTTCGATTGCAGCAGGCACGATGACTTTGGGACTAATTAATCAGATTCTGAACGTGTTTGGCAATGTGCGTGATTCGTTCCAATATCTGATTAGTTCGTGGAAAACCATTATTGAGCTATTGTCGATTCATAAACGTTTGAAAGCTTTTGAATCGATATTAAATACTAAAAATTAATATTTATATTCTTACGTTATTTTGGCTATATATGGTTTGCACATAAAACATAAAACATAAACCATCTAATATTAATTTTATATCAGGCAAAAGATTTATCTGGCAATGCTTACATGTTTGCTGGCATTGAGTGCGGCAGACGTGTCAGGATTAGCGCTTATTGTATTGGCCGGAAAATTAGTTAATTATAATCTGATTCAGGCAGCAAATTGTTGAATGAGCCAATAGTCGTTGAGACTTTCGGAACTGATGCTCAGTAATCCAATGCAATTAATCTTTTGCCAATGGCGGATGCAGGCTGAAACTCACTGCTGATGATATATAAAGTATTGTTTTTATCCTGTAAAAATAGAGGAATTGCTTGCGGATGGTCATGACAGTACTGCTGATAGTTGTAGGCAGCAGTAATGTTGGTAATTTTTATCCGAGCCTGCTTGTTTAGCATGTTTTCCAGACGCCCGAATGTCACCTCTTTTTCAAACAGTTGGCGGGAAACAAACTGATGTTGTTTCTGGGCGCGAGCGGTTAAATGCTGTTCTTCGGCAAAACGGATACGATAGATATTCTGCTCGCCGAATTCATGCCGAAATTGGAGTTCACATAAGGTATTCAGTTCTTTATCGCGGCTGACGGCGAACAAATGGCCAATGCCAATTAGGTCTAGTTGTGTCTGTGCATTTTCTGATACCGGATTACCGAAATAGGTGCGAAGACCCTGCATGCGGGCACGGGCAATCTGTATGTAGTGATAATCGGCAACCAAAACATCGATATTCAGTTGTTTTAGGGTATTAGCCAGCATCAGGGCGACATCATTGCTGCCAACAATCAGTACGCCGTTATTGGCTGGTTCGCGTACTTTCAAGATGATGGCAATTGTTTTTGCGCCCAGCCCCTGAATCAACACGGTACCAATAATTATTAGAAATACCAATGGTGCCAGTAATTCTGTACCGGCTAAATGCTGGTGTTCTAAACGCATTGCAAACAATGAGGCAATCGAGGCTGCGACAATACCACGCGGTCCGATCCAGCTTATCATTAGTTTTTCCTGCACGGTTAAACCGGAGTGGATAGAAGAAAACCACACGGCCAACGGACGCGCAACGAACATGGCAATCATCAGTAGCAACAATCCGTGCCAGCCAAGACCAAGTAGCGCAGCTAGGTCCATACGTGCGGCAAGGATAATGAATAATGTCGGAATAAAGAGTAAGGTAAGGGATTCGTTAAACGCCAGAATACTTTGGCGTGGAAATTGGGGCCAGTTAGCTAGTGTAAGTCCTAAAATCGTTACCGTGAGCAAGCCGGATTGGCTTTCCAGATAGTTGGAAATAGAGAACAGAATAAGCACAAATGCGAAGGTAACGACGTTGCGCATGTATTCCGGCAGCCAATAGCGTTTGATGGCATTGGCGAGAATTACAGCACCCAGCCCGCCACAGATTACAGCTACCAGCACAATTTTGCTAAAAAGCAGCAGTGAATTTTCGTGGCCGTTGGAAACTATGTACTCATAGACGAGTACAACGGCAATGGCGCCGATGGGGTCGATGATAATGCCTTCCCAGCGCAGAATATTGGCAATCTTTGTACGTGGCCTAACGCTACGCAGCATGGGCGCAATAACGGTGGGGCCGGTGACACAGACGAGGGCACCAAACAGTATAGCCACCCGTATGTCCAGTTTAAACAGCCAATAGGTAGCTAGTGACAATACTGCAATGGTAATGAGGGTGCCAAAGGTCACCAGATTTTGAACTACACGGCCATGCTGGCTGATTTCGTGAAATTGCAGCGTAAGGGCGCCTTCAAACAAGATAATGGCTACACCTAAAGAAATACACGGAAAAAGGAGGTCGCCCATGACTTTATCAGGCTGAAACCATCCCAGCACTGGCCCAATGATTATGCCAGTGAACAACAGAAACAGTACGGATGGCTGTTTCAGATACCACGCCAGCCATTGTGCACCTATGCCCAGTGCCAGTAATGCTGAAAACTGAAAGGCTATATCCATTATTTTATATGTGTTGTTTGGTAGTTTCTATTCTGCCACAAACTGTTCCCTCTATTATTTTTTTTCATTATCAATAGCTATTAGAGTGGCATGCAGTTAGGATCTTAGCTTAGGAATTTGTATCTAAGTTCATTTTAGTGTTGATAGGTAAATGATGTTGGAAATTTATAATCAAATCTTATGTTTATATTAATATCTATTTACAAATGTGATAAATTGGTGGCTAAGATAGCTGAATCGCTGCACAATTAAGCTTCTTTAGAATGGGGATTAAATATATTCCAGAGGGTCTGCGAGTGTAGTTAATGCCTGACCGCTGCACAAATATTTGTTTTATTTTAAATAAAATGTGTGCGCAATCATGGAGACGTTATGAATACACGTATTGAACATGACAGCATGGGTGAGATCGCTGTATCTGAAAATGTTTATTGGGGAGCGCAAACTCAGCGTAGCCTGCAAAATTTTGATATCGGTGGTGAAACTTTGCCGCCAGCCATGATTCAGGCCATGGCTTTGGTAAAAAAGGCAGCTGCATTGACCAATCAGCAGCTCGGACGCATCAGTGACGAATGTGCCGGACTGATTGTACAGGCGGCAGAACGTGTTTTGGCTGGCGAACTGGCAGACCAGTTTCCTCTGGTTGTGTGGCAGACTGGTTCTGGTACGCAGAGCAATATGAACATGAATGAGGTTCTGGCTAATGTGGCTAACGAAATTGCCGGACAGCCTCGTGGTAGCTACAAACCAGTGCATCCAAATGATCATGTGAATCATGCTCAATCTACCAATGATTCATTCCCGACAGCCATTCATGTGGCTACAGCTATCCAAATTAATCAGCATTTGTTGCCAACAGTAAAAGCATTGAGAAACACATTGGCGGCTAAAGCTGAAGCCTTCAAAGATATAGTTAAGATTGGCCGTACACATTTGCAAGATGCAACACCGCTGACATTAGGACAGGAATTCAGTGGCTATGTTAGCCAGTTGGATCATGGTCTGGAACGTTTGCAGCAGGCATTGCATTGGTTGTATGAGTTACCATTGGGCGGTACTGCTGTGGGTACTGGCTTGAACAGCCATCCGGAATATGCGGTAAAAGCGGCAGCAAAACTAGCGGAACTGACCGGTTTACCATTTGTAACTGCACCAAATAAATTTGAAGCACTTGCTGGCCGTGATGCTGTGGTGTTTGCTTCTGGTAGCCTGAAGACACTGGCAGTAAGTCTGAACAAGATTGCTAACGATATCCGCTGGCTGGCCAGTGGCCCGCGCTGTGGCATTGGTGAAATTACTATTCCAGCCAATGAGCCTGGCTCAAGTATTATGCCGGGTAAAGTGAATCCTACTCAGTGTGAGGCTATGACGATGGTCGCAGCACAAGTAATGGGTAACGACACGACGATTACAGTAGCCGGTGCGTCCGGTAACTTTGAACTGAATGTGTTTATGCCTGTGCTGGTGTTTAATATTCTGCAATCAGTTCGCTTATTGGCAGATGCATGTAATAGTTTTAATCTGCGTTGTGCGGAAGGTATTGAGCCGGTACGTGAGAAAATTGATGCTAATTTGCATCATTCTCTAATGCTGGTTACAGCTCTGAACCGCCATATCGGCTATGAAAAAGCTGCTAAAATCGCCAAAACTGCCTATGCGCAAAATACCAGCCTGAAACAGGCTGCTATTGAGCTGGGTTTCCTCACTGCCGAAGAGTTTGATGAGTGGGTGATTCCTGAAGATATGATTGCTCCGCATTAATTCAGAGTAATTAAATAGCCACATTGTCTCGGAGATAATGTGGCTATTTTATTTTGTAAGTGCTTGTAGATTATTTATTACTACTAATGTAATGAAAAGCTTAATGTTGTTCGTTGTCGGCGTCTTTTAATAAACGAGCTTCGACACGTACATAGTGCTGTTTATCTAACAGTTGCAGCCGCACTCCGGTGGTATCGTTGATGATACGCCATGAATTAACGAAACCGAGGGTACCGGTACCGGTGCGTTCATCTTCGATGTTGGCACACATTTTATCGATACCGAACGGTTGGCTTAGATGCAGAGTGTGGCGAAAATCTCGGTAATTACCTTGGATATGATTACAGCCAAAAAAAGCATAATATTGGTGTGTATTTGGGTCGAAACGGATTCGAGCGCTGGTATCAGGGGTAGGCTCACCATTTAAAGTACGAATTTGCCAGTTACCGGACAGATAACGGGTATTGGGTTTATCTGCAATGGCACAGGCACTCACCATTAACAAGGCAGTCACGGTAGCCAGAATCAGTTTCAGCTTTTTCATTTGTTTAATTTCGTTAATTTATACAGCTAAATAATTTTAATTTAGCCTATAATTTTAGCATTTTTATTTAATTTTGTCAGGTTAAGCGCATTATTGTTGGGATTCGTGCTGTTGTTTGTATAAACGCAGCCATTCCTGTGCCTCTGCTTTTTGCTTTTCATTTCCATACTGGAAATCACGCATGGCGCGGCGGTAGCTGGCCTGTTGCTGAGCTTTGGCAATCTGCTGTTGCTGAAATGAATCGTGATTATCCGGCACACGTCGTTGCTGCTGCTGAGTATGAGCTTTAGCCATGGCTTTGGCAATCAGAGCCGCTGGATTGATGTTGCTTGCTGAATTTAATTTAGTTGTTGTGGCTGAGGTTTTCTTCTGCCGTGCCTGTAGTTGCTGTTGTTTTTGTTTTTGTAGACGATGCAAGCGTTCGTTACGGTGTTGGAAACGGGTCTGAGCCTGTTTAGCAGCGGCAAAGCGCTCATTTTGAATGTCTTCAGTTAAAAGACGAGAGCGGGGTAACCATTGGTCTGCTACTGGCTGCATATGGATACAGTCTACCGGACAGGGGGGTAGACATAATTCACATCCACTGCATTCGCTGGTAATAACGGTATGCATTTGCTTGGTTGCACCAAAAATGGCATCTACTGGGCAGGCTTTGATACAGGCGGTACACCCAATACATTCGTCTTCATCAATGATGGCTATAGCCTTAGGCTGCTGAGCTTTATTGGCGTCAGCAGGAGGGATCACCGGTACATTGAGTAATTGCGCCAGATCACAGATAACGGCCATTCCTCCCGGTGTACACAGATTAATGGCTGCCTCGCCTCGGCTTAATGCCTGTGCATAAGGGGCACAGCCCTGATAGCCACATTGCCTGCACTGGGTTTGTGGTAATAGCCGGTCGATGTGTTCTGAAGCAATAAACATAATAAAACTGATTAAACGAATACTAATTAAAAATCAATTTTAACATACTGGTTGTTGTGCCAATTTGCAGCAGGGTGCTGACTGACCGTTAAAAAAAATTACGCTTGTTTCGAGAAATAAGTCTAAGTATCAATGATGGGTATCAGTGTTTCTAGCTGGTGTCCAGCCGCCACCCAATGCCTGATATAGTGAAACCTGTGCATTCAGGTAATCCGCTTTACTCTGAATTAGCTGACTTTCTACACTGAGTAAATTGCGCTGACTGTCCAGTACGTCTAAGTAAGGTGAATATCCGGCACGATAGCGGTTGCTAGCGTGATGTAGAGCACTTGCCAGTGCTTTCTGCTCCATTTCCAATGCCTGTTCCTGTTCTTGCAGACGGTAGCTAGCGGAGAGCTGGTCTTCCACTTCTTTTAGCGCTGTGAGCACGGTTTTTCGATAATTCCATGCAGCTTCGTTGCGTCTGGCTACATTCAAATCAAAGTTGGCCTTGATACTACCGCCTTCAAAGATGGGTGCCAGTATACTGCCGCCTATACTCCAGACGTTTACCGGTTCTTTAATCGGAGCAGTGGAAAAAATACGGCCAAAAGCAGCACTGATTTTCACTGACGGTAGAAACTGTGCTCGCGCTGAAGCCAGATTGGCATCGCTGGCAGCCAGTAATAATGAAGATTGAACTATATCTGGACGATTCTGCATCAGTTCAGACGGCAGCATGTCAGGAATGGCCGGTGCTTGCAGTTGGGATAATGGTAAACCACGCTCAATGGTGCGGCTGCTGGAACCAACCAGCATACTCAATGCATGTTCTTGCTGGCTGATACTCGATTGGACTACCGGAATCTGCTGCAATGTGGCGGCATACTCTGCTTGTGCCTGATTTAGCTCAAGTTTGGATGTATAACCAACATTGGCTTTGGACTGGGCAATTTTCAGTTCGCGCTGTCGTGCATCTAATGTTTTTTGTAGCAGATTGAGTTTTTCATCCAGAGCTCGTAGGGTAATATAGGATTTTACTGTGGTGCTGATTACACTCAGACGTGTGGCAGCTTCGGCCGTTTCAGTGGCTTGTCGGTTTAAACGTCCAGCCTGATAGGCATGGCGGTTTTTGCCGAATACATCCAGTTCATAGGCGGCCTGAAAACTGGGCTGTTCTACTCGTGTTAAAGTGGCCACTCCAAACGCATTCAGACTTTTCTGGCGGGTGGTGCCACCGCTGGCCTCCAGTGAAGGTAGCAACGAGGCACGCGAGGCGTGTTCCTGAGCTAGTGCTTCCTGAACACGGGTCTGAGCCAGAGCTAAATCAATATTGTTTGTTAGAGCTTCATTGATGAGCTGATCCAGCACAGGGTCATTCAGCTGTTTCCACCATTGAGCATCTGCGTTCTGACTAGTTGTTGTGGATTGTTCGTGCCAGTGAGCGGGGGCTTGTACTCGTGCTGTGGCCGGTACAGCCGGTATACGAGGAATACAACCGTTGAGGCCGATAGCCATAGTCGTAAGTATGGATAACTTAATCAATTGGGCGTTCATGCTTTCACCCTAGTGGTATCAATACTGACTACTACCGACATGCCGGGACGCAGGCGTTCAAATAGTTCATTATGGTTATCGATACGGATGCGTACGGCAATGCGTTGCGGTACTTTGACAAAGTTGCCAGTGGTGGTATCTGGTTTGATGGCGGAAAATTCACTGCCTGCAGCTGGTGAGATTTTTTCCACAGTGCCTCTGATTTTGGCGCCGTTTAATGCGTCTACGGTAAACCATGCTGGCTGGCCAACTCGAATATTGGCTGTCTGAGCTTCTTTGAAATTGGCCACTACCCATTTGCGTGCCGGTACCAGAAACATTAATTGTGTGCCTGCATTTACTAGTTGGCCATTTTTAACGCTGATTTCACTTAGGCGGCCATTTTCCGGCGCTCTCACTACCGTATTGGACAGGTCAATCTGTGCCAGACCTAGCTGGGCATGTGCATTATCCACATTGGCTTTCAGGCCGCCCTTATTGACATGGGTGCTTTTCAGGTCTTCCTGAGCAACGCGGTACTGTGCTTTGGCTTCTGCAACGCCGGTTTGTGCCTGTTTTAATGCGGCACGTGTCTGGTCACGCTCACGCAAAGACAGAGAACCGTCTGCCACCAGCACATTTACCCTTGCCATATCGGCCTGTGCTTTTTCCAGCTGAGCCTGTGCGTTAGCTATATCTGCTTCTCTTGCAACCAGATTGGCTTCTTTGATACGTCGGTTTTGTTCGTAATTAGCCAGGGAGCTATCTTGCAGACCAATTCCGGCTTCCGCAGCCGCTACTTTCTGTTTATAGATGCGATCATCTATCTGAATAAGTGGCTGTCCAGCTTTTACTTCATCAAAATCCTGTACATATACTTTGGTAACATAGCCGGTGACCTGTGGGCTAATGATAGTGGTCTGGCCTCGTACATAAGCATTATCGGTAGAAACCATGGAATTGCGAAATGGTGGCAATTTCCATGCGCGTAAAATCATTAGTACACCCAGCATCAGCACCAGCACCAGCATAGCGGTGACAAACCATTTGCGTTTAGGTGGCTGCCACTGATTGGCTGATGGCTGAGTGGGTGACGTGTTATTCTGGCCGGCGGCCGCAGCACCGTTATTTTGATTTGAACTGGTCTGTTTGTCACCTGTCTGTGCTGATGAAGAGGCGCTGCCTAAATTTTGGGTGGCAGATGCCGAGGTTTCAGGCTTGTTTGTTTCGGTATCCGGTTTTTGTCCAGATGTGTTTTGTGGTGTGTTTGTCATTATTATCCTAAATATTATTTCAGCTTATTGTTTGGGCGGTTCCTGCATCGCGCGCTGGCGTGCTGCTGCAAAGCCTCTGAGTTCTTTTCCGATAGGGTTGGTGCCATGCAGCTGATGCCACCAGCGTTGTGCGCCAACTACTAGAAAACAGATTAATGAACCAATGCCTACGGTAACGAATAAATCATTGTAAGCGGCTACTTGTGCCAGCATGGTATCTTGCTGAATCAATTTACTCACGCCATATGCGTGATTCCATGTGCTGTCGAAGCTGAATCGCTGGCTGGCTTGCGCATTTTGCTGGATGAGCTGATTAACCTGAGGGTCAGTTAAATATGAACCATCGGCGCTATTGATTAAATGCACACGGGTACGGATGGTGATAAAGGCGTTCAGCAGAGCTGAACCAATTAGACCACCGACAGTTTGTGAAAATCCAAATACAGCGGAGAAGCTCATAATGTAAACAGGATCTTTGGCGAGCGCGCGAATCATACCCTCCATCATCACAGGACCGAAAAAGAATAATGATGCAAAAGCAATCATGAATTCTGGTAGGTAAAAATTCACTGGTCGCGACCACTGATTTTGTCCAACTTCCATAAAGCTGGCAATGGCGATGATGGCGAATGAAATCACCAGTGGTAATTTAATATCGGTAGGTTTGAATGTTAGTACGCTAGTCATTAGTCCCAATGCTGCGCCACAAGATGTTACGGCATAGAAATGAATCATCTGATCGTTACTTAGACCTAATGCAGTCATTAGACCAGCTGCCCCCATGTTTTGCTCGGACAGGGCTACGCGGATAAGTGAGCCGAAAACCAATACCTGTAACATGCCGTTGGTATGCATCATCCATTTGATATCAAACATTGGCCGCTTGCGGTTGTATTCAATAATTACGGAAAGCATACAGCATACAATGCCGGCAACAAACAGCCAGCCAATCCAGTCTTTGTCCCACCAGACAATGCGTCCCTGCACTGCACCAGCGGAAATAAAGGCGATGCCTGCAGCCATTAGAGGAAAACTAATTAGGTCGATTTTTTCGAATGATTTTTCCAGATAGCCAGAAGGAATAGGAAGTAGCCATACGGCTCCGCATACCAGCAACGCCATGCCAAGCTGAAAGCTGAACACTAGCTGAAATTGTTCGTGCTGCAACAGTAAAGGGGAAAGAAATCTGGCCAGCGGCTGGCTTAGCTGGGTCAAGCCGAGGCCGAGTAGTATGCCTTTACCGCGATGTATAGCGGGCATGGCTTGCATCATGTAGTACATGGCCATGCTATTTAAACTGCCACCTACGAGTCCGCTCATACCGCGAGCAAATAATTCCATATGATAATCATGGAAAAAGAATTGCAGGCAGTTGGTAATGATTAGTCCCGTAACAATATAGCTAACATAACGTGGCAAGCCGAAATTCTGTCGAATTTTAAATAGTAAGACGCTAATAATGGCACTAAACATATAATAAGAGACTTGTATCCAGCCTCCTTGCTCGGGTGTCAGCCCCAAATAGCCTTGAATCTGAGGAATATTGGCCAGCATCATGCCATTAGTAAATCCGGCAGTTAAGCCTACGATCACGCCGATGATGGCATAGCAGACGCGGCGTTTCCACGGATGGTCCGGAAAGGAAGGGGAACCGGCCATCATTGGGCGTTCATGCGGTTTTAACTGATAGGTAGTATGAGACATGAGTTGATTATTGCAATTTACATTTATGCTGAGTCGGCCACAATTAAAAACGCCATCCAGTAATCCTGAGCAGCTCAGGTGGATGGGCGATGTTGGTTCAGCTTTTGCATATTCTAAAACAAATTATTGGTTTCTGCTAACAATAATTTAACAGATGTAATAGTTACTTGAGATGAAGATTATTGATTAACAATTTATTTTAATTAAATTTTTTGTTATTTGCTGTATTGAATTATTAATTTGTGATGAGGGTGCTCTTATATGGATTGATTAATAAATACTAAAATTTATTAATAAATTTTATTTATTGGTTGCATCTAATGTAGTTGGATAGTCTTGCCTAACAGTATTTTTTTGGACATAGATGAGAGTTTAACAACACAACCATTATTTTAAAGTAAATATAAATACCTGAATTAATTGTTTCAGTCATCAATTATGTAAATTGGGATGAGTTATGGCAGTTTTTATGGGTGAAGGTGCTAATAAAGCGTTGGGAATGACTTGAAAAGCAAGATACTCAATGGATTTGAAGGAGTGGGAGGCTTCTTCGACTCTAAATCTTCAGAAAATAAAAGTCAGTATTTTATTTGTACCGGATGTTTTGTTTAGGCTGGCTCAACTGATTAGCGTTGTAATCCATAGGTTATATATGGCGGGTGCGTTATTATTAGATTAGGTGTGTAGAAGGGAAAACTTAGATTGTGGACTGATTATTCGAGAGATGTAATGATTAAATTGCAAATAAAAAAGCGTAATCGTTTGATTACGCTTTTTTTTAACTGGTGCCGGCACCAAGAGTCGAACTCGGGACCTTCTGATTACAAGTCAGCTGCTCTACCAACTGAGCTATGCCGGCTAAAGAGAGGCGCATTATGCGCAATAATGAACAAATAGGCAAGAGTTAATGGGAATTATTTTTTAAATTTACAAATAAGGCTATGATTTAAAAATTAATTAAATTATTCAAGCTTTAGCTGATTGGCGACAAATTATAACTATTTTTTATTTGGTACTAGACTATAATGAAGAGTTTTTGATTATTTTATGGGGAGTGTCTGGGTGGGACACCAATTTAAACTAGCGCTGGCCGGCGCACAAATTTTGTTTGTGGCCTTTGGTGCCATGGTTCTGGTGCCGTTGTTAACAGGGCTAAACCCAGCTCTGGCGCTGATGGGTGCGGGTGTTGGCACGTTATTATTTCAGATTTGTACTAAACGTAAGGTGCCGATTTATCTGGGTTCTTCATTTGCATTTATTGCCCCGATTATATATGCCATGCAGGAATGGGGTTTGGGTTCGACTATGTTTGGCCTGTTCGCTGCTGGCTTTATGTATTTTGTCTTTGCTGCGCTGATTAAGTGGCGCGGGCTGGCTTCAGTGCACCGTTTGCTGCCGCCGGTGGTTATTGGTCCGGTGATTATGGTAATTGGGCTTTCTGTGGCGATGGTAGCCTGTAATATGGCTATGGGTAAGTCCGGTGATAAACAAGTTGTGGATTATGCGCATTCGCTGTTTTTGTCGGGTTTTACTTTTGCGGTAACAGTAATTGTGACGGTATTCGGCAGTAAGATGATGCGTTTGATTCCGATTCTGATAGGTGTGGCAGCCGGTTATATAATGGCATTGCTAACCGGAATGGTGGATACCAGTGCTATGGCTGCGGCGCCGTGGTTTGCTGTTCCCCATTTTGCTACTCCGCAAGTTAATTGGCAGGCTGCGCTGTTTATGCTGCCGGTAGCGATTGCGCCGGCTATTGAGCACATTGGCGGAATTATGGCTATTGGTAAGGTGACGGGTAATGATTATGTGAAAGACCCCGGTTTACATCGAACTTTAGCTGGAGATGGTTTGGGTGTGTGTATTGCCGGTTTAATCGGCGGCCCTCCGGTAACAACCTACGGTGAAGTTACCGGTGCGGTGATGATTACCAAGAATAGTAATCCGGTAATTATGACATGGGCAGCTGTGTTTGCGATTTTAATGGCCTTTTTTGGCAAATTTAATGCTTTTCTGAGCTCAATTCCGTTGCCTGTAATGGGCGGTATCATGTTGCTACTATTTGGCACGATTGCTTCTCTGGGGCTAAAAACACTGATTGATGCTAAAGTGGATTTAATGCAACCGCGTAATCTGGTGATTGTGAGTTCTGTTTTGATTGTGGGTGTAGGTGGCATGGTTGTGAAAATCGGTACAATGGCTTTTGCTGGTGTAGGACTATGTGCTTTACTGGCGATAGTGCTGAATTTACTGCTTCCAGCCGGAACATCCGTTCAAGCAGAATAACGATCAGATTTGAGTTGAAGACCGCAGCTTCTAATAGGCTGCGGTTTTTTTGTGCAGATCGGTAAGAAGTTTAGATAAATAGAACAGCAGGGTGGTTAATATGGTTGCTTATGAGATTGTAATCTGATGGGGAACGGATAGGATTTTCTGAATCAGGACATTATTCAGGTTTTTAAGTACAATAAATTAAAAATCGGACCAGCTATTTATTTAGCAAATTCAGTTATTTATTTGAATTCTATTAAATTTGATGTGTCTAAACTAACCAACTGGTCCTGATTGAGCTGATATGAATAAATGACAGGCTACTGGTAATTGCAGAATGTAAGTATATTCAGTATCAAACAGAAAATAGCGGCATTGCCGCTATTTTTGTCTAACCGGACAACCGGCTAAGATTAAGCTGCCTGAATGTTGGCCGCTTGTTTACCTTTTGGACCGGTGGTCACGTCAAAAGATACGCGTTGACCTTCTTTCAAGGTTTTGAAGCCGTTCATATTGATTGCAGAGAAATGAGCAAACAAATCTTCACCACCTTCATCAGGTGTAATAAAACCAAAACCTTTAGCGTCGTTAAACCACTTAACAATACCAGTTGCCATGAAACTTCCTATACATAAAAAACAAAATAAAGAACAAGTTTGCGACACAGTAGAACCTACAAATTAGTGAACAGATGTACAACTATTTGTTTGGCAGTCTATGTCTGACTTGTTAAGTAGTCTTTTTACATAGGTTAAGAACTAACGTCAAGCAAGCTTACCGAAAAATGATAAAATTATTAAAACCGTTACTAAAAACCCACAGATACATGTAGATTTATGCACAATGTCAAATACTAGAACACAAACTGTTAGCCAGAATCAGGAAAGCATGTTAAAGCCACCGAAGCGCTATAAAGTGGTATTGTTGAATGATGATTACACACCGATGGATTTTGTGGTAACTGTACTCATGGAAGTGTTTCATTTGCCACATACTCAGGCGATTGCCATTATGCTGATGGTGCATGAGTCTGGACGCGGTGTGTGTGGTGTGTTTCAGAAGGATATTGCCGAAACCAAATGCAATCAGGTGCTTGAACGTGCCGAAGCTGCTGGCTTTCCTTTGCGGTGTCTGACTGAAGAAGAATGAGATGTTGTATTAAAACCTAGATGCCACGGTACACTCGGCGGGTGTTACTTGATTTTTAACGTGAGTGCTTCATGTATATGCTGATAATGCAGTGTGATGTATTCTGAATTGAAAATGTTACTTTGTCAGGAGGTCGGGTATGATTTCGGCGCAACTAGAAAAAATTCTGCAGTATGTTTATGCCGAGGCTCGGAACCATGCGTTTGAGTTTATTGGTGTGGAGCATTTACTGCTCGGCCTGTTGCAGCAAAGTGAAGAAGTGAGTGGGGTGCTACGGGCTGTAGGGGTGGATAATGAATTGCTAGCCAAACAGCTTCAGCAAAGTATCCATGAGAATACTCCGGTGTTGCCGGAAAGCGTAGCAGAGCAGTCTGAGTTGGAGCCTACGCTTGGATTTCAGCGTGTATTGCAGCAGGCAATTGTGCATGTACGTGCTGCGCATACTGAAGGTGAGGTGACACCTGTGGATGTTCTGGTGGCCATTATGTCAGAAAAGGACAGCCACGCGGTTTATTTTCTTGAATCGCAGTCAGTGAACCGTCTGGATGTGCTGCGCTATCTGACACTTGGCAATCATAATCCGGTTCAGAATAAAAAAACTGAACAAAATAATGAGGCAGATGCGGGCAAGGCAGAAGTAAAAGCTTTAGAAAATTATACTGTTAATCTGAACAGGGAGGCTCTTGCCGGCCGAATTGACCCGCTTATTGGCCGTAATGAGGAGATGCAGCGCCTGATTCAGACATTGTGCCGGCGGCGTAAGAATAATCCTTTACTGGTAGGTGAAGCCGGTGTGGGTAAAACGGCACTGGCAGAAGGGCTGGCTTATATGCTGGTACATGATAAGGTGCCAGAATCTATCAAAGGATCAGTGGTTTTTTCGCTGGATATGGGCGCTTTGCTTGCCGGTACTAAGTATCGCGGTGATTTTGAAGCACGCATGAAAGCCGTTATTAAAGAATTGGGCGAACTAGATAAGGCGGTATTGTTTGTTGATGAAATTCATACCATTATAGGTGCCGGCAGTGTGTCTGGCGGCACGATGGATGCGTCTAATTTGCTTAAGCCGGCATTGGCTAAAGGTAGTATGCGCTGTATTGGCGCCACAACTTATCAGGAATACCGTACTATTTTTGATAAGGATCATGCTTTAAGCCGACGATTTCAGAAAATAGATATTGTAGAACCATCGGTAACTGAAACGGTGCAGATATTACAAGGGTTGCGACCTGCATTTGAAAATTTCCATCAGGTACGCTACACGCGAGGTGCGCTTCAGGCAGCTGCTGAGTTGTCTGCTCGCTACATTAATGAGCGCTTTCTGCCAGATAAAGCTATTGATATTATAGACGAGGCCGCGGCAGCACAAAAAACCCAGCCGAAATCCAGACAACGTAAAGTTATCGGCCGTGCTGAAATTGAGGCGATTGTGGCAAAAGTTGCACGTATTCCAGAAACCACTGTTTCACATGATGATAAGCAGGTATTGCGCTTTCTGGCTGATAATTTAAAAGCAAAAGTATTTGGACAAGATCAAGCTATTGATGTACTGGTAGCGTCGATTAAAATGGCGCGCTCTGGTCTCAAACAGCCGGATAAGCCGATTGGCAGCTTTTTGTTTGCCGGCCCGACCGGCGTTGGCAAAACTGAAGTTGCCAAACAGCTGGCGCAGCTCCTGGACTTGCCTTTGCTGCGGTTTGATATGTCGGAATATATGGAACCACATGCTGTTTCGCGTCTAATAGGTTCTCCGCCGGGTTATGTGGGCTTTGAGCAGGGCGGATTACTTACTGATGCAGTCAATAAGCAACCATATTGTGTGCTGCTGCTGGATGAAATTGAAAAGGCACATCCGGATGTGTTCAATGTGTTGTTGCAGGTGATGGATTATGCCAATCTTACGGATAATAATGGACGCAGTGCGGATTTCCGGAATGTTATTCTGATTATGACCACCAATGCCGGTGCTGCTGAATTGGCTAAGCCTAATTTGGGCTTTACAGGAAAGCGTGGACAAGTCGATAGTCTGGCCGTTATTGAGAAAGCGTTTTCGCCTGAATTCCGCAACCGTCTGGATGCAATTGTGCCATTCACGGCTCTGGATCAAGCGATAATTGCGAAAGTCGTGGATAAGTTTTTGTTGGCACTGGAGCAGCAGTTGCTGGCTAAACAGGTGGTGGCAGAATTTACACCAACTTTACGCAGCTATTTGGCCAAACACGGTTTTGATGCTGCACTGGGTGCTCGTCCCATGCACCGGTTGATTCAGGAGCGTATTCGTAAGCTGCTGGCTGATGAGTTGCTCTTCGGCCGTCTGAGTGAAGGAGGTGATGTATTGATTGATTATTTGCCGCAGTCTGATGAAGTGAAGCTGGTTTTTTCTGCCGCCAATCAATCCGGTTCTAAGAAAAAGGAATCGGTAACAATTGAATGATTTGATTAAGAAAGCTAAAATTAAAATAAAAAAAAGTGTGGCGAAACGCCACACTTAAACACACACATCAAGAGGAAACCAATCAAAGTAAATTCATTATAATGTTTTCATTTGAGTGTGTTTTGATACAAATCAAATGAAAATGTTTAAGAAAATTAAATCAAAATTAATGTTATATCCCTGCTGAATAAATTTGGCAGGGATATTTATTTTTTATTACAGATAGTTAGTATAGTGAGTTTATTTACTGTAAATCCGCAGGCAAAGGATCATTCCGCAGCTGTTTGACGGATTGTAAATGCTGGTTGAAGTCGAGAACCTGCGGATTGTTACTGTTTGCCGTGCTGAAAAACTGATTGGCAAATGGTAGTTGTGGTGAGTGGATGCCCAACCATTGTGCAATTCCGTCTAATAGTTCCAGCCCACTACGCTGAGCCTGATTGTGTGTCTGCCGAGGCTGACCACTGTTGATAATGACTAGCGGGACATGATAATTCTGATAAAAATGGTCGTTGTGGCGCAGGATGCTTGAAGAACGTACTAAACTGTTTTTCTCAAAGGTGTTTTTGTCATGACTCAGGCCATGGTCACTAAAATACAACATGCTGAAAGGCTCACCATTTTGCTGCAATGTTGTATATATCTGGCTTAATAGAGTGTCTGTCTGACGAATGGTATCGATATAGCAATTACTGTTGTTATTTTCCACATAGTGCTGTGGCGGGTTGGGCAGCCGGTCGCATGGATTGGGATGAGAACCCATAATGTGCAATACAATCAGGCGGGACTGACCAGCAACCAGAGGCTGAGCCAGTACTTTCTGCAATGGCTTAATGAGCTGATTATCATAACTGCGTTGGCCGAAATCGTAGCCGGTAGTTTTTAGAAATGTGATGTGATTGGCCTGATGAGCAATCGTTGAAATGGATGTATCGTATTGTCCAAGTGCCCCCTGATTTGACAACCATGCTGTATCCATACCGGCTTTTTTCGCTAGAGTAATCACATTATTCTGAATTGAGAATGATTTACCATGGCTAAGGGTAAGACCATGTAAGAGCGAGATGGGCGTATTGGGACCGGCAGACAGCATGTTATCCATGATGATGCTGGCGTGCCTGTCCAGAAACGGGGTGTCCGGATATTTGAATCCGTATAGATGTAAATAATCTGCGCGGGCACTTTCACCAATAATCAATACATAGTTGCGGTATTGCTGTTGACTACTGCTAATTTGCCAATTATCTGGTTTAGCTAAGTCGGCTTTCATCTTTGCTAGTTCGGCGAAGTAGGCACGCGGTTGCAGATAAGCATCGGCCAGAAATTCTATTGGCTGTGCACGTAGGGCAAATCCACCGGTAGTATAGCCTTTGCGCGCTGTCTGTACTGTCATTACCATTAGTACGATTACAAACGGAATAGCCCAGTAGCCGCGCCAGCGTGGGACAGCCGTATGGCGGCTGAAACGCATAATGAGTAGCGGTATAGCGGCCAGAACAATTGTCATTACACAGGTATGCCATGATATGGCTGCTATGTATTCACTTGCTTCACTGGCTGTGGTACTAAGTAATGAAGTGACGATGCCAAAACTCGGTCTTCCGTACAGAGTCGCAGTAGGATGATAGAACAGAACAATGATTGCGCTCAGCCACATCATGATGCACCATAGTCGTGAGCAGAAACGTTGCAATAATATGCTGACCAGCCATGTTTCAATAATGCGGTTAGGATTTGGCGGGTAGGCCAGTGCATAAATCATTACGATGCTGTAAATAAGTAAGAGTAATACATTCAGTGCATAATGTTTACGGGGCGTTAGTTTCATAGATCACTCAGACAGCTGGGGTGAAGTTATCAGCAAAAAATGCGTCTTCAGGCAATCCAGCCTGATTTGTAAATAAATTTTTGGCCTGATGTATCATTTGCGGATGGCCGCATGCATACACTTCATATTTACTCATATCTGGATGAGCAGCCAGTGCCGCATGTTGAACATAGCCACGTGCACCTTTCCATAATGCCGATGGATGCGACAATACAGCTGACCACTGTGCCTGTGCTAACTCAGAACAAAGCTTATCCAGCACGGCAGCATCATACAATTTTTCTTCTGCTGCCATACCCCAGTAGATTGATACCGGTAGTTGAAATTGCTGTTGATTCAGTGTTTCCAACATGGCTTCAATCGGTGCAATACCGGTACCGGAGGCCAACATAATAAGTGGTTTTTGCTGACGGTTTAACTGAAAATTGCCCAGTGGCCCGTGAAAATGCAGAATGTCTTTCGGGCGCAAGCGGCCATCAAAGAGTTGTTCGGAAAAGACGCCACCATGGTGACGTCGTACATGGATAATTAACTGCCGGCGGTTTGTGTCAAAACCCGCTATCGAATAACTACGGCGCTGATTCTCGGATAGCACAATATCGATATATTGGCCGGCAGTGAAATGAAATGGTTTTCGCTGTGCCAGCTTCAGCGATAGGATGGCAGTATGGCCACAATAGCGAATATCTTCAATTCGTGCAGTCAGCGTTTGTACTGGTTGTGCTGAATGGCCATTATAGTTGGGCAAATATAGAGTTAGGTCTGTTTTGGCACTTTGGCAGCACAGTAATATATCCTGCTGATTTGTGTCATTACTGTTCAGGGCAGACTGTGGGTTGATTTCAGTAGTTTGACCCTTGACTAGCTGAGCTTTGCACGCTCCGCAGCAGCCGCTTTTACACGCATGCGGCAGCATGATCCCCTGATCGATTGCTGCCTGTAGCAGTGATGTTCCCTCTGGTGCCTGAAAAGTTTCACCAGCTGGTAAAACCGTTATTTGATAACTCATTTTAGTTTTAGCTTATTTTAACGAGTTGGCTATTTTAGAACGCTGTGAAATAAAAGCCAAATGTGCAGATGCGTTTTGAAAAAATGGAAACTAAAGTAGATATGGCTTTGGCCAGAATGTTGACACATACAGTTCAGCCCGCTATTTAGGATAACGGGCTGTTTTTCTTCTGAATGCAAATTAAATTTTAGTTGGAAAAGTATTTTGCATATATTTTGTCATATTCGCCACTAGCGCGGATTTTTTTAAGTGCATCATTCAGTTTCTCCACAGTGGCTGTATCGCCTTTGCGAACCACAAAGCCGTAATGGTCAACACCGAATTCAGGTACCTTATTAATGGTGAATTTATCAGCACCGTTGGCTTTAACATAATTACTGATTACGGCACCATCGGATACCATGGCTTCTACACCACCATTTTCAAGCTCTTTGATGGCTAGGGGCACGCTGTCAAAACGGGCAATTTTTGTGCTTTGCGCACCCAATACTTTTTGTACTGCCAAATCACCAGTTTGGCCTGTGGCTACGGCTACACGATGCATATTATTTAATTCAGCCAGCGAATGGAATGTTTTGGCTTTTGGTGTAAGTACCATCATAGAAATATCAAAATACGGGTCACTAAATAGCATACTTTGTTTACGCTCATCAGTGATGGTCACACCGGAAGCCACAATGTCTAGATCGCCGTTATTGAGGCTGGCAAATAGTCCATCCCATGGCTGATCTTTAAACTGTACTTTGAAATTGCCAGCTTTGGCCATGGCATTGAGCAAATCAATATCAAAACCGGTGAGCGAACCATCGGCTGTGCGGGATTCAAAAGGTGCAAATTCGGCATTGGTGCCAACTATATAGGTTTTATCTGCACCGGACTGAGCAGGTGCAGAAGCAGAATTGCTGTTGCTGCCACCACAGGCAGATAGTATCAGTGCAGAACACGCGGCTACAGCGGTCAGCCAGTATTTGATTTTCATATACACTCCCTGAATTCTATTGAAATTATTGGCTGAAGGCTGCTTACCATACAATGGTTTGCAATTCAAAATATGCATCCTTATCGCCATGTATGGCTTGATAGTAACATATTTCACTGTTGAAACAAGCTTTATCCGTACACTGTGATACTGCTTAGCGGTGCTATAATCCCGCTTTCATGGAGACATGACTTTACATAATTTTGTGCTGGTGTAATTTGATTAAGTCTAACAGGATAAATAATGCATATATTTCATACCATTACTGAACTGCGTTCATGGCGCAAGCAAGTGAAAAGGGTGGCTCTGGTGCCGACAATGGGAAACTTGCATGCCGGTCATCTGGCTTTGGTGCGTACTGCCAAAGCACACGCTGATGCGGTAGTGGTGAGCATATTTGTTAATCGCATTCAGTTTGGAGTGGGCGAAGATTTTGAGCTATACCCGCGGACATTGGCTGAGGATGTGGAAAAGCTGACTGAGGCCGGTGCTGATGTGGTGTTTGCGCCGTCAGAAACTGAATTGTATCCAAATGGAACGCAGCAATATTTTGTTGAACCGCCGGCTATTCAGAATGAGCTCTGCGGCCGTAGTCGTCCTGGCCATTTTCGAGGTGTGGCCACAATTGTGACAAAGCTCTTTAATATTGTGCAGCCGGATGTGGCGTGTTTTGGTAAAAAGGATTATCAACAACTGGCGGTAATAAAGGGAATGGTGCAGGATCTGAATATGGATATTGACATTATTCCGGTTGAAATTGAGCGTGCTGATAGTGGTTTGGCTTTGTCTAGCCGTAATGGCTATCTGACAATTGAACAACGTGAACAGGCAGCGCAGCTATCGGCGCAGTTGAGGACTATGGCTGAAGCAATGCGAAGAGGAAATCGGCAATTTGCTGCTTTAGAAAATAGTGCAGCAACCTATTTGCAACAGCATGGCTGGGAAGTGGATTATATTGAAGTCAGACACGCACAAACGCTGACAAAAGCTCAGATTTCTGATAAAAATCTGGTAATTGTTGCGGCTGCTATACTGGGGACGACACGTCTAATTGATAATTTAGAAGTGCAGTTGGAGCACGAATAAAATAAAAGAGTCTGTAAACCGGATTTTAACCAAAAGGCAGCGTGAATACGTATGTGGTGGATTGTATTATTACTGTTAATTATGGCTATAGGCGCATTACTCTGGTGGCGCAATATTGAAGAGCGTAAATGGCAGCTGGAAATGACCTATTTAACCCGCTATGAAGAGCATTTAAAGCACAGTAAAGTGTCGTCTCCAGCTCCGGCTCCTGTATCATTGCTGAAAAGTATAGTGAGAAAATTAGCAGTGCGGCGTAGTCAGCAGCAACAGAAAGTACAATCGTCAGCAGAATCACAACATTCTTTACAGAAAGTACCAGCAGCACCGGCGGAAATTGCGTCAGCAACATCAGAGCAGAATGTACAAGCTGAGCTTGATGCAATGGATTCTGTAGCGAGCAAGCCTCAGCTGCCCATAAAACATCCTCTAGCCCGACAGATTACTGTAACTGAGGCAAGCCCGAAACCTTTAAAAACCGAAACGCCTTATCCTGCTACGCTAGATAAAGAATATCTACAGTCGAAGGCAAAAACTGCTGAAGAGATGCCGGAAGCAAACAAAACACAGTTGCCGATAGCAGATTCTTTCTCAACACAGGAAATGCAATCTTCCGCCGAAAATAAAACTGAGTCTGAACCAAAAGTGGTTGATGTCTCCTACACTGATAAGGAACTGATAGCAGATACGGAAGAAGAGTCCACTACAGAAAAAATTTTGGTAAGCAGTGAAGAAGTGGCTGAGCCAGCGGTGGTATTTAATCAGAAGAAAAAACTGGAAGTTATCACATTAGCAGAAGCTACACGTAAGGTAGCTACTCATCCTCTAACGGATGCGGTAGCTGAATCTGCTCCGGCGCTAGAGGTGATACAGATTAACTGGCAGCATAAGCCAGTAAATAGCCAAAAACAGCAGAATAGGCATGCCAGAGAAATTACTCCTGATGATCCGGCGTTAAACAGAGTTCGCTTGCATACTAAGGCTGAACAAGCCGCTTTGCTCAAGGCTCGGGCGCTGAAAAATTTCGATTTAAATGATTTACAGCAGGCTACTCAGCGCAAATTGGGAAACTCAGTTGGCGTTCCTTCGCATCTGGCACATGCAGCAAACTCCCTTTCTGCTCACGCTCATCACGAACCTAGACAGCGTAGTGAACACAATGGGGTTCATGTCATAAATGAAGAAGATATCCGTTTAAATTTGTTGCGCCAGAGATTGGCTCGTCAGCGCCATCAGGAAACGTTCACTCATGCTAATTCTGGCTATAGTGTACCGGTTATTGCGGAAGATGAAATTTACGCTAATCTGGCTAAAACCGATTCACCTTTAAATAAGCAGAAATTTCAGCGGCCTGTAGTACGCGAAAGTGTGATTCCGGCGGCTGCTCGAATTGGTAAGCGCCATGCTGTGCGGATGACTACTCCAGTAGCTGATATGTCGGCCGTAAGCCCCTATACAGGAGTGGCAGGCAGTGAACATACACCACTATCTACACGTTTTACACCTTTTCAGCTGATGCCGGCAGCCATGGCTGCTGCGCCAGTAGTTGCGGTACCATCAGCGGATGATTCTTTTACTGTAGATGATGATTACAACTCTTCAGTATTTGATGAGGACGAACATCGTGACAGCATTATGCATGATGCTGATCCCTCTGTAGGAAATCAATTTCCGTATGCGCCGGATATACCACCACCTGTGTCAGGTATAAGTAGTAATGGCTATGCAAATGCGACCTCTTTTAGTGATTTAAACCCTACCCATGATGCAGTTGTTTCCTACACCGATGAGGAAAGCAGCAAAGAAGCGGATGTGGTTGAAAATCCTGTGCTGGCCACTGAAGACCCGTATTTCAACGATTCTGAAGAACAGAAAGAAGTATCATCTTTTAATTCTGAGCAGGCCGCAGCGGAAGAAGAAAATACTGATTCAAAAGTTTATGATTATTGGTTGTCAGATGCTTCCAGCGTTAATGAGTCTGAAACAACTCCAGATTTAGTGCCGGTACAGGTGCAAAAAAGTCTATCTGAAACAGAGCCAGAAGTTAGAAGCGTGAGTGTGGTTACCCGTTTGAATCAACAACCGCTGCCTACAAAGCAAATAAATTCTCCTGCATCCGATTCACAAACAGCAATCGGCATGGCATTACGAAAGGCACTGCATCAGACTGCACCTCAAAAATCAATACCAGCTCCGTCTTTAAAACCTTTGCTTCCGGGTATGGATTTATTATTGCCGCCGCATTATGACCCTGCTGCACGCCAGAGTGAAGAAACCTTACTTGAAAATGGGATTACCATTGAAGAAAAACTGGCTGAATTCAAAGTTAAGGTACGAGTAATAGATGCTTTTGCTGGTCCGGTTATCACCCGCTATGAAATTGAACCGGCTCAGGGTGTGCGTGGCAGTCAGGTTGTAAACTTAGAAAAGGATTTGGCGCGCAGTCTGGGCTTTGCATCTATACGTGTGGTTGAGACTATTCCGGGTAAAACCTGTATGGGGTTGGAACTTCCTAATCCGAAACGGCAGATTATTCGGTTGAGTGAGATATTCTCGGCTCCGGTATTTCAGCAATCACGTTCTAAACTGACGCTGGCGTTGGGTCAGGGTATTACTGGACAGCCGGTGGTGACCGATTTGGCCAAAGCTCCACATTTATTGGTAGCGGGTACCACTGGATCGGGTAAATCAGTGGGTGTTAATGCAATGATTCTGTCGATGCTGTTTAAAGCTACTCCGGAAGATGTGCGTCTCATTATGATAGACCCTAAAATGCTGGAATTAAGCATTTATGAAGGTATACCGCATTTATTGGCACCAGTAGTGACGGATATGAAGTTAGCGGCGAATGCGTTAACGTGGTGTGTAAATGAAATGGAGAAACGTTACCGGTTGATGAGCCATGCTGGTGTGCGTAATTTGGCCGGTTTCAATCAGAAAATTGCTGAGCTAGCAGCGCAAAATAAAAAGCTATTTAATCCGTTTTCGCTGAATCGCGACGACCCAGAACCATTAGAAAAGCTGCCTTATATTGTGGTTGTGGTAGATGAATTTGCTGATCTGATGATGACGGCAGGCAAGAAAATCGAGGAACTGATTGCCCGTTTGGCGCAGAAAGCTCGGGCGGCCGGTATCCATTTGATACTAGCGACACAGAGGCCGAGTGTAGATGTAATTACTGGCCTAATTAAAGCCAATATTCCTACACGAATTGCCTTTCAGGTATCCAGCAAAGTGGATAGCCGAACCATTCTTGACCAGATGGGTGCTGAGAATCTGCTGGGACAGGGTGATATGCTGTTTTTACCTCCCGGTACAGCATATCCAGAACGGGTGCATGGGGCATTTGTGGCTGATGAAGAAGTGCATCGTGTGGTGCATTATCTGAAACAGTTTGGTGAGCCGAAATATATCGATGATATTTTAACGGCCGGTGTCAGTGATGATGATATGTTTAGCAATGCGTCACCACGCAATAGTGAAGAAGAGTTGGATCCTCTTTATGATGAAGCAGTGGCACTGGTGGTAAAAACTCGAAAAGCGAGTATTTCTTCGGTACAACGTCAGCTGCGTATTGGATACAACCGTGCAGCTCGGTTGGTGGAACAAATGGAGTCAGAGGGAATTGTTTCTGCTGCAGAAGGAAATGGGAATCGTACTGTACTTGCTCCGCAAAATAACCATCTAGATGATTAGTTATTCTAAATATCGTTTATTCAAACCGTGTACTTTATGTATGCGGTTTTTTATTTATGAGTTGATTAGTCAATTAAGTCTATAAGTTATTATATTATTAATATGATATCTATATATTTATTAACTAGTTTGTCTGATTAATATTATTCTAGAGCTATGGTTAAAACAGCGTATTTATATGTATAGATTTAATTAATATGTTGTGATTCTGTTGTTTTAATGAACAGTTATTTTGAAAAAAATCAATAAACAGGCAAATTTTATTAAATCATTTTTGGCTGTTTTACTTGGTATTGCTTTGTCAGCAATGTTTAATAAAATAAATAGTAGATGAAAGTGCAAAATATTGCTGATAAGTAATTAAATATTGTATCAATTAAAAAGGTAAAAGCTAAAACACTCAATATTTACGTAAGGTTTTATAAGAAAAATAAATTTTGTAATTAATTGTTTTGATTATTAAACGGTTTGAAGTAAAAAAAAATAAGTTTTAAGATGAATTTGGCTATTTATGAAATAAAAATTTATGTCTTTAAGTGTGTAAATATATACGGGTTATTATTAGGAGATAGATTTATGATTGAGTCTTATAAACGTTTCTGGCACAACATTTTTAATTTTTCTGGAACTTCTAACCGTGCTGATTATTGGTGGCCGATTGTTATCAACTATGTACTGGGTATGTTGCTGATGTATGTACTTGAAAAAATGCTTGGCCATCCGATTAATGATATTTATACATGGGGTGACTGGACAGTTAATTTTGTAGTTTTGGTAATTGGATTTGTAGTATGGATTGCTACTTTATCATTACAGTTTAGGCGCTTGCATGATACTGATCGCTCGGGTTGGTGGATTTTGATTACTCTGATACCGATTATTGGTCAAATCTGGTTTATTATTCTTATGTTATTGCCAGGTAAACCGAATCGATTTGAACAGAGAATGTTTTAAGCAGATTTACGATATACGTTTATTTGGCAGATAAATAGCAATAAATTCTTTATGAGACACTTTATTGTTTACTTCGAAATTGTTTGATTATCTTGATTCGGCAGCTTAGGTTTTATGAAATAGATAGCTGCCGAAGCCTGTATTCTTTTGCGATATATTTACTGGTATCAAATTTATTAATAATCTTTTTTGAAGAGTTAGAAACTGAATTGATAGTCATTAATCCATTTTTTTTTATTTTGTAGATATTTATAGAATTATGAATAATTAGTACAAAATATTAATGATATACTGAAAATATATTAACTGTATTTAAATAATTATAATTTGTTTTAGATCACAAACTAATACACAAAAAAATTTATTTTATTGTGAAAGTTGGAAACGTTTACATCTACCACGTGTTGAAAAGGTATATTCGTTTATGCCTAATTAAGATGGGATAAACCTGATAATTAAGGTTATATAAATACGACTAAAATTGTTCAATTATCTGTAAAATGAATAATCTGAAAACTGGAATTTTGCTTCATCTATATAATAATTTTCAGTAAAAAATTATTTTCTCTGAGAAAAACGTTTTTTAATTGATTTTATTTCTTTGCTTTGTGAAGCATCTATGCATTTCATTAATATTAGCTGTACGCCTTCTTGATAACTTTTATAAGGACGCTTTGAGTAATTGCGTGCAACCAGTGCTGCTTCTTCATAAGCTTCAGCAGGATAGCGACCAAGTTCAACATAGGCGCCTACAGCCGCTTTTGCCTCCCGCTGCATAATGTCTCCGCTTTCACTCTGAGCTAGACAATAACTCAGGGTAAAATTTTCCAAATCATTTTTTAGCGGAGAGCGCGCCTGTGCGAATGCAGAAGAAATCGAAATTACTATTAGACTAAAAATTAGTTTTACTTTAATTTCCACATTTTCACCTCATTTGCATCGTCAAAATAGCAGTGGTCAGAACATTTGCTTCCATCCCATAATGTGGCATGACCCGACGCATCCGACCAAATAGAAACATTAAATACTAATAGACCTTTCACTCCATTAAATTGACTCATATTCGTAGTAGATTTGGTAATAATGTCTGGTTTACCAAAATTACATTCTAAAAATCGAATTAGATCAGTAACTTTAAATATATACCATTTTTTGTCGGCACCGGAAGATGTGCTCCATCTTGAATCTCGATTGATAGGAAAACCTGAATAATTTAATGCATAGCTCATTCGTATTGCACAAGCATTCTGGAAAATTTCTGAATCAATATTTTGTTGAACTTTACCTCCAATTTTTTTCCCTACTTCTTTAACGGGTACATTAACGTACTGAAAATTTGTCCACATAGTTTTGAAGTCAGGTTTTGCCATTTCATCCTCTTATTAAGAAAATACAGGTAAAGTAAATTACTGAATTTGTTAATAATGATTATAAAGTGTATATGCTGGCATTGTCTATCTTAAATATAAAATAAATTAAAATAGGATTTTGTAAAGCTAACTGATTTAAAACAATTTGCTCCAAGTTATTTTTCTTATCTTCTTATATTGTTTCTTACAGAAGACGGTAAATTAAATTGTCCATATCGATCAAAAATTTCTGGGCAAAAATAGGGAATATGTCTTTATGTGTCAATAAACTAAAAATGTTAATGTTGTTAACACCTTATTTTTTTATTTTGGAAATACTGACGATGTAAATATTTAAACCTTAAATGTGATTAACTTGGTTTCTAGTGTTTTCATGCTTTGTCATGTTTTAATTTTTTTCAGTATTTAAAAATAATAGAATAGGGCAATAGTATGATAGTTGGTGCTTTATAATCTGAATAATTTATTTGATGCTCGCAATGATGTTATGGGATTTTAAATTTAAAATAATAATATAGTTATAGTTTAAGTTACTGTGCCTTCTGTTATTGGCAAGGGTGATATGAAAAGTTTGTGGCAAAAATTTGACCGTTGGTTTTTACGTGGGCAGAAGCTTTCTAAAGTATTAGTGGTGCTTATTGCTGTGTGGCTGTTTTTGGCTACCAGTTTAGTAGGGTTGTCGCTGAATACGTCTTGGCGGCTTGAAGAGCTGGGTATGGCAATAAATGAAGCTGGGAGTTTGCGTAAACGGGTGTTTTATATGGTGTTGGTAACGAAAACACCAGGAGCGGAGCAGCAGTTTGAGCAGGAGCAACGTCAGTTTGAAGAAATTCTGACGCATTTGCATGATTTGCATGAAACCGGTTTTGTTAATGGACGGCGGCATCAGCAGCTTCTTGATCAAGTAGTAAAGATTGAGGAGCAGTTACAGGATTTTCTTGGTGACCGTAATGCTTATTTAAATGGACATCTGAGCGATGCGGCATTTTTGGCTGAAGCTCGTGAATTTACTGCGGTGATTGATCGTCTGGTACTGCTGATTGAGCAGGATAATACTCATAATATTCAGTTATTGCGCTGGTTACAGGTACTTGTGCTGTTGATGGCTATTTTTTCTGCAATTGTTTCTCTTCTGTTACTGCACCATTTGGTTATCGCGCCGTTACTCCGTTTGAATCAGGGTATTAGTCAGATTGGTAAAGGCCGTTTTGATACGCGCTTGCAAGTGGGCACAGCTAATGAATTTGGTAGGGTAGCGCAAGGCTTTAACTTGATGGCTGCCAAACTAAATGAGGTTTATGACACGCTGGAAAATCGGGTAGCGGAACAAACACAGGCGCTAGTAAAGCGTAATCAGGATTTGGCTGTTTTGTATGCTATGACATCATTGTTTCAAGAACAGCATGAGTTATCAGTGCTTGTACAGGTGTTTATGCATAAAATGAAGGTGTTTAGTAGTGCAGATGCATGTGTGGTGCAGTTGAAAAATCGGCATTCTCAGAGGCTTGAGCTGGCTGGATCTGATGGGCTGACAGAAGAGCAGGTGGATAGATTCAGAGATTATCGCTGTGATGGTGGGCGATGTGCTCAAATGTTGCAATCTGTGCCGGTAGTTGAAACTGAATCATTGGCTATTTTTGATGAGCGTAATCGTTTCTGCCAGATAAGACAGGTTTTGCCTTTTTGTTTAACCTTTGCGGTGAAGTCTGTGGATGATGAAATTGGTATGCTGCATCTGTTTGCTAAAGTGCCCTTTGCGTTGAGTGCAGAAAATCAGCGCTTGATTTCTACTGTGTGTAGTCAGTTTGGGATTGCTATTGAAAGTATGCGTCTAAATGAGTTGGACAAACAGATGGCTATTCTGGAAGAACGTAATCTGATGGCACAGGGTTTGCATGACAGTATTGCTCAGTCGCTTTCATTTCTGAATATTCAGGTGCAGGTGCTGGAAAAAGCGTTAGGTGAGCATAAAAAACAACAGGCTGCACAGACTCTTGAATTTATTAATGAGGGCATTCAGCAATGTTATGATGATGTACGCGAATTGTTATCGAATTTTCGTGTTAGGCTGGTAACGGAAGGGCTGATTAGCTCATTGCAAGGAGTAATGAAGCGATTTGAACAACAAACTGATATTGCTGTGGATTGGTCTGTTGAAGGTGATGTTTATGAAGTTGAACCAGAGGTGCAGTTACAGGTAGTGTTTATTGTGCAGGAGGCTTTGTCAAATGTGCGTAAACATGCTCATGCAGATGCTGTTGAAGTACGTTTGGCATATATGGCAGACCGGCTGAATCTGAAAATTGAGGATGATGGTGTTGGTTTTGCTGAAGATACACTCCTGCAGAAGGAGCAGCAAGGACATGTGGGTATACATATAATGAAAGAGCGCTCCGCTAAAATTAATGGAAAGTTGAAAATTTCTGCACGGGTGGGGGGTGGAGCATGTGTGGAGCTGATGGTACCACGTCAGTATATCCATACTCAGGAGTAATTCTTTTGGGAAATAAAGATGGCTAATGAAAAAAAGTACCGGATTCTGATTGTGGATGACCATACGCTTTTTCGGCGTGGCTTGCGTGCTTTAATTGATAGCTGTGAGCGTTTTGAGGTAGTGGGTGAGGCTACTGATGGGCTGGAAGGGGTAAAAATGCAACAGCAGTTACAACCTGATGCTGTGTTGCTGGACTTAGATATGCCTGTGATGCGTGGGTTAGAGGCACTGCCGCAAATGATGAGCCATAATCCTCAACAAGTGGTGCTGATGCTCACTGTATCTGAAGACGGTGGTGATTTAGTGGAATGTATGCGCCTAGGTGCACGGGGTTATCTGCTTAAAAATATTGATACAGAATTTCTGCTCGATAGTATCGAAAAAGCGATCAATGGTGACAGTGTGCTTTCACCCGAAATGACCAGTAAGTTGGTGACGCAGCTTAGGCGGAAGGAACCTGTAAATCATGAGTTGAAGGAACCGCTAACGCCACGGGAACGGGAGATTTTACGCTGGCTGGCACGTGGTAACAGTAATAAGCTTATTGCGCGTAATCTGGAAGTGACTGAAAGTACAGTAAAAGTTCATATGCAGAACATTTTGCGCAAGCTTAATCTTGGGAGCCGAGTTCAAGCAGCAGTTTATGCTGTTGAACACGGTTTGGATAAATAGTGATGGGATAGTAGCTGTGTAATTTTTTTAATTTTGCGTTTTGAACTGGTCTATTGATTTTGTCAATAGGCCAGTTTGCTTATATATGGTTGTTCTTTTGAAGTATCGATTCTGCATCTGATGACTAATGGGATATGAAAGAGGGATTACGTACACTAGGATAAATTTTTTTGGGGGAAGTGCAAGATGAATTCTGAAGTCAGAAAGTCGGTAACAGTGCTGACGTCCAGTACGATTGCTTTTGTTATTTGCTTCATGATTTGGATGGTATTTGCTGTACTTGGTTTGCCGATTAAACAACAGCTGCATTTAAATGAAACTGAGTTTGGTTTGCTAACTGCAATGCCGGTGTTGTCTGGTTCGCTTATTCGAGTGCCGTTGGGTATTTGGGCAGATCGTTTTGGTGGCCGGATTGTATTTTTTCTTTTAATGCTGGTGTGTGTACCTGCTGTATGGCTGCTGGAATATGCGCATACATACAGCCAGTTTTTGTGGATTGCATTGTGGCTGGGTCTTGTAGGCGGTTCTTTTTCTGTTGGTACACCTTATGTGGCAAAGTGGTTTCGTAAGGATCGGCAGGGTCTTGCCATGGGTATTTTTGGCGCAGGCAATGCGGGCGCAGCGCTGAATAAGTTTCTGGCACCGGTTTTGATTACTGCTTATGGCTGGCAGGCAGTACCGCGGGTATATGCAGTAATTTTATTGGTGATTACTTTGCTTTTCTGGTTTTTCAGTTATCCAGAACCGAAATTAGCCAATGCCAAACAGCCTAGTCTGAAAGCACAGCTATTGCTGATGAAAAATCCTCAAGTATTGAAATATAGTCAACTCTATTCTGTGGTATTTGGCGGTTATGTGGGTATTTCTTTGTGGATGGTGAGTTATTACGTTGGTGAATATCACTTTTCACTCACACAAGCTGCTTTACTGGCTGCGTGTTTTTCTTTGCCAGGAGGAGTGTTGCGTGCTTTCGGAGGCTGGTTGTCGGATAAATACGGTGCCTATAAAGTGACTTGGGCTGTGATGTGGGTTTGCTGGATTGCATTTTTTCTGTTGTCTTATCCGCAGACGCAGATGTCTATCCGTACGGTAAGCGGTCATCTTGATATGCATATTGGTTTGAATGCTACGGTATTTACGATTTTGCTATTTGTTGTGGGTGTGGCTTTGGCGATAGGTAAGGCATCTGTATTTAAGTTTATCTCTGATGAGTTTCCGGAAGATATGGGCACTGTCTCTGGTGTGGTCGGTTTGGCTGGTGGGCTAGGTGGTTTTCTGCTACCGATTATGTTCGGTGTGTTGGTGGACTGGACTGGTGTTCGTTCCAGCTCATTTATGCTGATGTTTGGTACCGTGTGTATTAGCTTAATCTGGATGCATTTTTCTCTGAAAAATCAGAAGCATCAATAATCTGAGGTTGATATGGGTAAAATTTTAAAAGAGTGGCGTCCAGAGGACAGTCAGTTTTGGCAAAGCAAAGGCCGTACGGTGGCTCGCAGAAATCTATGGATATCTGTTCCTGCTTTGTTGCTGGCGTTTGCTATCTGGCAGGTTTGGAGTGTGACAGTGGTGAAACTGCCACTTGTGGGGTTTAAGTTCAGCAGTAACGAGCTGTTTTGGCTAGCTGCGCTGCCTGCTCTTTCGGGTGCCACGTTACGAATTTTCTATTCTTTTGTGATTCCGATTTTCGGCGGACGCAAGTGGACAACGATTTCCACTGCCAGCTTACTGATTCCTGCATTAGGTTTGGGTTTTGCTGTACAGAATCCTAATACTTCATACAGTACGATGTTTGTGCTGGCACTGTTGTGTGGTTTCGGCGGGGCAAATTTTAGCTCTTCGATGTCCAATATCAGTCTGTTTTTTCCGAAAGCGGAAAAAGGTCAGGCCATGGGTATTAATGCCGGTCTAGGTAATCTAGGGGTATCTGCTGTGCAGATAGCGGTGCCACTGGCGATTACGACCTGCCTGTTTGGAACACTGGGTGGTGATGCACAAACTATTACGACGCCACAGGGTACAACGCAGGTGTGGTTACAAAATGCCGGCTTTATCTGGGTGCCATTTATCGTACTCAGTACGTTGGCAGCTTGGTTTGGTATGGATGATATTGGTAGCCTGCATTCTTCTTTAAAAGAACAGTCAATTATTTTCAAACGTTTGCACAATTGGATTTTGTGCTGGCTGTATGTGGGTACGTTTGGTTCGTTTATTGGTTTTTCAGCTGCTTTTCCGTTGTTGATTAGCCGTTCTTTTCCGCATATTGATGCCATTAAGCTAGCATTTCTGGGTCCGTTTGTTGGCGCGATACTGCGTGTAGTCGGTGGCTGGCTGTCTGACCGGATGTCGGCAGCAAAATTAACTGAAATCAGCTATGCCATGATGATTGTCGGGGTAATCGGGGTACTGGTGTGCCAGCCGATGGGTAGCAATTCTGGCAATTTTGTTGGTTTCTTTTGTAGTTTTATGCTGTTGTTTGCGTTCAGTGGTATTGGTAATGGTTCGACTTATGCGCAGGCACCACGGATTTTTTCGTTGTTTCACCGTCACTTGCATCAGGGTGATGTTAAGAGTGCGGAATTGCATGCTACTAAAGAATCAGCCACGGTGCTGGGCTTTATGGGTGCCATCGGCGCGTATGGTGGTTTTCTAATTCCAAAAAGTTTCGGTTCTTCGATTGAGGTTACTGGCAGTGTTTCGATGGCATTGTGGGGCTTTATTGTTTTCTATGTGAGCTGTCTGCTGATTAATTACTGGTTTTATGTGCGTAAGCAATCAGTAACGCGCTGCTAGTTTGCTGTTATGGCGCTGTGGTCGCGGACGATAGCGCTTAAAAATTATAAATCAATAAGAAACTGTTAGGGGCTGAGGCCTCTGTGGAGCACAAATTCATGAGCCATTTTTTAGACAGACTAAATTTTTTACGTAAAACCAAGGAAACTTTTTCTGCCGGACATGGTGCGGTGGTAGCTGAAGGACGCGAGTGGGAGGATGCTTACCGCCAGCGTTGGCAGCATGACAAAGTGGTGCGTTCGACGCATGGGGTGAACTGTACAGGTTCCTGCAGCTGGCGCGTGTTTGTTAAAAATGGGCTGATTACGTGGGAAATGCAGCAGACAGATTATCCGCGTACGCGTGCCGATTTGCCAAATCATGAACCACGTGGCTGCCCGCGGGGTGCCTCTTACAGTTGGTATGTGTATTCAGCTCAGCGGGTGAAATATCCGATGATTCGTGCGTCTTTGCTGCGCATGTGGCGCGAGAAACGTCAAAGCCTGGGCGCGATTGAAGCGTGGCAGAGTATTACTCAGAATCCAGAAAGTGCAAAAAAATATAAATCTCAGCGTGGTTTGGGTGGTTTTGTGCGTTTGGACTGGAATGAGGCATATGAAATTATTGCCGCTGCCAATGCATTTACAATTAAGGAATTTGGCCCTGATCGTGTAATTGGTTTTTCGCCGATTCCGGCAATGTCGATGGTGAGCTACGCTGCTGGTTCACGCTATCTAAGCTTAATTGGCGGGGTGCCGCTGTCCTTTTATGATTGGTACTGTGACCTGCCGCCATCCAGTCCGCAGACATGGGGCGAACAAACAGATGTAGCTGAATCTGCGGATTGGTACAACGCCAACTATCTGATGGTGTGGGGCTCAAATGTGCCGATGACACGTACACCAGATGCGCATTTTTACACTGAAGTACGTTATAAGGGTACGAAAACGGTTGCGGTGTCTTCTGATTATGGCGAAATGGTGAAATTCAGTGATATCTGGATGGCGCCGAAGCAGGGTACAGATGCAGCGCTGGCGATGGCGATGGGACATGTGATTCTGAAAGAGTTTCATTTGCAGAATCCATCGGCTTATTTTGTTGATTACTGCCGCCGCTTAACCGATATGCCGAATCTAGTGGTATTGAATCGGGACAATGGTCGTTTGCTGCCGGGTTATTTCCTGCGTGCTAGCCAGATGGCCGGCGGTCTGGATGAAACTAATCATCCTGAATGGAAAACTTTGGTAATAGATGAAAATAGCGGCGATATTGTAGCGCCAAAAGGTTCGATTGGTTTCCGCTGGGGCGAGCAGGGAAAATGGAATCTGCGCGCGGAAAAATCCGACAGTGCCGATATTCAGGCTCAGATTTCGCTGGCCGAAAATCATGATGCGATTATGGGGGTGTCTTTTGATTACTTTGGTGGCGAAGATGCAGCCGAAGTAATTGTGAAAAATATTCCGGTTAAAAAAATTACAGGTGTCGATGGCAAAGAAATTTTGGTCACCACAGTATTTGATTTGATGTGTGCCAATTATGGTATCGACCGCGGCTTTGGTGGTGATGGTGTGACAGATGATTATCTGGCTGATGTACCGTATACACCTCTGTGGCAGCAGAAACATACGGGTGTTAAGCCAGAGCTGGTGATTCAGGTGGCGCGCGAATTTGCGCAAAATGCGCATGAAACCCATGGCCGCAGTATGGTAATTGTGGGGGCTGGTCTGAATCACTGGTACCACATGGATATGGCTTATCGCGGCATTATCAATATGCTGATGATGTGTGGCTGTATTGGCCAGAGCGGTGGTGGCTGGTGCCATTACGTAGGACAGGAAAAGCTGCGTCCGCAAACTGGCTGGGCGCCGCTTGCTTTTGCTGCAGACTGGAACCGTCCGTCGCGGCAAATGAATGGTACGTCGTTCTTTTATGCACATACCAGCCAGTGGCGACACGAAAAGCTGGATATGGCAGAAGTGATTGCACCTACTCATGCAGGCCAGATGGCTAATATGAGTCAGCTTGACTTCAATGTAAAAGCGGAGCGTATGGGCTGGCTGCCCTCTGCACCGCAACTGGCGCGCAATCCATTGGATGTGACCCTTGACGCGGAAGCGCAGGGCAAAGACCCGATTGCCTTTGCGGTTGAGCAGATGAAAGCCGGTGTGCTGGATATGGCTTGTAATGATCCAGACAATCCACAAAACTTCCCGCGCAACCTATTTGTATGGCGTTCAAATATTCTTGGTTCTTCTGGCAAGGGGCATGAATATTTTCTGAAATACCTGCTGGGTACACAGAATGCATTAATGAGCGATGAGACAGATGCCATTAAGCCGATGGATGTGAAGATACGGCCTGCTGCTGAAGGTAAGCTTGATTTGCTTACAGTGTTAGATTTCCGTATGTCTACTACTTGCTTATATGCTGATATCGTGCTGCCTACAGCTACTTGGTATGAAAAAGACGATTTGAATACTTCGGACATGCATCCGTTTATTCATCCATTAAGCGAGGCAGTGAAACCATTATGGGAAAGCCGTACAGACTGGGATATTTACCGTGGTCTAGCCAAGGCATTTTCTGAAACCGCTAAAGATTATCTAGGCGTGCGCAAAGATTTGGTGTTAACACCATTGATGCATGATAGTCCAGAAGAATTGGCTCAGCCATTTGACCCTAAAGACTGGAAACTGGGTGAGTGCGAACCAGTACCGGGTAAAACCATGCCAAAAATGACAGTAGTAGAGCGTGACTACGGCACCATTTATGAAAAATTTACTTCTGTAGGGCCGTTGCTGGAAAAAATTGGCAACGGAGGCAAAGGGATTAGCTGGCAGACCGCGGCAGAAGTGGATTTACTGCGCAAGCTCAACAATACGCAAAGCGATGGTGTGTCAAAAGGACAGCCGAAACTACACAGTGCTATTGATGCAGCAGAAATGATCTTGACTTTAGCGCCGGAAACCAATGGTCATGTAGCTGTTAAGGCTTGGGAGGCTTTGTCTAAAAATACCGGTATCGACCATACTCATCTGGCGATTGCACGTGAAGACGATGCCATTCGCTTCCGTGATGTTCAGGCGCAGCCGCGTAAAATTATTTCGTCGCCAACTTGGTCTGGTCTAGAAAGTGAAAAAGTCAGCTACAACGCTGGTTATACCAATGTACATGAACTGATTCCATGGCGTACGCTGACAGGACGTCAGCAGTTTTACCAAGATCATCAATGGATGCGTTTGTTTGGTGAAGGGTTGGTTTCTTACCGGCCAACGGTAGACCTGAAGACCACACTCAATGTCAAAGGCCATCAAAGCAACGGAAATCCAGAAATTGTGCTGAATTTCATCACCCCGCACCAGAAATGGGGGATTCACAGTACCTATTCTGATAACTTGCGCATGCTCACTTTATCTCGTGGTGGTCCGCATGTATGGATGTCGGAAATCGATGCTAGACGTGCCGGTTTGCAGGATAACGACTGGGTGGAAGTATTTAATGTCAACGGCACATTAACCGCGCGCGTTGTTGTTAGCCAGCGTGTGCCGGAAACCATGATTCTGATGTATCACGCACAGGAAAAAATTGTCAACGTGCCCGGTTCGGAGCTCTCTGGCAAACGTGGCGGTATCCACAATTCTGTGACTAAAGTAGTAATGAAACCGACTCATATGATTGGTGGCTATGCTCAATTGTCCTGGGGATTCAATTACTACGGTACGGTAGGTACTAACCGCGATGAACTGGTGGTAGTACGCAAAATGAACAAGGTGGACTGGCTGGATACACCGGCCACAACCCCGGCGGCTGAATAAGTAAGGAACACAAATTATGAAAATACGTGCACAAATCGGCATGGTGCTGAATCTGGACAAATGCATCGGTTGCCATACCTGTTCCGTGACTTGCAAAAACGTCTGGACCAGCCGTGATGGTGTGGAATACGCTTGGTTTAACAACGTCGAAACCAAGCCCGGTATTGGTTATCCAAAAAACTGGGAAGATCAGGAGCAATATAAAGGCGGCTGGGTGCGCGAACGTACTGGTAAACTTAAGCTAAAGCAGGGTAATCGCCTAAAAATACTGGCAAATATATTTGCTAATCCAAATATGCCGGCCATCGACCAGTACTATGAACCGTTCACCTATGATTACGAGCATTTGCAAGCTGCTCCTCTGATGCAAACCCCGCCAACAGCACGGCCGGTTTCGGTATTAACTGGCAAAAAGATGGACAAAATCGAATGGGGGCCAAACTGGGAAGATGATCTGGGCGGTGAATTTGCCAAACGCTCAAAGGACAAACTGTTTGATGGCATTCAGAAGGACATTTATGCCGCTTTTGAAAACACCTTTATGATGTATCTGCCACGCCTGTGTGAGCATTGTCTTAATCCAGCCTGCGTGGCCAGCTGTCCTTCCGGCTCCATTTATAAGCGAGAAGAAGATGGCATCGTACTGATAGATCAGGACAAATGTCGAGGCTGGCGCATGTGCGTTTCCGGCTGTCCATACAAGAAAATTTACTACAATTGGGTGTCAGGTAAAGCTGAAAAATGCATTTTCTGCTATCCACGTATTGAAGGTGGTCAACCTACTATTTGTTCGGAAACCTGTGTTGGCCGTATCCGTTATTTAGGGGTAATGCTGTATGATGCCGACCGTATCAGCTCCAGCGCCGCAGTAGAAAATCCTCAGGATTTATACGAACAGCAACTTGATGTTTTCCTTGATCCAAACGATCCAGAAATTGCCCGCGAAGCGCTTGCTCAAGGCATTCCTGCCGACTGGATACAGGCAGCACAGAATTCTCCGGTATATAAAATGGCCGTTGAATGGAAAGTAGCGTTCCCATTGCATCCAGAATACCGCACCTTACCGATGGTATGGTACATACCACCATTATCTCCGATTCAGTCAGCATTGGAATCTGGAGTGATTGGTGAGCATGGCCTCATACCAGAGCTCAGAGAAATGCGTATTCCGCTCGAGTATCTGGCCAATCTGCTCACAGCCGGCAAAACAGAACCAATTGTCAATGCCCTTCAAACCATGATTGATATGCGTAAATACATGCGTACTAAAACAATCCATTCTGCTGAACAGGCTTTGCAGGAGCTGTCAGGCCACCGACTGAGCGCGCAGCAAATCGAAGAAATGTATCAGATTATGGCTATTGCCAACTATGAAGACCGTTTCGTCATCCCCAGCGCTCATAAAGAACTGGTTAGCAATACCTTTGAAGAAAAAGCTGGATGTGGCTTCACCTTTGGTGATGGCTGCCACAATGGCCATAGCAAAGAGAGCTTGTTTGGTACTCGTAAAGCTGCACCGATAGTATTTCATGGTCTGCGCAAGAAAAACGAACGCCAGTCAGTATAAGGAAACAGAAAATGTATAAGATATTATCCATTTTACTGAGCTATCCGCGGCAACAATGGCTGAGCCATATTGAAGAACTGCATACAGCTGTCAACCAGTATGCTGCACTGGAACAGTCCGCAGCGCTGGAACCATTTTTTAATCATTTGCGTGCATACGATGAAATCAGCCTTCAGGAAGTGTATGTTGATACTTTCGACCGCAACCGCAATCATGCCCTGCATCTGTTTGAACATCTGCATGGTGAAGACAAAGCACGTGGGCAGGCAATGGTTGACTTGCTAGCAGAATATCAGGCACATGGTCTGGAACCAGAAAATAACGAACTGCCGGATTATCTGCCCTTATTTCTGGAGTTTCTATCCGGCATAGATAGTCAGCAGGCGCAGCAATTGCTAGCTGATGCCGTGCATGTCATTGCATACATTGCGGCCAATCTGCATAAAAGCCAGTCCATTTATGCGCCGGTAATGGATGCAGTAGTGGCCTTGTCGCCAGTAAAACCGCAGCCATTAAAGGCAGCACCGGTACGTAATATGGATGAAGCCCTGGAAAAATTTGGTCCCACCGCAGAAGGACTCGAACCTCTGTTAAACCAGCCATCCGTACAGGAAGTGCAATTTTTCCGCCAGAAAAAACTCAGCTAAGCCGGGAGACAGCATGTATTATCTTAATCAATTCATATTCGGCATTTTTCCCTACATTGCCGCCAGTATCTTTTTTCTGGGCAGCCTGATTCGATTTGATACCAACCAGTATTCGTGGAAATCCGAATCCAGCCAGCTACTGTATCCGCGCTTATTGCGCATGGGTAATATCCTATTTCACATCGGCGTATTGGGTTTGTTTTTTGGCCATTTAGTTGGATTATTGACGCCAGTGTTCGTGTGGGATACGCTGGGCATCAGTCATGAAACCAAGCAGCTCACAGCCATGATTGCCGGTGGCATCATGGGAACACTGGCTTTAATCGGTCTGATGATGCTGATTTATCGCCGTTTCAGCAGTGCACGTTTACTCGCTAACAGTACATGGCGCGATAAACTGGTATTAATTTGGCTACTTATTACCCTGTGTCTTGGATTAGGAACCATTCACGTTTCCGCGCACCATCTGGATGGGGAAGAAATGATTAGCCTGATGCAATGGGCGCAACATATTGTCACTTTCCGCAGCGGAGCAGCTGACATCATTGCTCATACTCATCCGATTTTCAAACTTCACCTATTTATGGGCATGAGCGTATTTGTTATCTTTCCATTCACTCGGCTAGTACATATCTGGAGTGGATTTGGCGCATTAGTGTACCTAAAACGCCAAGCCCAGTTGGTCAGAAGCAGACGTTATTAAACAATTGCTTAGAACAATTTAAGGCAATACTGATATTCAGTATTGCCTTAAATTTATGACAGCCAAACCGTAGCAAAAATAAATCCACTTAAAAAATTGATTTACCACAGGCTTATCTAGCATAATGGGCTAGAAATCATCGCATTCTTAATGCGTAATCCACAAAAAATGTCTATTAGATCCAGTCAGCGTTGTCACTCTTCAGTTTCTCTCAACTTGCCTGTAAGATTCTTGTGTAACATCTTAAATATAAATTTTAAATTTTTCAGTCACAATGCCGCAAATATGGAACTGATTCGACATCTCGATAATCGGGTAGCGATTATTCAGCGGCTTCAGATAATGGCGATTACCCTCACTTACATATTGTTTAAACATCGCCTCATTACCACTTTCGCGCACTACCACAAAATTGCCATGTTGTACCGGCAGCTCTGGTTCTACTACAATTTTGTCGCCTGCCGTAAACTCTGGTTCCATACTGTCGCCCTTGATTTCCAATGCAAACGCCTGCGCACTGGGCTTGCGCAAAGCAGGTACCCAAATATTACTGGCAACCAGTAAGGTTTTTCTATCCAGCTGCTTAGATGCATCTATCCATGACAACAGTGGTACTTTAAAGCCATTAAACAAAACTTCATTATCTTCAAATGCACCGATTCCAAAATGTTCCGGCTTCACAACATCGGCAAAATAGGATACCAACTTATCAATATGAGCTTTATCAACCCGCCCAGTCTGTATCCAGCTCGTTACCGAGGGCGGTTTTATCGCAAAAGCGCGCGCCACATCAGCTTTTCGCACACCCTTTAGCTCAATCGCAGTTTTAATTGCATCACCTAATTGTTTACCAGTGTACATAACTATCCTTAGTGTTTACCTAATCTTATTTAGACTTATTATAATTAGGCAATGATTTGCATTCTATTAGATATTAGCTTAATATTATATTCGTATTAAAACGAAATAAAGTATTTTGTTAATTATTATCGATAATTAATAAGGTGTTAGAAAATAATCTTCACATAGTGATTTAGTATTCAGTCAAAGGATTGATTTCAAATTTTAGAAACTCTGAAATTTTAAAAATATGATTAAAAAGAAAATTTAAAAATAAACATTTATCTCATAATATGGCGAGCAACTTAAAAAAAGCAAATAACTGGTTTTCCTTAAACCATACATTAATTAAGTATCGCCTAATGGTTTTGGCACATCACTTACACAAGGTGAATCTATGACAGACTATAAATCAGAAATTGATCTTGCAGAAAAAGTACTGCGCGCGTATGAGTACTGCATGAAAGATAGCATCAAAAAGGGACATTGCCGAAGTATAGAATGGAAATATCAGCCAGAAGCACCTAATAAAAGCACTCAGCAAGCTTTTTATCCTACCTATCAGCCCGAAGTGTATGACATGGTAAAAAACACTATGGGCAACCTGTTTTACAAAGACCGCGAAGCCTTTGCCACTCTGTCTAGTAAATATTGCAAACTAAGCCCTTTATATAAACGCCAGAATCAAAACTCCGTTAAACGCAACCAGCGCCGACGCTACTCCAGCAAAGAATGGAATCAAGCAATAGAACAAAGCTTATGGCGCTTTTGGCAGGAAATGAAACTTCAGCCACAATTTGAAAAATATTTTCGCTATAATACTTGACATAATCACATCACAGCTTATAATAAATTATACATTACAGGTATGCTTCACCTTAAACAGCTGTTTGATAAAGTTCCCGCAAGGGAGCTTTTTTGCATCTGGTGATTACGAAACCGGTTAAATTATGGCAGCGCATAAGTAACAAAAATAAGAGATTTATCATCAGCACGGATTTTGCGTACAGAAATCCGTTTTTTTATACCTTTATAGGCAGTGAAGATGTGGTCAACCAGACCATAACTAATAATATTTAACAAAGCAGACATGAGCTTATATTAACAACAGTATCTGAGTTGTTAAGCATATAAAATCATACACCATAAATGAACTTATTCAGGCAAAAACTACCAAAAAATATCTTTAATTGAAACAGGAAGAATAAAAATGGTCAGGAAAATTCGTAATTGGTCAGATTTCAGATAAAATGGCTTGGAATCTGACTATGTTAAATTAATCTCATCAGTTAAATAACAAACGTAAAAATCATCTCATTATTCTCTTAAAATGATTGATATGTATATTACAAAACTCAACTACTGTATTTACGATACCAGCCGAATACTTGATAGCGTATTCGGCTGTACACAAACAAAAAAACTGAATATTGCGAGTAGCAAAAGCTGAATCTGGGAACATTTATATAAAACCGGCTTTGTATACAATTTGTCCAATAATTTCTATCTGATTTAATCCAACAGTTTCATCTGGGTATTCATGATTATTATAACTTTTCATTCTTACCCGCTCATTAGGTAAGTTTTGCAGTATCCTGATTCTGAGCAGACTACCCTGATTAAATGCATAAATCTTACCGTCTACAGGTATTTTTTTTGAAACATCCACAACGAGCTTGTCACCATCATTTAACAAAGTATGCATCGAATCACCACTCATGGTGATACTAACCAGATTGTCTACCTGCAAATTATTTAGCTTGATATCCTCTCGGTACAGATTAAGTTGAGAAGTTTCTGAATGGGTATTTTGAGATGGCAGAGGAGGAATCGGAATAAAAGCATCATCATTAAACAGGCCTTCCGATATGCTTTCACTGGGCTGAAAATTAAGGATTTGCATAATCCGGTTAACCGTTTCTAATCTGGGCGCAACTTTACCCAGTTCGTAACGGGAAATTAGAGAAGGCGTAATGCCAGTTTTAAAGGCAAGCTCTTTTTGAGAAAGCCCAGCAGCCAATCTGGCAGCTTTAAGTTGAATGGCAAATTTCATGGTAAAAACATAAGATATTAATAAATAAAAATTTAATCGAAAAATGACAAAGAATGGTTAAAAATAGCCATTAAATGCTTGTAATTATCTTTTATAGATTTTAATATAGCCATAAATGGCTATATTTAATAACCGTAAGAGGTATATTACCTGAATTTATATTGAGTCAAAACTGTCATTAAGTTTAACCCAAAGTAGTTTTAAGTTATTTAAACTTAAATTAACAATAAACTAATACAAGGTGAAAATAAAAAAATTAAATATATTTAATTAGTATAGCAACTTAAAAGGAAATACCTCAAAGGCTGCCACCTTTGAGGTATTAAGTAAACAAAATCCCAAGTTCAAATTAAGGAGTTTTGAATGAATAATAGTATCACATTTGTTTCTTTTAATGGGAGTAGTCTGGCTACAGTCAAAATCAAGAATACAGTTTACGTGTGCATGAAATCTGTAGTCAGCGGAATCGGTCTGGACTGGTCTACCCAGCATCGAAAACTCAGAGGCTGTTATCAAAAGTATGGTTGTGGATTTTTATCCATTCCAATTAAAAATGGCACCAAAAAAATATTAGCAATTCCATTAAAAAAGCTAAGTAACTGGTTGCAGAGCATCAATCCCAAAAAAGTGAAAGATAGCCTTAAAGACACCGTAGTAATTTATCAGAGCGAGTGTGCAGAAGCTATACAGGCTTACTGGCGTAAACCACGTACGTTAAAAAAGCCGTGCTGTCCACAACCAGTAGACAAAAATAAATCCGGCTTACAACGTGACCAGATTGCTGTGATAAAAGCACTGCATCGGCAACTTGTATTATCCGTTGCCAAAGAAAAACAGGCAGAACTGGCCATGACATTATGGCAGGCAGTACAAACCCGCTATGGTGTCAGCTACGAGCATGTACCCGCATCCAAATTTAGTGAAGTGCTGTGTCTACTCAGCCGCGTAGCTGTTAAAAAAGTTAGTCTCGGTAATGCACAACCAGATAACAGTGGTTTTACAGACATCATGGTACCACCTGCTCAACTAGATAATCTATATGAATCATTTGTATGCTCACAGAATATGCGACTTATGTTTGAGCATTTACTGCCAGCATTGCATATTTTTGGCAGCAAATACGAAAATCAGGTCCATAAATATGCTTATGAAATAGAGCATGTCTTTAATAACTGCTATAAGGCTTTTCTACCCTTATTTGACAAAATGCCCGAATCAGAAATTAAAGAATCTGCGCGCAAGCATCTGGCTAAGCTGATGTAATCTTCCCAAGAGTTTGGTACTAAACGAAACTTACACACTGCTTTGCACAGAATATGATGGTAAACAGTTTTCATTTGATGAAACTGGTAGAAAATCTTGAATTAATGACTAAATTACAGAAGGAGAAATATTGAAAAAACAAAACAAATATTTATACAATAAATTAAATATGAAAATTTTATTATTAATGGGTACAAAAACCGGCATTTGCCGGTTTTTTTGTTTTCTGAGGATTTGATGGTTGATTTATGAAAAATGTGGAAATGGTATTACAGTTACTTTATTCACTGCTGGATTTAAGATTTTTGCCGGATAAATTACAAAAATGGTTGTTTCATACAGGTACACGCGTTATTACCGTAACCAGCGCACTGATTATGATCGGTTTTGCCGGCATATTTCTGCTGGGCGGTAGCGAGGTTTTTAATCTCAAACTGTATAAAGGCTTTTTGTTATTACATCCGTTGACTCTTTCGGTACTGTTGATTGGTATGGCCGTATTGCAATTGCTTGTAACCATATTTAAATCTAATCGTTGCAACGTGCTTTGTGGTTATTTACTGATTTTATCCGCACTGATATGGGCAGTCATATCGGCTACGTTTTGGGCTTCGTATCCACCACTGACCACCGGAATGACAACTTATCCGGTATTAGCTGTTGTGTGTGCGCTAGCCGGACGTAATCAGATCAACTACACAAAACGGGTTGAAGATTTGAAACACAAGGGACGATAAAGTATGGAGTTGATAAAAAATGCTTTTTCCGTCTGTATTTTATTTGCGCTGATAGGCGGGCTGGCTGGTTCTTTATTGGTCACAGATTATAAACGCTACGGTTGGTTTATGACCATACTGTTTGTATTACTGGGAATGATATTTGCAGCAGCAGTGACCGATTACTTTTTTCCGCCAAACCGCCCCTGGCTTTTTGCTGGTGTAGGAGTATTTGCAGGTATGTCTACAACATCCTTTCTTGATGCCTTCAAAGCTGCCGCGCCAGGACTGGCAAAGCGCATTATTGATATTGTAAGTAGAAAAGCAGAACAATTTGTTGGTCACGATGATACAACAAAATAATAATTATAAATGAGTATCAGCAGCCGAAAGGCTGCTTTTTTTGGATATTAAAAATGTATAAATTAAGTAATCGCTCATTGCAGCGACTATATGGGGTAGATAACGGTTTAGTTAAAGTGGTAAAAAGGGCAATAGAACTGACCACTCAAGATTTTATGGTAACAGAAGGCCTACGCACACGAGAACAATGTTGCATTAATTATGGTAAAGGCCGCACTGAGCAGCAATGTACACTAAAAGGTGTGCCAGCAAAATATGCACAGCCAGCCGTAAGTAAAGTTACCTGGTTAAATAATCCGTTTGCCAGTAAACATGTTACTGGTAAGGCAATTGATCTGGTACCGTATCCAGTAGACTGGAACGATTTGCATAAATTCCACACCATTGCTTTGGCAATGAAGCAAGCAGCAGCAGAACTAAATGTAAAAATTGTCTGGGGTGGGGATTGGAAAACTAGCAAAGACTATCCTCATTTTGAGGTATAACTCCACTGAATAGCACTAATGGAATTGTTGTGTTGTTGTCATTATTTATTGGTAATCAATACATTTATTAAATTTGTCACAAAATGGATAGTCTATATAATTTCATCATTATACTGCGATCAGACTAAAATTTGACTCTGAGATAATACAAAAGAATATAGCAATCATTCATGGTTGAGAAATATAATCAATTCTATTAGTCAGATGATTCTAAGAAGCTAAATATCTGCCTCCAAAATTTATTACTCGAATGATAATCGGAAAAATTTACTTAATTTATATAAGAATGGCTTGATATTTATCTCATCAACATTTAAAAACGAATGATAAAATCTGTTTGAGTAAATTGTTTCAGAATTAAGTCTGGCTGGATGAAAATATAATAATCTAATGAAGAAAATTTAAATATATATATTTATTTCAATTGGTTAAAAATATTTTATTGACTTATACATAATAAATGCTATAATAAATTCAAATTACAGGTATGCTTGACCTTAAACAGCTGAATAGATAAGTTCCCTAAATGGGAGCTTTTTTGCGTTCTAGGGAAACAAATTTAAATACAGTTTAATAAAATCAGATTGAAAATCAGGTGATATGGAAATGAATTAAATAGTTTTAAAAGAGAAATACTGTAGAGTTGGTGGAGGCGGGGGGAATCGAACCCCCGTCCGAAAGTCCTCTACAGAGCGATCTACATACTTAGTCTTGCCAACTTCGAATCTTATTCACAAACCGCCGACAGACAGGCTGTTTGTAAACCAGTTGCCATAAATCTTGTTTAATGCCAGACAACACGACATTAAACCAGCCAATGTAAATGTCGTTGCGGTGAGTTGCCTCACACGGCCCATTGGCGAACCGTTGCAACGTTTAGCCTTAAGCGGCTAAAGCGTAAGTTTCGTCGTTTGCGACTATATAAATTCAGGGTTTAACGGGAATCTGAGACCCCGGTATGCACGCATCTGCTTTGCAACCCCCGTCGAAACCAAGGTCGCCCCCAGATTGTTTGTCAATTATACGTTTATTTGAGATATATGCAAACTTATTCTGAATTGCTATATGCTAACTAAGTTGGCTGCTGGATTAAAATATTAAATTATCTTTATTAATTTGCATATATACAATTAGTGCAGAATGTAAGTCTGTTGATGCAATATCGTTGCCAAACGTATTGATTTATAATCTACAGGTTCAATTTGAAATCTTGGTTAATATGTACGATGTCAATACTGATGATGTACGTCATTTTTTTTCAGATGTCTGGCAGAAGCGTCAGCAGCCGCATCTGTTAGATGCTTTACAGCAGAAAGCGTTACGGATTATTGACGCACATAGCGAATATGCGCCTTATTTAGAAAATGTCGAACAATACCTTAACCGTACATGGCGGCCGGAAGAAGGGGAGACTAACCCTTTTTTGCATCTGTCATTACATTTGTCAGTACAGGAGCAGGTTGCGATTAATCAGCCATTTGGTATTGCTGCCATTCATCAGCAGTTATGTAAAAAATATGCAGGTGACTGGGTCAAAGCCGAGCACGATATGATAGAAGCATTGGCGGAAACCCTCTGGCTGGCACAGCGTTATGGGCAAGGGCTGGATGTGAATGCTTATATGACGCGTCTGCGTAGATTGGTTGGGCTCGGACAGGAAGACAACCCGCGTCTGAATCCGCATGAAATCGAAACAGCTGCCGTAAAAAAAGATTGAATTTGCTCTAGTATAAATTATAGTTTATTGTTTAACCATTTGTACCGATTTACTTTATCAGATTAAATGTGGTACATAATATTTTGGAATCTGTAAGCTTTAATTAAGGGATGGATATGTCTTTTTGGGCAAGTAATGCAAATGCTTTGTTGCTACTGTTGTTTGTGGCGTTGGGTATTTTCGGACATAATCCTTCAGTAACGATTTCTGCATTGATTATCCTACTGGTGCAGCAGACACCGTTATTGAAATATGCACCGCTATTAGAAAAATATGGGCTGCAGCTTGGAATTATGCTGCTGATGATCGGTGTATTGGCACCGCTGATTACAGGTAAGGTGCAGCCTGCGCAGATTGCGGCCTTGGCCAGTAGCTGGAAAACCATTGCTGCTGTAGTAGTAGGCATTGTCGTTGCGTGGCTGGGTGGCCGTGGGGTACAACTAATGCAAATGAATCCCACCATTGTGACAGGTTTGATGATTGGTACGATTATTGGAGTGGCTTTCTTACGTGGAGTGCCGGTGGGACCTTTGATTGCTGCTGGATTACTGTCGTTAATTCTATAGGTCTATTGCCTGAAGTTCTTGCCAGAATGAGGTCCGCTCGTTATAATGCGCCCACTTCCATTTCTTGGAGAGGTGGATGAGTGGTTGAAGTCGCACGCCTGGAAAGCGTGTATACGTGAATAGCGTATCGAGGGTTCGAATCCCTTCCTCTCCGCCAGTTTCTATATAAAAGCTGCTTATGCGGCTTTTTTTTATATATGTTTAATATGATATTGTTATATTATTTAAATGTATTTATTTCGTATAGCTTTTTGTACTGAATTTGTTTTTATTTCCAAGTTAAATCAATGAATCTCACTAAATTGAGTGATAAGTCTATACTAATAAATGCACTAATGGAAAATACAAGATAAAGAAAATAAAAATAGTGTTATAGAAACTAATCAAGATTAGTGCGAGTGAGTGACATAGTTCAAAAAATATTTGAATTTAAATTGCTATATAAAATTACTACTGTAGCCGATATTGACTAAATTATTAATGGGTCACTGTGGTTATTTGTATTAAAAAATTGAATAAACACGCAAATTTTGTTGAACCAAACGTATATTAAAATTTTATTCATTGAGTAATGCTTCATAAATATGATTAAGCATTTTGTGTTGTTTTAATCATATCTTTGACTGACTGCAGGATAATTACGTGAAGTTATATCTCTTTCGAGAAGATATTGATGAATTATGTATATGAAGTGTGAAATACAAGAATTGTTTTTTGTACTAAAAGAAACATGATATTTAATATTTAATTCGATAGTTAAGTGAATGTAATACATAATATTTATGATAAATATATATAAAAAGAAAGGAGAAATGTATTTATTGTGCTTAATCAAATCCAAAATGCAATTATTGAGCGATTACATCAGGGGTTGGGATCATTAGTCACAGATATAGAAGTTTTTTTTGGTGGGCTTGAAAATAGAGATGCGTTCACCAACAAAGAAAAAAAACCAGCTGTGTTATTAACTCTTAATCAAGCACATATAAAAATAAAGAGTTCTGAACGCCAACGTTTCGAATTAATAGCTAATTTTTATGTAGTTTGTGTAAATAATGAGATTAATGATTCAGAATCTTTGCAGAATACCAATATCAATGACTTAATTTATGCCGTATTACGTCTGCTGAGTGGACAGAGATTAAATGAACACTTAAATAGTTTAGGTTTGCAGCCCAAATCGGTTCGTCCGGTTTTTTTTAATCCTCCTGATGCCAATAGTAAAGATTTGAATATTTATGCCATTGAATTTGAGGCAGGTTTTGATATCTATGGGCTGGAAAGTGATCAATATCCCGAATATACCAACGATGTAAGTAATCCTGACTATTTATTTAGTAAATTTAATGGTAGTCATTCCGAACCACATGCTCCATTTACTTCACTGACGGTGAATATAGAAGAAATAGAAAATTAAGTTTGGCAGGATTAAGTTCTAACTATTCATGAGAAAGAAGATGAAGGTTAAAGCAGCAGATGGTTTGCGCGTACCAAAAGAAAAACGCGTTAATTCTTATATAACAACTCAATTGGTTAACGTACCGGACACTCTCTACTACCGTCGTTTGGTGGCTGATGGCGATCTGATAATGATAACTGAAAATTTCGAAGAAAATAAAACAGGAGTGAATGAATGATAGAAAATATCCAGTTTGATACTGTGCGAAATGATATTCGTGTACCAGGACGGTATATTGAATTCAATACCCGGACAGCAGTAAGAGGATTGCCCGCTAATCCGCAGAAGATGCTGCTGATTGCACCTATGCTACCAACAGGCAGACAGCCGGCATTAGCACCCGTACAATTATTTAGTGACGCCGATGCTGCTAATCTCTTTGGTGAGGGGTCATGGGCTCATTATTGTGTCAAACAGGCATTTACTAATAATCCTTATTTGGATTTAACTATTATTGGTGTAAATGATGCTGAACAAAGTATTGCTGCTAAAGCCAGCATAGCCATTACGATTGCAGATCCAGGTGCTAACTCAGGTATCCTTACGATTAATATCGGCGGCACGGAATGTCAGCTGACAGTCAATAATGGTGATACTAACGCAGAAGTTTATAACCAGCTGGCAAATATAATTAACCAAGTAAACACATTAGCTACAGCAGAGGTTGTAAGCGATAAAATTCAGTTAACCGCTAAAAATAAAGGTTTGATTGGTAACGAAATTACTTTGTCGGCTTCATTTAATACAGACACATCCAGCGCCAGCAGTGTAGTGCTGGATATCAAACCATTTGAAGGTGGACAGCTTAATCCCGATATCAGTGCTGCTCTGCAGAGAGTAGCCGGTAAGCATTATCAGATTATTTGTAATGCATTTACTGATAGTCTGAATGCTAAAAAATTATCGGATCATATAGATCTGGTATCAAATGCAATTGAAAAGCGCGGCTGTATAGGTGTAATGGGCTGGCGAGGTACCCTAAGTACGGGAACAACTTTTGCTAATAACATCAACAGTGGACGTATTACTATAGCATGGTATAAAAATGCTGTAGAAGGTAATGCCATTATTGCTGCAGGCTATGCGGCTGTAATTGCCAGTGAAACTGATCCCGCCCGCCCATTAAATACTCTTGAAATAAAAGGTCTAAGTATTACGTCTGATGCCAGCTGGCCTTTATTTGCTGAGTTTAATAGTGCTTTATACAATGGTCTTTCACCGTTGCATATTGTATCTAACCGCGTACAGATTATGCGAGCAGTCTCAACATATGTAAAAAATGCAACTGGTACTGATGATCCGGCATTGTTGGATATTACTACTATCCGTACTCTTGATTATGTTCGAGATGCGATTAATCAACGCATAGCTTTACGTTTTCCACGAGAAAAACTGTCTGAACGTACACCTTTAAAAGTCCGTTCCGAAATTCTGGATGTTTTAAATCAATGTGAAAGCGCAGAAATTCTGGAACAGGTAATGGAAAATAAAGAAAAATTGATTGTACAGCGTAATCCCAGCGACCCAAATCGTTTGGATGCAGTGATACCGGCTGATGTAGTTAATGGATTGCATGTATTGGCTGCACGCGTGGATCTGTATTTATAAATTAATTATTAAAGGTGTTAATTTTTTATTAACACCTTATTAAATATAAAGGAAATTATATGGCAAATAAAACAGGTGCTAAATATGCAGGTGCGGTAATTATGGAAGTAAACGGACGAGAAGTGGAAATTATCAGCTTTAAGCCGGAAGTAACTACCGGACGCAAGGTGGTAAAAACCATGAATAAATCCGGTAAGGTTCGTGGTTATGCGGATGGTGTGACTGAATATACCATGAGTGTTAGTGCGGCTATTCCTTTGGATGAAAGTGGCATTGATTGGGACAATATTACTAACGCCAAAATTACTATTTATCCGCGTAATGCTGATGAAGCTCGCATTAGTTATATTGGCTGTACCAGTACAAAATGCTCGGAAGAATACAGTGTAGAAAATGAAGCACGTCGTGATATTGAAATGTTTGCATTGGATAAAGTGATTGAATAATGTTAAAAGAGACTGGAAAACTGGTTTATGGTCTGGAATACAATCAGCAGATGTATTTTGATTATACTGTTAAGCCATTGACTTTGGCCGATGAACTTAAGGCACTGGAATTATTGGAGGATACTGGTTTAATCACTGATGTTCCAGATGCAGAAAAAGCGATTATTACTACTCTGGCTTATTGGGCGCAACAGTTGCAAGTGCCAGGTATAGAACCAGAAAATCTAAGTGTTGAATTTCTTTTTAATAATCTGGCATCTGAAGATTATCAGTCAATTTTAACAAGTATGGAATCACTTCGGTCAAAATCGATTGCCGCTGGCCGGTCAGACCCAGCGGCATCCGAAAAAGCCGAGAGCAACGAAGCTTTGAAGTAGCGCATAAAAATTATAGACAGGCATGTATATTACTGGCCAAATCATTGATTACTCCTGAAATGGTAAGCAGGATGTGTCATTCAGAAGTATCAGTGTGGATTGAGACGGTGCTGGAAAGTATGGGCATCAAAAATGATGATGATAATGTAATTATTTCTTTACGTCAGAGAAAACCAAAACCTTTTCAGCCGGTTAAAGAAAGTTTGGCCGCTAATTAGCCTGATTAAATACATAATCCCTGTCTTGTGGCAGGGATTATGCATTGATGCTGCTGAAGTCTATTCATTTCTTTCAATTCATTTAATCATTTGGAATTAATATAACTATAATTAAGAGAGAGTATTGATATGTCTTCCAATCAGGATTCGTTGGCAAAACAGCAGGCTTCTATCGTGAAAATGACAGAAGAAGTTAAAAAGCTTGAACAGCAGATAAAACGAACGGCAGCAGTTGCTATTCGGGAAAGTGAAAAGGCGGGTAAATCACAAATTCGCATTATTCAGCAAATTCAGAGAGAACAGCAACGAACAGCTGAAGTACGTTTACGCAAGGAGTTGCGTGCTGAGCAGCAGATTCAGCGTGAAATCATCAAAAGTGGGAATGCTTATAAAAATTTTGCGGCCACAGCCAGTGCTGCGCAAAAACAGATTCAGAATGCTAGTAAGGCATCACGCAATAGTATTCGCGAATTAAATAAAGAGTTAGAAAAAAGCTCTAAAATTCAGAAAAATTCGGGGGTTTCAAAAAATTCCGGATGGAATACAGCTAAGTCGGCAGGTAGCGCTATTATTAAAGGTGGCAAAGCCGTATATGATGCTGTTAGTCCATCAATTGATGATGAAAAAAAATTACGTTCGGGTGTGTTACAAACTGCTGCTAAAGCTTATGTATCCGATAAAAGTAAATCAACTGAATGGATTAAAACTGAGGGTGTAAAAGAAATTCAGTCTTTGGTGAAAGGACTGGTTGCCTCAAATGGTGGGACTTCACAAGCTGCTCTAGATTTGATCAATGATATGTTGCAACAAAACATGACTCTTGATCAAGTTAAAGCCACTATTCCTTATGCCCATCGTAGTATGATAAATTCATCCACTGAAGTGGGTAAATATGATCATGAAAATACGGCTAAACTGTTTAAATCTTTTGCAGATTATGGTTTAAAAAATCAAGATTATCATCTGGTTTCTGATCATATTATTGATTCAACTAAGCAGGGTAAGTTTTCGATAGCTGAGCTTAGTAGTGAGCTACCAGAATTACTATCATCTGGAAAAAAAGCTGGGTTAACAGATATTCGCAGTATTGATTATTTGATATCTAGTTTACAAGCTACTTCTACCCATTCTGATTCGAATGAGGATGCTGCTAAGAGTGTTAAGGCTTTGCTTGGGGCTCTGGCTGATCCTAGTCTTACAGAAAAACTGAGTCGTGTTAAAGATCCTAATTCACCAAACAGACATTTAGACTGGAATAAAATAAGAGAAGAGGGTGGCAAGCAAGGCCTAAATGATGTTCAATCTTTGCTTAAGGTTTGTACTGAAATCTTAGCTAAAGATAAAAATTATCAGAATTTAAAGCAAAAAGCCGACTCTGGAGATTTGTATTCCAGTCAGCTGATGCAGGCCAGACAAGATAAGCTTCTATCATTTATACCAGAAGAGGCGAAAGATGCTGTTCATGCTAATTTAAGTAACCAGAATCTGTTACAACCGCAAACAAAATTATTTACGCAATCTGGTGAAAGTTCTTCAGATAGACATGCAGCTGTTTTAGCTGCTAATCCAGAATTTCAGCAAGAAAAAAATCATGCGCTGACAACATTGGGTAGAAGTGAGGCTGTAGAACCACTTGTTGGCTTTCAAACTAAATTAACTGAACTGTCAGCGGAGTTTCCGGTACTGACTTTAGCGGTAACTGCTTTAGCTGCAGCAGCAGGCAGTGCTGCTACTGCATTGCAAACGTTGGGTTCACTATCCGGATCTGGACAGAAAAATGATATCGAGATTGATGGTGGTGACGATTTTGATAAAAAAAGAAATAAAAACAGTAAAAACAAAGGTAGTAAAACGCCATCATCTTCTAAGACAACTTTGAAATCCAGAAAATTTCCGGCAAAAATGGCTGGTAAAGTGATGGGTCGGGGTAATTTAGCTTTATCTGCTATTGGTGGTGTAGCTAATGGAATTGCAATTGCAAATGATGACAGTTTAACTGCTGAACAGAAAAAGACCGCTCAAATAAAAAATGCATCCTCAACAACGGGAAGTATGGCTGGTGCATGGGCAGGTGGAGAGATTGGTGCGGCAATCGGCACATTTATATTTCCAGGTGTGGGTACTGTTCTAGGTGGGCTAGTTGGTGGTTTGATTGGTGGCATCGGCGGCAGTATGTTGGGCGATAAAATAGGCGATAAGGTTACCCAAACCAACGAAAATGAAAATATTCATACAGCAGCAAATACATTCAGTGGACAGAGGGTGTCTTCGGATTGGCATGATGCTTATGGCGTCAATCCTGCTTTGTCTAGCCAATTAAAATTGACTAGTGATAGGGAGCAGATGCTGAATGGCAATTATATGATGACATCCACAGCGATGATGATGTCGTATAAAAATATACCTGCCAATATGCATGCTGATGAAAATCAGTTGCCTGCTGGGCAATCTGTGTTGGTACAGCAGAATGAGCAATTTCAAAATGCGTTCCAGTCTATTGTACTGGAGCTGGGTATACGTTTAGACAAAATAGCTACCATACTTTCGAGTCAGCAACAGGTTATACAGAATAATGTAACTTTGACGCTGGATGGGAGAGTAATCAGTAATATAGTTTCACGTAATCAAGTGGAAATGTATAACCGAGGGGGAGCACAATAATGACCATGTGGAAAAATAATCTGCAAAAAGCCAGTTATAAAAATATTGCTTTTGATGTCATTTCTATTAATGATAAAAATGAAAAATCGCTGGTAAGACATGGCCGACCTTTCGCCAATGGCTCTGATATTGAAGACCTGGGTGCACAGGGGCGGCAATGTCAGATTGCAGCTGTTTACTTTGGTTCAAGTTTTGATTCGCAGTTGATGAAGCTTCTTACCGTGCTTGAAGAACCTGGTGCTGGTACGCTGGTTCATCCGGTTTTGGGTTTGTTGCCCAATATGATTGCTGCCAGCTGGTCTTTTCGTACTGAGGCTGAAGCAGTTAATTATGTTGCACTGGATATAACGTTTTTTGAAGCCAAAGAGTCAGCACCGTTGTTTTTATTTGAAAATCAATGGTTGGTCAAATTAGAACAGATTCAGAATTCTCTTGATCAGTTTACGCAGCAGTTATTGGCATATAGCAACGTATTGTTAACGGTACGTGAGGGGGGGGCCTCTATTTGGGGGAGTAGTAATGGTGTGTTTGCTGCTTTATGTGGGGTAGCTGGGAGTGTGAGACGTTTTTTTGATCTTGATCCTTTGCTATATCAGACTTCTAAAAATTATTCTTCAATTACTTTTAGTCAGGATGTCAGGGGACTAATTGATACTATGGCCAGTATGGTGTGTTCTGGTTTGAATAACGAAAGTAATTTTGGCACAGGTAGTTTAAGCAGCAGACAGGCTTTTGATTTGATAGGTAATCGTGTAGATATTTTGAACCAATTGCCAGAAAATATTCTTCATAATCAGAATGTGCAGGAATCTCAGGAGGCAGCTATTAATCATGTACAAAGAATTGCGGAAATTCAGATGAAACCGGTTGCTCAGATTTTACAATTTCTGAGTACTGTGTATTTGGTTCAGATTACAGTTAATATCATTGAAATAAATAGTGATCATGTTACAGCTAATGAGCTGCAACTTATTAATAATAATTTACGGCTACGTATACAAGGTTTAATTAATAGTTTACGTGGAACTTATGATTATGCTGAAAATATAAAAAGTATTAATGCTGCTGCTTTTTATACGCAGACGACAATTTTAATACAGATGCTGGCCAATATAGCTGCTCTGTTTAATGATTATATTTTGTCTGTCATTAATCAAAAGCCACCTATGCGTACACGTAAAGCCGAAATAAGTGGAACGATTCATCAATTGGCTTATTTACTTTACCAAGATTTAAACCGGGCTAGTGAGTTGATCCGTCTCAATCCTCATTTGTGCCACCCTTCTTTCATTAAGCGTAATGACTGGATTAATTATTATGTTAAATGAAAGTGATTTGGCACCTTATCCTTATGGTAATGAAGTGGTGGTGCGGGTTGGCGGTAAAGAACATAAAGATTGGCTTAGTTATGATATTGACAGTGATTTTTTGATACCGGCAGATGCGTTCAGTTTTGTAACTAATGTGTCACAAAATCAGGCTTTATTAGCGGATTATAGTTCTTTGCAATGTGAGGTGTTGATTAATCAGCAGCTGGTAATGACCGGTATTATTGGCCATCAGAATGAAGCAATAGATAAAAATAATCACAGTATCGCTTTTAATGGCCGCGACCTAGCCGGATTACTGGTTGATTGCAGTGTGGCACAAATTAATGTCAAAGGAATGAATGTCTTAAGTGCTGCACAAAAAATTGTCAAACCATGGCCGCAGATTAAAAATGTGGTTTTAAAAGCAGAAAAGAATCCGGTATTGGACAAGATTGACATAGAGCCGGGGGAAACGGCTTGGCAGGCGCTGAGCAAAATTGCCTATAAAGCTGGGTTGCATGTCTGGCTTGAACCCGATGGTACGCTGGTAGTTGGAGGGGCCGATTATGCTAGCCAGCCTGTAGCTTCATTGTTTCATAGTAAAAATGACAATCGGCGTAATATTCAAAGTATTGAAATTGAGTACAGTACGGAAAATCGCTATTCGGAAGTAACGTTTCTTGGACAAAGCCATACACGCTATGCCAACTCATCTAAGCATGATCTGAAATGGGTATATAAAGATGAAACCATGACGTTATATAAACCTAAAACGGTTGTCATTGGTGATGCTGAAAATCTGGAACAGCTCAAAGTTCAGGCTAAGAAAATGCTTTCTGACTGGCGCCTTGAAGGTTTTACCTTAACTGTTACTGTTGCTGATCATAAAACCCAAAATGGTGTTTTATGGAAACCCGGGCAAAGGGTGCATGTTATCGATGAAGATCAACAGATAGATGCGATTTTTTTTATCATGGGACGGCGGTTTTTTCTTAGCCGCAGCGGAGGAACGATGACAGAACTTCGCTTAAAAGAAGATGGAATTTGGACTCCGGATGCTTATGTGAAAAAGTCTGCTGCTGCACGTTCGCGCAAAGGTAAACGTAAAGGGGTGACTAACCGGCAAGTTAATCAATTGACACGTTAGTAATGCGTTGAAATAAATTTATAACAATAATGGGTGTATTAAATGAGTTATGTTGCAAAATTAGTTAATAAAACCCGGACAACCATTTCTAATACAACTAGTTCTGTGCGGCAGGCTTTTCGAGGCAGGTTGACACGTGTCAATGCTACTGAGCCGATTCAATCTGCACAAATTTCTGCTCTAGCTGATGAGTTGTTACAGGATGTGGAGCATATGCAGCAATTCGGTTTTACCAGTAATCCGCCGGTTGGTTCTGAAGCTATTATTTTACCGCTAAGCGGACAAACCACCCATGGCATTATTATTGGAACTGAGCATGGGGCATATCGTATAAAAGCTTTGGCTTCTGGTGAGGTGGCTGTTTATAACCAGTCTGGCGCATCTATTACATTAAAAAATGGCAGATTGATAGAAATTGACTGTGAGACTTTGAATATTAAGGCTCCAGCTGGTGTGAAAATTGAAGCAGCTGCCGGGATTAGTATTGATGCTCAGGCTGGTGTGGATATTACTGCTTGTAATGTTAGTTGTTCTCAGGAAATTACTGCTGCGGGTCAGATTAATGGAAATGGCGGATTGGAAATTAAAGGGGGGCAGGGTGCAACCTTTTCTGGCAATGTTGTTCAAACTGAAGGCAGCTTTACTACGGTAGGTGATGTTAAAGCCGATGGTATCAGTCTGACTGAACATGATCATACTGTAAGTGTAGGCAAACCTGTCTGAAATCTACTAAAGCTGTTCAGCTTTATTTTAATGCTGTAACACAAGTAAATTATAAAAATATATAAATGGAATGATTTATGGACAGAGAAATTAATACCCGAAATGGTGATTACAGCGGACAAACAATCAATAATCTGCAAAACGCTGTTTATCTGCGTCTGATGACGCCGCTGGGCAGCTATTGGGGAGATAAAAAATTGGGTTCGTTGCTTTATACATTGGAGCGTGAGAAAGATGTGCAATCTGTTAGCTTACTTGCTCAACAGTATGCACAGCAAGCATTACAGCCCATTATTGATGATGGACGTTCAACAGATATTTCTGTGACAACTTTGCAGACACATAATGGCCAGCTTCATTTGAATATACAGGTAACGGAGATGACAGGAGAAAAATTTATATTTGAATGTCCGGTTAAAGTAATCTGAAAGAATAATTAAATGGATTTTAAATATGCATAATATTCCTACCTTTGAAGAGATCCGTCAGGCTATTTTGCGTGATATGGTTTCATTAAATCCAGAAACAGATGTTTCTTCAGATAGTGATAATTATATACGTGCTAGTAGTTTGGCCAGTTGTGCCACTGGTCAGTATGCCCATCAGGCATGGATATTAAAACAGTTTTTTCCAGATACAGCAGATACAGATTTTCTGGAACGACATTGTAATCTGCGTGGTATACGCCGTAAAAATGCGACTTCGGCCAGTGGTACTGTTATCGCACATGGTATTCCGCAAGCATCAATTGATGCTGATTTGCAAATTAAATGTGGAGAACGTTTATATACGGTTTTGGAAAAAGCTTACATTAAAGAGGATGGTACTGTTGTTTTGAGCATAAGGTCGCTTGAGCCTGGTGTCATATCAAATCAACATAATAAGACAGCACAGTTTATGGCTGCTCCTGTGGGTGTATCCAGTGATCTGGTAAACCTTGATGTGACTGGTGGTACTGATGTTGAAAGTGACAATTCTTTATTAAATCGTTTGCTTGATTTATTGCGTCGTCCACCGGCCGGAGGTAATCAATATGATTATAAAGCTTGGGCTTTGAGTGTGGATGGGGTGACCAGTGCTTATGTTTATCCCTTACGCCGCGGATTAGGTACAGTCGATGTGGTTATTACCAGTGGTGATAATGTACCCAGTGATGACATAGTTAGCAAAGTACAAAATTATATTGATTCTGTGCGCCCTGTTACCGCTAAAAACAGTATGGTAGTCAAGCCTGATGTAACCAAGGTAGACATAGAAGTTAAGGTAAGCCTGTCCGGGGGGACTTTTGATAAAGCTGCTAACGATATTAAACAAGCACTACAAGAACATTTCAGCGCGTTAAAACCCGGGGATAGTGTGATTGCCTCTCAGCTGGAAGCTGTAATCAGTGATGTAACAAGCGTTACAGACCGAAAAATGACTTTGCCTAAGGGTAATCTTGTGGCTGAAACAAACAAAAAAATAGAGTGGTTTATGCTTGGTGAGGTTGATGTGGGCTTGCTATGAATTACAAAGATACCTTATTAGGATTATTACCTCCAGTTGCTTACAACCGCACGGCTTCCTCAATAAGAAATGCAGCCGCCGTTGATGGTGCTTGTCTGGATGAAGTCCAGAATGCGGCACGCCGCAAGCTTGGCGTTATTGACCCGCGTACGTCTGGTAACTACATTGTACGCTGGGAGGAAATGCTCAATCTGGATTGTACTGGGAAGAATGGTCAACAGCGAATACAAGGGGTTATCACGAAAATCAACGAAACAGGCGGCTTGAGTATTCCCTATTTTATGCAAATGGCTGCATCCATTGGTTATGACATTTATATAACAGAACCACAGCCTTTTCGAGTCGGTATTAGTCGAGTAGGCCACAGGCTGGCACGTGAAGACATTATGTGGGTATGGTGGGTAAATATCAAAAATGCAGACAGTCGTGCAACTCAATTCCGTGCAGGTATGTCTACTGCCGGTGACAGATTAACAGCATATGGTGATGTCGTAATTGAAAGTGTTTTAAAAGATTTAAAACCGGCATTCACTGATATACGTTTTACATATAAGGATAAATAAATATGTATCCAATAGATACACAAGACGGCTTTTTTCACGATGGCGATGGTATTAGCGAACTGGGTACAGTTCTACCTGCCAGCTGGCTGAATCAGGTACAGGCTGAACTAATCGCCATCCTGACAGCAGCCGGCATCAAGCCAGAAAAGGCAAATCAGAGTCAAGTCATTGCTGCTATCAAGAAATTGATTGCCGCCAATGTTCCTGCAAGTGCCACAGATAAGGTTGCCGGCATAACTCGGATTATAGATAGTTTAGATTCGGATGATGCTTTGGCGGCTTTATCAGCACGGCAAGGTAAAGCATTGTTTGATTGCAAACTGGATAAAGATGGGGTAGCTAAAACTGCACTTTATGCAGAACTGATTGCTGCACGAAAAATCGGTGGTGTGACATTTAATGCCAAAAGTGATATTGATTTACCCGGTGTTAATATAGCAGGTAATCAGGATACTACAGGGAATGCAGATTCAGCTACTAGACTAAAAACTGCACGATTGATTAATGGCGTCCCTTTTGATGGTTCAAAGGATATAAACACGACACCTTCTGGCGCAATCATGTATTTTTCCCAGAGCATGGCTCCTACCGGCTGGTTAAAAGCAAATGGGGCGGCCTTGTCGCGGACAACATATTCAAATCTTTTTGCCGCAATAGGTACGATGTACGGATCTGGCGATGGAAATACAACATTTAATTTACCAGATTTACGTGCTGAGTTTATTCGTTCATGGGACGATGGACGCAATGTTGATGGGGGCCGGAAGTTTGGTTCATGGCAAGATAGTCAAAATCTTAGCCACATGCACAATGGCAGAACGTGGGAATCTGGAGCCCACAACCATACCGGTTGGACTCATAACAATGGCGATCACAATCATGGGGTTCCAATTAGCACTAATGGTGCTGGGTCTAATTTTGAATCAAACGGCGGCAATATCGAAAGATGGGGATCTACTAATAATTCCGGTATTCACAGCCATTATTTTGTCACTGATGTCAACGGCAATCACACCCATGATTTTGCCACCGATGTGAGCGGAGGTAATGAGGCTCGACCTCGTAACATTGCGTTATTGGCCTGTATCAAAATTTAAGGATCGATGTTATGAAAAATTATCCTTTAGAAATTCCTGTTTGTCAGCTTGATGAAAACAATTTTTTTAGGGGAATAACCAGCGCTGATTTAGACCCTCTTGAGGGAGGGGGCCATTATTTAATCCCACGCTTGTGTATTCAGACTGATGAGCCCGAACAAAAAAAAGGTTTTATTCCGCAATGGAATAATGGACAATGGGAATATATAGAAGACCATCGCGGTGAAACAGTGTATTCTAAGAATACGGGTGAAAAACAAATTATTGTTGCGGTTGGTAAACTACCTGATGATGTAACTACTTTTGCTCCAGCGCCTTTTACTGAATGGTCAGAAGAGGCCGGTGCATGGGTGGATGTGGATAATGCAGATGAATTACGTCTGCAAGATAAAAAGGAAAAAGCAGGAATAATCACCCGCAGCCAGTTTTTGACTGCGATCGAATTGCAATACAGTAAAAATAAAAAGGAATTGCTGGATATTGCTGAGCGTGAGCTAGTCGGAGACCATTTAATCAAGGTAAGAAATGTGATATCGGAAGCTCAAAGTTTTACGCTGATGAATGATGATATGTGGGATTTTCTTATGCAAACGTTAAATATCAGCAACGAGCAGATTTTTGTGCTCTGGGATGAAGCGAAGAAAAACTATTAATTAAGATTCGAAAAATGCGCTGGGAACTCTCGGCGCATTTTAAATTGATATGCCTGAAAACTTAAAAGTTTGCGCTATTATGCTTTATGTTCTGATTCTTTTTTTAATTTTATTTTAAAATTTTATCTAAATTTTAATTAAACGATTGACTTAATCAGTCGTTTAATTAAAAATATTACTTTGATAAATTCTGTGAACATTTTTATGAATGAGTTTAAAGAAGCGGAGCGAGGTGATTTAACACGCCGAGTGTTGATTGATGCTGCTATTAAAGTATTTGCCCGTGATGGCTTTCATGCGGCTAGTACACGGGAGCTTGCTCATGCTGCCAATGTGAATTTGGCACTGATTAACTACTATTTCAAAGGGAAACAGGGGCTGTATTTAGCGGCTTTTGAAAAAATTACGACCCAGTTAAAGAGTGAAATATCGCCAGTAGAAGACAAGATTCGCCTTTGTCTCGAGAAATATGATTGGTCGACATTGGATAAGGATGGAAGAAAGGAAATTCTTTTGCCCTTGTTGCTGGAGATGGCAAATACATTTTTAAAACTGCTGACCAGTGATAAAACGAAAGAGTGGGCGCAATTGATTATGCGTGAACAGCAGGAACCTACAGCTGCTTTTGAATATGTGTTTTCAACATTTATCAGGCCCATGCTGACGCAAATTATTAGATTGATAAAAGTTTTGCGTAATACTGATGAAGAGGAGGCTGCGATGATCACTTTCAGTGTTTTTGGCTTGCTAGCTGTCTGGCGAGTGGTTCGTACTGGTATTTTGAGACGAATGAACTGGACAACAATTGGTGAAGAAGAATTGCAGAAAATATTGCCAGTTGTGCATCGCAATATCATTGCGGTGGTCTTTGCCTGAGGGAGAGGGAGCATGATTAGCAGAAAACGGATATTGACTGGTGTGGTTGTCGTTATTGCTTTAATTGCGTTGTACTCAGGATGGCATTTTTATCAGGCAGCCAGACAGCCGCTGACGCTTTATGGGAATGTTGATATCCGCGAAGTTGATATGGGTTTTCGTCAGTCAGGCCGACTGTTGTCTGTAAAAGTGAAAGAGGGTGATAAGGTTAAAAAAGGGCAAATATTGGCATTGCTGGATGATATGCCTTATCGTCATGCATTAGCACAGGCTGAGGCTGAAGTGGCAAAAGCACAGGCAGAGCTGCAAAAACTTGAAGCCGGAAACAGGCAGCAGGATATAAAAGTAGCAGCTGCTGCAGTAACAAAAGCACAGGCGATGTTGCAGCAGAGCGAAGCGGATTTAAAGCGTCAGCAGCAATTAGTCAAAGCAGGCGATGCAAGTGAAAAAACGCTAGAACAAGTACGTCGGGATCGAGATGTAGCGGTGGCTTCACTGGCTTCGGCACAGCAGACTTTATCGCTGCAAAAATCAGGTGCGAGAATTGAAGAAATTGCGGCAGCGAGGGCGCAGTTGCGGGGCGCGCAAGCAGGTTTGGCACAGGCGCATACTGCTTTAAATGATACGGTGCTACGGGCCCCAGATAATGCTGTGGTGATGAGCCGAGTGCGGGAACCGGGCAGTATGCTAAGTACGCAAGATGCAGTGTATACGCTGTCGCTGCGCAAGCCGGTATATGTTCGTGCTTATGTTGATGAATCGGCTTTAGGCAAAATTGCACAAGGGACGCGTGTTTTTATTTACACGGATTCTTCAGCTAAAGTTTATTCCGGCCAGATAGGTTTTATTTCACCGCGTGCAGAATTTACGCCTAAATCTGTTGAAACCACGGATTTGCGTACTGATTTGGTTTACCGGCTCAGAATTACTGTATTGAATGATGATGATGCGTTGAAACAGGGTATGCCGGTGACGATTCGGCTGAGCGATAAGGGAGTCTGAAATGGCGCAGCGGCCTGCGGTGGTGCTGGATAAGGTTTCGCGATGTTTTGGTGAGGTCTGGGCGCTACATGATGTTAGTGCGGTTATTTATCCCGGCCGGCTCACAGGACTGGTTGGTCCAGATGGCGCAGGAAAAACAACGCTAATGCGGCTGATGACTGGTTTGCTGGCACCTGCTAGTGGGCATATTAATATTGTTGGGCTGGATTCAGTTCAGGATGTGGACAAAATTGCTTTTAATGTGGGTTATATGCCGCAGCGTTTTGGTCTGTATGAGGATTTGTCTGTACTTGAAAACATGAAGCTTTATGCCAGATTGCGCGGTCTGAATGCGCAGGAAAGCCAAAGATCGTTCAGTAAGCTGCTGGCATTTACCCGTCTGGAGCCTTTTTCCAAGCGCCTTGCTGGTCAGCTTTCCGGTGGGATGAAGCAGAAGCTGGGATTGGCCTGTGCGATGATGGCTGCCCCTGATGTTTTATTGCTGGACGAACCTGGTGTTGGTGTAGACCCCTTAAGCCGGCAGGATTTGTGGCAGATGGTGGCAAAGCTGACTGGTGACGGAGTCGCTGTGGTATGGGCAACAGCCTATTTGGATGAGGCGGAGAAGTGTGATTCGGTGCTGCTGCTAAATGAAGGCAAACTGGTATTTGATGGTAGACCATCAGACTTGACGGCCAGACTACAAGGGAGAAGTTTTGGATTAAATGGTTTTAGTGAAAACCGGCGGTCTCTTTTGAGTAGGGCATTGAATTTGGATAGTGTCTGTGATGGAACAATTCAGGGGGCTTCTTTACGACTGGTTCTCAGACACGGTCATGATGCGAGAGAAATTGAGGCGCTGGCTGCGGACACAGGGGGCGCGATCCGTCCGTTGGCACCCCGATTTGAAGATGCGTTTATTGATTTACTTGGTGGAGGTCCGAAAGGGACGTCGGCACTGGCGGCAAAGATGTCTTCTTTTCCTAATTTAGCCACGGCCGCTGTGGAATGTATTCATCTAACAAAAAAATTTGGGGATTTTATAGCCACAGATGATTCCAGCTTTCAGGTAAAACAAGGTGAGATTTTCGGGTTGCTTGGTCCCAATGGAGCAGGTAAATCCACCACGTTTAAAATGTTGTGTGGTTTGTTGCGTCCGAGCAGTGGACAGGCGCATGTGGCCGGACTGGATTTGCGCCATGCTACTAAAAAAGCCAAGTTGCAACTGGGCTATATGGCGCAGAAGTTTTCACTTTATGGCTTGCTGAATGTGGAGCAAAACCTGAATTTATTTGCTGGTATGTATGGTTTAAGTGGGGGCACCAAGCAGCAGCGCATTGAGGAGATGATTCAGATTTTTCAGCTGACACCTTATCTCAGACATTCACCTGATGAGTTGCCTTTAGGTTTCAAACAGCGGCTGGCATTGGCTTGTGCACTGATGCATCGTCCTCCGGTTTTATTTCTGGATGAGCCCACTTCTGGTGTAGATCCAATTACGCGTCGGGAATTCTGGATTCATATTAACGGAATGGTGCAGAAAGGGATGACGGTGATGGTAACGACACATTTTATGGATGAGGCAGAATATTGTGACCGTGTGGCTCTGATGTATCAGGGACGGTTGATTGCTTTGGATACACCCGACCGGTTGAAAGAAAAGGTACGTACAAGTGCAGGAGATGAACCAACGATGGAGCAGGCATTTATCCGATTGATTGATGCGGCGGATTGTGCAAACTCTGCTGAACGTAATGGCTGTACGGAGGCCGTATGAAGCAGGGGAAAAGTGCTGTTAAGAACCGTCTTGGTGCACTTATTTATAAAGAAAGCCTACAAATTGTACGCGACCCTTCGGCAATATTCGTCGCTTTTGTATTGCCGGTTATTTTGTTGCTGCTGTTTGCTTTTGCTGTTTCGCTGGATGTGCGTAAAGTGCCGGTAGGTGTGGTACTAAGCTCAGATACGCCGACGGCACAATCGCTGGCAGCAGCTTTTTCTGGTTCACGTTACTTTACTGTTTTGCCTATGCGTCATACTCAGGAGGCAAAAGCAGCAATCATAGCCAGTAAAATTCGAGGTTATGTTGTGATTCCTGCTGACGTAGAAACTCGTTTACATAGCCGTAATAATGATCTGCTGATTCAGGTGATTGCGGATGGGTCACAACCTAATACCGCAAATTTTGTTACAGCCTATGCGCAAGGGATTGCTTCGCTGTGGTTAGCTCAGCATGGTCAGAGTACTGTTTCACCGGTATCAGTCCAGCCTCGTTTCTGGTTTAATGCAGAACTGGAAAGCCGGCGTTCACTGATTCCGGGTTCTATAGCCATTATTATGACGATGATTGGTACGCTTTTGACGGCGCTGGTGGTGGCCAGAGAATGGGAGCGTGGGACGATGGAAGGCTTGCTATCTACCCCCGCAACGATTACGGAAATACTGCTGGGCAAATTGTTGCCTTATTTTGTGCTGGGTATGCTGGCAACGCTTGGTTCGGCGCTAATGGCCGTATTTGCTTTCGATGTGCCGCTCAGGGGTAGTTGGCTGGTGCTGATGATGCTGGCTGCAGTATTTTTGATTCCGGCTCTGGGACAGGGGCTGGTGATATCGATATTAGCTAAAAATCAGTTTATTGCCGCGCAGTTGGCTGCTTTCACGGGTTTTTTGCCGGCGTTTATGTTGTCCGGTTTTCTATTTGAAATAGACAGTATGCCATGGCCGATCCGATTGATTACTCATATTATTCCAACGCGTTATTTTGTTGAGGCGCTGCAAACGGTTTTTCTGGTAGGCAATATTTGGTCGCTCTTATTGACCGATATGCTAGCCATGCTATTAATCGGGGCACTGTTGTTTGTTCTGGCACGAGCAAAATGTCATAGAAGTCTGGAGGGATAATGATGCTGTTTTCGCTTCAACTGCGCGCCCAGATTATCAAGGAAATTCTGTGTTTGCTGCGTGATAAAAGGGCGCGATTTATTCTGATTGTGCCGCCGATTATGCAGTTAATGATTTTTTCTTTCGCGATTACTCTGGATGTGCGCAATGTTACAGTATCGGTTTATAACCGTGACAATGGTTATTGGTCGCAGGAGCTGGTGCGAACCATAGAACATGCTGGTTTTGTAAGAGAGGTGCTGGTGACAGACAATCCGTCTGCGTTGCATGCCGATATAGACCGCAAACAGGTGCTGTTGGCGATTACTATTCCAGAAGATTTTTCTCGAGATATCGCTGCCGGTCAATCTGCCAGTTTGCAGGTGATTATAGATGGACGTCGTGCCAATGCCGGCCAAATTGCCTATTCCTATATTGAGAGAATTGTCCAGAATATGGGTGTGCAGGCACAGAAGACAGAACGGATTGCGGCTAGAAATTTCTTTAATCCGAATTTGAATTATCGATGGTTTGTTGTACCAGCATTATCTGGCATTCTGATATTTGTGATTGCGCTGATGACAGCTGCGTTGTCGATTGCACGTGAGCGGGAGCTGGGTACCTTTGATCAGCTGCTGGTTTCGCCTTGTACACCGGCTGAAATTATCATTGCTAAATGTGTCCCTGGTTTCATCATCAGTATTGTGTTGTCTTTAATGATGATTCTAGCGGCAGTGTTGATTTTCGGCATTCCGTTTACCGGTTCATTGCTGCTGTTACTGATGGCGATGATGGTATTCATTGTTTCCATTATCGGCATCGGACTGGCCATATCAGCTTTTTGTTCCACTCAACAGCAGGCAATTCTAGGGGTGTTTGGGGTCATGATACCGATGGTGATGATGTCTGGATTTGCCACGCCGGTGGAAAATATGCCGCAGGTGCTGCAATGGCTGGCAGAGCTGATGCCGTTTAAACATTATCTCATCATACTGCATGGTGTGTTTCTTAAAAATATGCCAGCAAAGGATATTTTCCATAATGCGTGGCCGATGCTCTTGATTGGCTGTGTAACACTGGGCATTGCGATTATTTCAGTACGGAAAAAATTAACATGAATAGATTGCGCTTATCCATTTTGTTTTCTAGTACTTTATTGCTCTGTGCCTGTATCAGTGCACCGCAGTATAAGGGACCACCCGCTGTCCAGATACCCAAACAATGGACGTTGCCTGAAAAAGATAATGAACCGGCAGAGGCTCTGGATCAATGGTGGCAAAATTTTCATGATCCGCTACTTGACCGGCTTATAGATGAGGGACTAGCCAATAATCATGATATCCGCCATGCCGTATTCAAAATCGAAGAAGCGCGTGCAATACTGGCTGGTACGCGCAGTGGTTTTTGGCCGACAGCGGATGCAGAGGGACGTAGTACACGTAGTCGCAACAGTGACAACGTTAGCTTACCCAATCAGCGCTATCAAACGCGAAATTATGCTGGCACCGCTATTACATGGGAAATTGATTTGTTTGGGCGTGTGCGTAATAGTGTAGCCGCGGATGCGGCACGCTATCAGCAGCTACAGGAAGATGCTGATGCCATTAGACTTAGCGTGGCTTCAGAAATTGTACGCAGTTATTTTGATATGAGAAGTGCGCAGGCTCAATTACAAGCTCAAGAGAGTATTTTGGAGGCACTGCGTGAAACACGTAAAATTGTGTTGCGCCGAGTGCAGGCCGGAGATTTGGCTCAAATAGAAATTCAGAATATCGATACACGTCTATTGTCTGCTCAGGCTGCTATTCCAGAAATACAAGCCCGCATCCGTGCCGAAGCATTAGCGCTGAGTATTTTGACCGGTGGTCAGCCAAATAAGGAGTTATTCCTAGTCAGCACTGCTATTCCAGTACGCTCTTTGCCGGCTATTCCGGCAGGTAGTCCAGCAGATATTTTGCGTAGGCGGCCGGATATTCGTGCTGCTGAGCGTCAATTAGCAGCCAGCAATGCTGAGGTGGGGGTGGCGGTTGCCGCACAGTTTCCGCAACTCACCATTAATGCCAATGGTGGTTTCGATGCTTTATCATCCGGTAAATTAGTCCGCTCATCTAATCAGAGCTGGTCGGTATTTCCGTTTATTTCATGGCGGATTATGGATGGGGGCAAAATCAGAGCGGAAATACACGCTGCGCAGGCAAGACAGAAAATGGCGGCAGTGGATTATGAGCAAACAGTGCTTAAAGCGTTGAATGAATCTGAAACTGCGATGAGCAATTATCAATATTATCAAAAATCTGTGTCGAAGTGGACTGAAGCAGCGGTGCAGGCGCAGCAAGTTTTCCGCAGCCAGCAGCGGCGCTTCAGTGCCGGCGATATATCTATGGCAGATGTACTTGAAGCGCAACGGCAGTATGCCGAGGCACAGTACTCACTTGCACTGGCTCAAGGCAAAGCCAGCAGTGCCATGGTAGATGTGGTCAAGGCACTTGGCGGAGGCATTTGAGCATGCAAATCCAATTACTGCCCGCTAAAAATAGCGTTATCTAAGTGGCAAGTGGAATATACGTGTATAGGTTCAACACAGAAATTTTGTTAACGTCGAGCCAATATTGCGGTAGATAAGTATTCCTTTATGCCGCTGGCAATGGAGCTGGCCACTTTCTGACGGAAATCACTGCTGGATAGTAAACGTTCTTCAATTGGATTGGAAATAAAAGCAGTTTCAACCAGTATTGAAGGTATATCCGGTGCTTTTAAGACGGCAAAATTTGCCTGATCAACACTACCTTTGTGAAGATTATTGATTCGGCTTAATTGATTTAAAACATCCTTGCCTAGTTTTAGGCTGTCGTTAATAGTGGCTGTCTGGGTAAGGTCAAACAAGGTATTGTTGACATTTTTGTCTGTAGAATAATTTACCCCGCCGATTGAGTCGGCCGCATTCTGCGTCTGCGCCAGATATTTGGCTGCTGCACTGGTGGCGCCTTTGGGGCTAAGGGCATAAACCCCTGTACCTTTGGCAGATGGATTGGTAAAGGCATCGGCATGAACGGAGACAAACACATCAGCTTGCAGTTTACGTGCTTTGGCTACGCGTACTCCCAACGGAATAAAAATATCTTCGTTGCGAGTCATATAGGTTTTATAACCATATGAATCGAGTATTTTTTTTATTTCTCTGCCGATAGCCAGTACTACATCCTTTTCATGCAGCCCAGATGGGCCGGTTGCTCCGGGATCTTCACCACCATGTCCTGGGTCAATCATGATAACCGGCTGGCGGTTAAGCTTGTTTGGTTTGCCGGGCTGTGGTGGCTGATTAGTCACCGGCGGTTTGATTACAGGTGTTTTTTGTACCGGCGGTGTGGAGGCAGTGGCCTGAGGACGGGTTGTGCCATCGCTATTGACCTTGCCGTGGCTGTAGTCTTGTAACAGTGCCATTAATGGGTCGTTTTTTTCCTGCTCCATAGCCACTGTAGCGGTAGGATATAAATCCACAACCAGACGATTTTTGAAATTGGCCACTGGCGCCAGCGAAAACACTTGCGGATTAACGGTGGTTTTCAAATCCATCACGATACGGATGGTTTCAGGATTAAACTGGCCGATACGGACACTTGCGATATACGGATCCATCGGAATCACTTTGCTGCTCAGCTCCCGCAATACCTGATTGGTGGCGGAACCTTGAATATCAATGACCAATCTGTCCGGATTTTTCAACTGAAAATACTTGAACTGGATAGGTGTGGTAGATTCCAAAGTCATTCTGGTATAGGCTGTGGCCGGCCAGATACGAGAAGCTACGATGTCGGCACCGGCCTGAGCGGCACGGGCAAATGGAGTAAGGCTAATTAAAAGCGAACCGGTGGAAGCAATCAATAATTTCCGGCGGCTAATGTGAATAGGCATGGTTATTCTGTGATCTTGTTTAGAGTGTGTTTTCCAGTGGCCGTGAGGGCGCTCATTCGTACGGTACGGCCATTTTCTTTTATTCTGATATTTAAAATAATGTCGGCTGGCGGAGCCAGATCACCGCCAAGCTGCGGCCATTCAATCAGAACAACGCTGTCTGAAGTGATTAGTTCGTCTAGTCCTGCATCCAGCCATTCTTCAGGGCTTTGAAATCGGTATAAGTCAAAGTGATGCAAATCAAATCGATTGAAGGAATAAGTTTCGACAATATTATATGTAGGGCTTTTGACTGCACCCTGATGGCCCAGTGCACTGAGCAGTCCGCGGGTAAAAGTGGTTTTGCCTGCACCTAGATCTCCCTCCAGCCAGATGATTAATGGCGGGCTAATATGCTGAGCAAAACGGCTGCCCAAGTGTAGGGTATCGTTTTCATCGGCCAGAACAGTTTCTTGGATGTGAGAGGCAGACATGATGAGTTTAGATAAATAAAACGGGTTTATTATGCGATAAAGTTTGTAAGAGTGAAAGTATTAAAGTTTAGCAGTTTTGTGATTTTGCCAAATTGATTCCGAATTTTTACTACGCCTATGATAGCTCTGCTGTAAGTATAAGCGCGGGTCAATGTTATAATTACCTTAATTAAAGGGTCTGTACCGGTTCAGGGCACGGTGTGCTGAATGGTTTAGGCTACAGATGAAGAGACTCATGACAGCAATTGAAAAGCGCCCGATAGGCGTATTTGATTCCGGGGTAGGCGGCCTGACAGTGGTACGGGCGTTAATGGAACGACTGCCCAATGAAAATATTATTTATTTCGGGGATACGGCACGAGTACCGTATGGGGTGAAGTCCAGACACACCATCGAAGCCTATACCGAACAGATTGTTTCGTTTTTGCTAGAGCATGATGTGAAGGCGCTAGTGGTGGCCTGTAATACCATAGCGGCAGTAGCACGTGAGAGAATCCGGCAGTTGGCCGGCAGTATGCCGGTACTGGATGTGATAGCTGCCGGTGCGCAGGCAGCACTGAATAGCACACGCAATAATCATATCGGTGTGATTGCTACCAGTACCACTGTTAACAGCAATGCCTATGCACGGGCGATTCACAAGCAGAACCCGCAAACACGGGTTTTCTCACAGGCCTGTCCCCTATTGGTACCACTGGTGGAAGAGGGCTGGCTAGATCATGAAGTCACTCGCTTGACTGCACGCGAATATCTAAAACCGATACTGGCTGAAGATGTGGATACACTGGTATTGGGCTGTACACATTATCCTTTACTCAAACCCTTAATTCGACAGGAAGCACCGGGACTAAAATTGGTTGATTCAGCCATTACTACTGCAGAAGCCACGGCGTTAGCACTGGAAGAAAATCAGCTGGCCAATCCAGATCATACCGGCGCGAAATACAGGTTTTATGTCAGTGATATTCCCTTGCGCTTTCAGACTATCGGAGAACGCTTTCTCGGGCGCAGTTTGGAGCAGCTGGAAATGGTGTCTTTGGGATAAAACTTCAGCAAGAGGGAGAAACTGACATGATGAAAAGAGTTGTGATTCTGATTTCCGGACGTGGCAGCAATATGCAAGCCTTAGTAAAATCTAATATTGCACAGGCAAAAATTGTAGCAGTCATCAGTAATCAGGGTGATGCAGCAGGTTTGGCTTGGGCGGCTGAGCATGGGCTGGCAACTGAAGCACTAAATCATCGAGACTATGAAGGCCGAGACGCATTTGACAGGGCACTGATGGAGCGTATTGATACGTATCAGCCCGACCTTGTAGTTTTAGCTGGCTTTATGAGGATATTAACGCCGGTATTTTGCACGCATTATGTGGGCCGGCTGATAAACATCCATCCCTCTTTGCTGCCTGCTTTTCCCGGACTGCATACGCATCAGCGGGCATTGGAGAGTGGTTGCCGCGTGGCTGGCTGCACCATTCATTTTGTTACAGCTGAACTGGATTGTGGGCCAATTATTGCACAGGGTGTCGTCCCTGTTCTGGATGGCGATACAGCTGAAATTCTGGCTCAGCGCGTGCTACGGATTGAACATCAGCTCTTGCCGCAGGCAGTGGCTGATTTTGTTGCAGGCAATCTGGTAATACAAGGTAACAGAGTAAACAGATTGGAAGCTGGTATAACTGATGGTTTGGTCTGCTTAAAAAATTGATTGGTGTACGTGGCGTATGAAATTGAAATTGTGGGCGAAAATAGTGTTGGTTTGGGCTGGTTTAATGCTGGCTTCTATAATTCATGCGGGAGAATTACCGCAGCGGGCACAATTACAGTTTGTTGACAATAATGGTCTGTCAGTCAATATGGATTTTGAGCAAAAAAGCGGGCAGTTTCAGATTAGCACTGATCTCAGCTTGCTGATTTACCAAATGCAGTTTGTCTCTAGCGGTACGGTAAGCGGGACAATGCTTAATCCGCTTACCTACACAGACAGTCGTTTTGGTAAACTCTACGCTCAGGCACGGTTTAACGGGCAGAGTGTGGATTATGGCAGGGTATCCGATACCAGCAGACATCTAGCAGTAAATGGACCAGTGTATGATATGTTTGCATTGGCCTGGCAGCTTGGCTTTAATCAGGGAAAACTTCCGGTAAATACGTATTTAACCAATGGCAAGAAAGTATACCCGCTGGATGCGGTTAAAAATCTGGGCTCCGCTCAAATAATGGTTAATGGGCAGCACATCGAAATCAGCCAGTACAGCATCAGTCGTGGTGATGATCGGGTGGAATATGCATTTGCACCGCAGCTGAACAATATTCCGGTACGCATCAGTTATATGGACAATGGTAAAGTATATACATTGCAGCTGAAGGCTGGCCAGATAAACGGAAAAGCTATTTAAACAATTATGATCAATGCACAACAACTAGATTTAACCACTTCCGCATTAGCGCAGGTGTTAACATTCCGCCAGCCGGCAGATGTCGTGCTGTCATCTTTTTTCCGCCGTGAGCGCAAACTTGGTGTTCGTGACCGGCAAGAAATAGCTGAAACGGTATTCGCCACCATCCGGCATTTACAGAAAATCCAGCAGATGTTGCCAAAACCGCATAATAAGCCTCGGCGCGCGGCACTCGCTGCGCTGGTTTTAGGCCGAGGCCTCAGTGTTCATGCGGTAGAGACTTTGTGTGATACCGATGAGAAAGATTGGTTGGTAGAGCTAAAAGCCCACAAGTCTGAATTTGCTAGTACGCTTTCCACAGCAGCAGAATTGCCGCAATGGATGATTGAATGCCTCCAGCAGCAGGATTGGGATGATGAGCAAATTGTTGCTTATGGCCGCAGTGTCATGCAATCAGCACCGCTGGATGTACGGGTCAATACCCTGAAAGGTAAACGTGATAAAATTTTGGCTGCGCTACAGGCTGAAGGTCTGCGTGCAGAAGCCACCCCCTATTCACCTTGGGGGATTCGTTTTCCCGATAAGCCGGCTTTAAACCGTCACCCACTGTTTCTGGATGGCGTACTGGAAGTCCAGGATGAAGGCAGCCAGTTGCTGGCATTACTAACGGGTGTAAAACGCGGACAGATTGCTGTAGATTTTTGTGCCGGCGCCGGTGGTAAAACACTGGCTATGGGCGCAATGATGGCCGGTAGCGGACGATTGTATGCTTTAGATGTGGCAGAAAAACGGCTGGCTAATCTTAAGCCGCGTATGGTGCGCGCTGGATTAACCAACATTCATCCACAGCGTATCGATAATGAGCACGATGCCCGCATTGCCCGTCTCAAAGCGAAGGCAGATTGTGTGCTGGTGGATGCACCCTGCTCAGGTCTGGGAACTTTACGCCGAAATCCTGATTTAAAATATCGCCAGAACAGTGACAATGTTGCTGCATTGCAGCAACAGCAGCAATCTATACTACAAGCAGCTTCAGCGTTGGTACGTCCCGGCGGCCGGCTAGTATATGCCACATGCAGTATTCTGGAGGCAGAAAACCAGCAACAGTTAAATGATTTTCTGGCGGCCAATAACGGCTGGCACATCGAACCGGTGAATACGTTGCTTAAAAGCCATACGCCGTCTTCCATGCACAGTGATTATCTTCAACTATCAACCAGTGAACATCATACAGACGGCTTTTTTGCCGCTGTGCTAACACGCATTAAGTAAATGAAACAAGGAAAGTAAATGAGTACTCAGGAAAGAATTAAAAACATTGTTACCGAACATCCAGTGGTGTTGTTTATGAAAGGGACAAAACAATTCCCACAGTGTGGTTTTTCATCCCGTGCAGTACAAATTCTGCAGGCAGCTGGTTTAAAAGACTTTTATACTGTGAATGTACTTGAAGATGAAGAAATCCGTCAGGGTATAAAAGAATATGCCGACTGGCCGACTATCCCGCAGTTGTATGTGAAAGGCGAATTTGCTGGTGGCTCTGACATTATGCTGGAAATGTATGAAGCAGGAGAATTGCAGACTTTGTTGGCCTCTGTCTGACCAGAATTGGTTCAGAGGATTTTCAACTAGCTGATTTCATTCAGGTGTTATAGCAATTATTTTTTGGAACAGGCTATGAATATTAATGTGATTGACCACCCGCTGGTAAAGCACAAACTGTCACTGATGCGTGAAGAGGATTGCAGTACCTATCGTTTTCGCACACTGACTAAAGAGCTGGCGCGTTTAATGGCATATGAGGCCAGCCGTGATTTTGACGTGGAAATTGTCAAAATGCAGGGCTGGTGTGGTGAGATAGATGCTTACCAAATTAAAGGTAAAACGGTAACCGTAGTGCCAATTCTGCGTGCTGGGTTGGGTATGCTCGACGGCGTATTGGATTTGATTCCAACTGCTAAAATCAGTGTGGTGGGCTTGCAGCGCGATGAAGAAACCCTCGAACCTGTACCTTATTTTGAAAAATTTGTCAGCCAGATGGATAAACGTCCGGCTCTGATTATCGACCCAATGCTGGCTACTGGTGGTTCTATGAATGCCACCATTGAGCTACTGAAGAAAAAAGGCTGTAAGGATATCAAGGCACTGGTGCTGGTAGCTGCTCCAGAAGGTGTGAAAGCCGTTAATGAGGCTCATCCCGATGTCACCATCTATGCGGCTGCTCTTGATGATCATCTGGATGAAAATGGCTACATTATTCCTGGACTAGGTGATGCAGGCGATAAGATTTTCGGTACCAAACACTGGTAATCTGAAATCGGATTCTTTCACCTGCTGACAATGGGTCAGACATGCATATACTAAAAACAGAATACTTAGACTAAGTATTCTGTTTTTTTATGCCAAAAGAAAAAAGACTTCCGTAAACAGGGAACATTCTGTAAATTAAATCGGCGGAAATTATTATAACCAGCCATTCCTACAGTTCTATTTTATTTGGCCGTTATTGTGGCTGGATTTGGATGTCAGGAATGCTAAAAAGTAGAATCACAGCCAGCCCGGGTTTATCTTCATGGTTATGCAAGCTGGAATCAGCCAGACTAATACTTATATGCCACTGTTCACACAGCGTTTTTACGATGGCTAATCCGAGACCACTACCGTTTTCATTGTTACCAAGAATGCGGTAAAACGGTTCGAAAACAAGTTTTCTTTCTGATTCAGCGATGCCCTGACCATTGTCTTCAATCCACATAGATAATTCATTTTCTGCATTTTGTTGGGTATGAATGCTGATGTGGCCACCGGCCGGTGTGTATTTAATGGCATTGCACAGAATATTTTTTAAAATTGTATGTAAATCATTGGTGCTGATTGGTAGTTTGATGTCTTCATTGATATCTACACTTAAATTTTGCTGTTTTTGTTCTGCCAGTGGCAATATTTCTGCAATCAGGTCGCGCAATAAAGGGAGTAAGTCGGTGCTGGCATGGGCTGCTTGTATGTGCTGCTGTTGCTGATGCTGTGCCCGTGCCATGGATAGCAGCTGGGTGAGTAATTGCTCAGTACGTGCAATACCGGCTCTAATTTGCCCGATAAGCTTATGCTGTATGTCCTTTGTTAAATCTGGATCATCAAAACGCGCTATCTGAATGGTTAGTGCAGTGATGGGCGTGCGTAATTCGTGTGCAGCATGGCTAATGAATTTTTTGTCATGCTCTATTGCCGCCTGCAATTGGCTAAACAGTCGGTTTAAAGCAATAATAAACGGACGGATTTCTGTGGGTACATGCTTGGTGTCCAGAGGCGATAAATCATTGGCATTGCGGGCAGTCAGTTCGGTGCTCATTTCCTGCGTAGCACGAAATAGACGTCTAATCCAGATAGCGGTAAACAGCCACAGTAGGGGCATGAGAATCAAGAACGGCCATACCACGCTCAGGGCGCTGTCTTTGGCAATGTGATTGCGGTAGGCTGTGCGCTGAGCGACAACGATTCGTTCGCGCTCACGGGTAAGGATGTATACACGCCAGTGCCGTGCTACAGTAGTGAAATTGTGAAAGCCATCCTGTAACTGTTGCAAGTTCTGCACTGCATTGTCATCACCCATCAGTATATTAAGATAAGGCGAATCCAGCGTTTGTGCCAGTACACGTGGTTTGGGCAACGTGCGTGCACTTTCAGGAAAGTTAAGATCTTCTTGTGTGTCCCGACGCAAAATGGAGCTGCGTGGGTCGAGTAAATGGGCAATCTGTTCCAGCTGCGCATCCTGCAAGTCTTGTGTTTCGCGAAAAGCAGTCTGATAGGCGAGAATATCGCCGATGATGGCAATGAAGGTAACTACAATAGTAATTACCAATAATAAGCGCCATTGAAGCGATGAAACTATCCGCGTTGATCCACCAGCCATCCCAGACCCCGCACATTTTTAATGACATTGCTGCCGAGTTTTTTGCGAATACCGTGAATAACTACTTCTACGGCGTTGCTTTCCACTTCTTCATTCCAGCCATAGATTTTTTCTTCCAGCTCCTGCCTCGACAATATTGTACCCGGCTGCAACAGCAGACTGTACAGTAAGGCATATTCTCTGGCTGACAAACGAGTAGATTGTCCATTGGCACTTACTTCCCGTGTTGCCGGATTCAGGGTGATAATGCCATTGCTCAACACTGGACTGGCATGCCCGCTACGTCGGCGCAGAAGTGCACGGATCCGCGCTAGTAGCTCCGTAGGGGCAAAAGGCTTGATTACGTAGTCGTCTGCACCACTATCAAGACCGTTGATTCGTTCTTCCACTGTATCACGGGCAGTAATCAAAATTACAGGCAAATCAAAGTTTTTTGCACGTAGATGGCGCAATACACTAAGACCATCCTGCTTGGGTACACCGATATCTAGTAAAGCGATATCATAGATGTTAGGCTGTAAGGCGTTTTCTGCGGCTAAGCCGTCAGTCACGCAATCAACTGCAAAACCGGCAACATGAAGCATATCGCTAAGTGCTTCTGCTATCATCTTGTCGTCTTCAAGAAGTAAAATTCGCATGGGTTAACAATTTTCCACGTAGACAGTGTTGAGCCGATATTGTTTCAGGCTTCAGGCTGCCTATGATAACAAAAACCGCTTCAGGATACCTGAAACGGTTTTGTTCAAACGTTAACCGCAGACTGATTAGTTTGCTTCAGTTGTAGTAGTGGTTTGTTTGGTAGTAGTAGTGCTAGCAGCAGCTTTTTTGGCGTGTGCTTTTTTAGCGTGAGTGCGTTTTACCTGAGCTTTTTTAGCAACCGGTTTAACAGTTTTAGCAGCTGGTTTTACAGTAGTTGTAGCAGCAGTGGTGTTAGTGGTAGTAGTAGTGGTGGCTGCAGCAGGAGCAGCAAAAGAAGCAGCAGCAGTTAAACCAAAAATAGCGCTTACAACAGCAGCAGTGATTTTTTTCATGACAAATCTCCAATTTAAGTAGTTTAGGACAATAACCATCTCGGTTCTTGTTGCTGAACAGTATGGTCGCCAATACTTAGGCAAGACTTAGATAAATGTATTTTATTGTTAAATAAATGTAATTATAAGTTAATAAATTATATATACTACAGGTTTAAATTAATTTTCTTTTTAATCTTCAAGTTTTTAGGTATTTTGCGGGCATAGTAGCCGTTTTTAGTGAAATAAAATGACGCTTATTAACTGCTATCTGACAAATGTAAGCGCAAATTAGCGTCAATGCCCGAGAAAATTTTAAAAAAACGGTAGAAAAGCCAGATTAAACATCATCTGCGATTGCCATATTACGCAATAAAATGTCAAAAATCTCATTATTAAACTCTATTTATACATCGGAATAGCGAAAACCTTTTCCGAGAAGTCAGAGATAAAATTGGAGATATCAAAAGCACGATTAATTATTTGAATTTCAAAAGTTATGCTAATGAGTTTCTGGTTAAAACTGAGACCATAGACTTGTGTAAGCAGCGTATATTTGTTGTGTTTCAAACATTCTCAGCAGAATAAAAAAGGCGTATCCAAAAAGGTTACGCCGGTAACAAATAAAAAATAACTGTGTTAAACAGTACGAGCAATTTCAGTCATGGATTCAGCAGCCAGTCCCAGTGTGTCAGCAATGATTTCGCTGTTATGAGCGGCAGAAACAAAACAGGACTCATAAGCAGATGGAGCGAAAGCGACGCCACGAGCCAGCATGGCATGGAAAAATTCTTTAAACAATACCTGATTGCACCGCTGCATATCGCTAAAACAAGTCGGAAGCTCGGCAGTGAAATAAAAGCCAAACATCCCACCTATACTGCGACTAGTAAAAGGAATATTTGCTTCTTCTGCAATGGCGGCCAAACCTTTACTCAGTTCTAAAGTACGGGCGCTGAGTGTGTTGTAGAAATCTGGTCTTTGGATAATTTCCAGCGTTTTAAGTCCTGCAGCTACACATACTGGATTACCAGATAAAGTGCCAGCCTGATATACAGGACCCAAGGGGGAAACGCAGGACATAATATCTGCACGCCCGCCAAAAGCCGCTACCGGCATGCCGCCTCCGATGATTTTACCGATGGTGGTTAAATCAGGTTTGATACCGTGAATAGACTGTGCACCGCCCAGTGCGACACGAAAACCGGTCATAACTTCATCGTAAATTAATACGCTGCCATACTGGTCAGTGAGTCTGCGCATGGCCTGCACAAATTCTGATGTGGCCGGTATCATATTCATGTTGCCGGCGATCGGTTCTACAATCACACAAGCAATGCTGTCGCCCTTGCTGGCAAAAGTTTGCTCTAATGCTTCAATGTCGTTGTAGGGCAGCACAAGCGTATGGCGGCTAAAATCCTCAGGTACTCCGGCAGAACTGGGATGGCCGAAAGTCAGCAGACCCGAACCTGCTTTGACCAGTAAACTGTCAGAATGGCCGTGGTAGCAGCCTTCAAACTTGATAATATTGTCACGTTTAGTAAAACCTCTAGCCAGCCGTATAGCACTCATGGTGGCTTCTGTACCGGAGCTAACCAGCCGGATTTGTTCCATACTCGGCATAATATGGCGGATTGCTTCGGCAATACGGATTTCATTTTCGGTGGGTGCACCGAAAGACAGGCCATTTTCTGCTGCGTGACACACGGCTTCTACTACTTCCGGATGTGCATGCCCCACAATAGCCGGACCCCACGAACCGACATAATCGATATAGCGGCTTTCATTTTCATCCCACACATAGGCACCCTGCGCCTTTTTAATAAAGCGGGGAATACCACCAACGCTGCCAAAGGCTCTTACCGGTGAATTCACGCCGCCGGGAATAATGGTTTTAGCCTGTTCGAATAATTGCTGATTTCGATCCATGATTTTAACCTCTGTTATAAAATGATGCCGGATGAATGGCATTTAGGGATAATCATACTATTGATTGTGCACACTCGATAAGGGACTTGAATCATTCAGCCGCTTAGATGCTTCATAGTGTGTCCAAACAGGCTGGCATAAAAAGTTTCAATTGCTACACATAGCAATAAAGATTCAAACAACAGAAAATAATGCTATATCCTGATTGGCAAATAACGAAACGCGTAAGGGTATCCTGTAGCCAGCAGCTATTTCATTGCTCTGCCAGTGCCGGTTGGCTTAGGAAAAAGAAGAAAATTTGCTGCGGAATGACTGAATCAACTGGGGAAAGTGAGCGAGATGCTTGACCCACTGGTAGACCATGAGGGTATAACTTTCCTGAGCCAGAAAACGTAGTTTGGACTGGGTAGCGGTATAACGGGTAGTAGGGGTGGGAGAAACCTGTACATCCAATCCTAAGTCGCGGGCCATGATACAGGCTCGCGCCAAATGATAGGGATCGCTAACAATAATAAAAGTGTTTATATCATTATCTTCAGCAATTGCCTGAGCATTCACCAGATTCTGCCAAGTGTCACGTGAATGATTTTCATAAATGATATCGCTGGCATCTACACCGTTGCGAATAGCATAACGACGACCTACCGCTGCTTCAGTCATAAAACCGCTGCGCGGACTACCACCGGTGAATAGTATTTTTTTTACTTTTCCCGCGCGATAAAGATTGATGGCATGATTGATACGTTCACGAAAAACCGGTGACGGGCGCTTATCCCATGCCGCAGCACCGAGCACAATGGCTGCATCGGCTTCACTGAGCAGCTGCGGATGGCTAAACTGATAGACAGTCGCCATACTGATGGCGTAATTGGCGGCAACAAACAAGCTACCGGCAGTAATCACACTACGCAGACAATACCAGAAGCCGAAGCGTGTGCCATTGGACATTTATTGCTCTAATAAGGCTTCAATATTGGTTAACGGCCGGCCGATGGCTGCATGATCGCCAAAGACAGCAATAGGACGCTCAATGAGAATAGGGTGGGCAGCCATAGCTGCAATCAAGGTATCTTCATCTGCCTCTACCAGATTGAGCTGTGCATATAAATCATCTTTGCTGCGCATCATCTCCCTTGCAGAATGGATGGCCAGCTTCTGCTTTAGCGCGCGAATCTGTGCCTCGGATAATGGTTCGGTCAGGTAGGGAATGACTTTAGTGTTGACATTGCGAACCTGTAGTAAAGACAAGGCGGCACGGGATTTAGAACAATTAGGGTTATGATACAGTATGACGGTATTTGTCATGATTATCCCTGAACTTCAAAATAAATGGAAAATCTAAATAGGAAGTGTGGACGAAACTTCAAATTTTGACAAGTATTATTAATTATTTTAAAGATCAGACTAAGTTTCAGTAGTGAGTGTAAATAAATTATTTGAATAAAAATACATGCTTGGCTTAGGTATTAAAACTAAAAGTAGTATGGTGAATAAACAGCTTGCCGCGTTGGCGCCGAAATTGTAAATAAAATATTTTATAATTACTGCTGTGAAACGTAATATTTAGGAAAGGCTATGTTTCAATTCATCCGTGTTTTGAAAAAAACAGTGGTATTAAGTTTATTGATTTCTGGCGGATTGCACGTGCAGGCAGCAGAGCTGCAAAGCTGGCCTCAAGGTAAGGCCGCAGTATTGCCAGCAAATAGTACTGTACAAGTGATTAATATCTGGGCGACATGGTGTGCTTCCTGCCGTAGTGAAATGCCTATGCTTTCGCGCTGGTATCTTCAGCAACAGAAATCAGGTAAAGGCAGGGTAAACGTAGCAGGGGTGGCACTAGACACTGAGGCTAATTTACAACGCTTTACCCGTCAGATAAAAGTCAGCTACCCGCTATATCGCTACACCGGCACGGACAGCAGAGCTTGGATGAGACAGTTCGGCAATAGTATTGGCGGCATACCTTACACGCAGGTACGGGCGACAGAATGCGGTTTTCAACAGTCTTTGATTGGTAGGTTAACTGAAGACAAGCTTAATCAGGCGCTTGCAGCCGCCAAAAAACAATGTGCTCAACGTAAAATACATATATAAATTTTAAGCAATATCAACATTAAAGTGTGCACCACGATTTTCTGTTTGATTTAAACCGTCTTGTACCATCAGTAGTGCTGTAACCAGAGTCAGTTTATCTGTCTGGCTGACAGCATGCAGGTACCATTGCTGTAACTGCATGTGTAATGTGTGCATGTCTTCAGTGCGTCGGCATATACCAAAATATCGGCTCATGAGTTTTTGCAGTGCTTGTAGGCTAAATGTATGCATATCTGGCACTGAAACAGATGTCTGCACGGGCTGTTGCCACAATAGCTCGGTCGATTCTTTCTTTAGATGTTGAGGCCAAGTCAGGGTATGAGAATCTGAAGCGGCCATACTGGCGGCGGCCGCCCGCCCAACAACGACACATTCCAGCAAAGAATTACTGGCCAGACGATTGGCTCCGTGTAAGCCCGTACTGGCGGTTTCGCCAATAACATATAGCTGTGGCACATCGGTACGGCCAGCCGTGTCGGTGATAATACCGCCACAGGCATAATGCGCTGCCGGGGCAACTGGAATGAATTCGCAGGTAATATCAAGCCCTTGCTTTAAGCAATGCCGATAAATCTGCGGGAAATGTGTGCGGATAAAGTCAGCAGATAAATGCGTAATGTCCAAATAGACACAATGATGGCCAGATTTGGCTATTTCAGCAGCGATGGCACGAGCGACGATATCTCGGGGTGCCAATTCGGCGCGCTCATCATATTGAGGCATGAAGCGCTGCCCTTGGCTGTTGCGCAGAATGCCGCCTTCTCCACGTACTGCTTCTGAAATCAGAAAACACGGATTAGCTGGTAGTGCAAGCGCAGTGGGGTGAAACTGTACAAAAGCAAGCTGTCGTGTTCTGCAACCCGCCAGCGCAGCTACAGCGACGCCATGCCCAGTGGCGGTAAGTGGATTAGTGGTCAGCGAGAATAACTGACCCAGACCACCGCTTGCCAATACCGTATGTTTAGCTCGAATGAGAATGGTTTCACCACTGTCTGCTATCGTGACACTGGCGCCAGTGCAAACAGTATTTTCCAGTATCACCTCATTTATGAAAGTATGGGTGAGTACTTGTATATTGGGGCGAGCCAGAAGCTGTTGCTGAAGGGTTTCGGTGATGCTGTGTCCTGTGTGGTCGGCTGCGTGCACAATTCGCCGCTTGCCATGTCCACCTTCGCGTGTGAGATGTAATTGCCCATTTTCACGCGTGAATTCCACCCCATGCGCACATAACCACTCAATTGCATTAGCACCTTCAACCAAAATGGTGGCTGTCTGAGTTTCATCACAGCTTCCTGCTCCGGCAATAAGGGTGTCGGCTACATGTTCAGCCACACTGTCTGCTTCATCGATTACAGCGGCTATACCGCCTTGCGCCAGAGTGCTGGCACATATTGACAAGTCTTGCCTGACTACAACCGTAATATGAAAATGTTCAGGTAAAGATAAAGCCACTGTCAGTCCGGCCAGACCGGCACCAACAATCAGCACATCTGTCTCAGCAGTTGAGCAGGGAGGCAAAGTGGTCATGTTGTCTGATCCAAGGAATAAACTGATCGGATAAAATATTTAAAGTATTAGATGTAGAGCTAAAAGCTTGAAATTCACGCCAGGCTGATGAGAACTCAAGCATGCGCCGGATCGACAAGCTGGCCTGCTGGCTTAATGCTGCTGGAAGTTGTACGCGATGCTGCTCTTGGTGGTTCAGCGCATCGATACAGGACTCTAGACCGTTCATGGCCATCCATGGGCAGAAAGCACACGATTTACAAGTAGCACCATTACCGGCAGTGGGCGCCGCCAGAAATGTTTTTGCTGGTGCCTGTTTGGTCATTTCATGCAGAATGCCTTGATCAGTGGCTACAATGAAAGAATCAGCCGTATCGTTGATTGCTGCCTGTAGCAACTGGCTGGTAGAACCAACCACATCTGCCAGAGCCACTACTGTTGCCGGCGATTCAGGATGTACCAATACTTTAGCGTGCGGATAACGGGCTTTCATCAATGCCAGTTCTTGCCCTTTAAATTCATTGTGCACCAAACAGGAGCCCTGCCACAGCACCATATCAGCACCGGTCAGATTCTGAATGTATTCGCCTAGATGCCTATCCGGTCCCCAGATAATTTTTTTACCCTGAGCATGTAAAAAAGATACGATTTCAATCGCAATCGAAGAGGTAACAACCCAATCGGCACGGGCTTTAACCTCAGCGCTGGTATTGGCATAAACCACGACAGTTCGTTCCGGATACTGATTACAAAAAGCTGTGAATTCATCTGCCGGACACCCGAGGTCTAAAGAACAAGTTGCTTGCAAATCCGGCATGAGTATGGTTTTTTCTGGACTAAGTATGCTCGCTGTTTCGCCCATGAATTTCACTCCGGCTACCAGCAGTGTCTGTGCCGGATGGCGGGCACCGAAGCGCGCCATCTCAAGCGAATCGCCCACCATACCTCCGCTAGCAAGAGCCAAATCCTGTAATTCTGGTTCAACATAGTAATGTGCGAGCATTACTGCCTGATGCTGCTGCAATAATGTAGTAATTTGCTCAGAATAAGCCTGCTTCTGTTCTTTAGTTGGTTGCGATGGAATTTTCGCCCATGCACATTCCAGTACGGTCGTGGCAGGCTGACCATGCGTAGCTGCATCAGTAGCATATTTTTTTAGCTGTACAGATGGTTTTTCATAATCAAAAGCACGCCATTGCTTATGGTTGGGTACAGTTTGCATAGACACTCCTTAATCAGGATTAAATTATTATGCTCAATATGAGTATATAAAGCAACATGTAAAGAACGTGACGGGAAGAAAGTAAATAGATTTGATAATGGTGTGATTTCATTAAAGAGCTGAATGAATGGCTGATTCATAAAAACCGGCTGCGCAGGTTTTGTTTTTTGGCAACATTTTCTTTACAATTAATGAGTGTTGATTAAGGAGTATTATCTGCATGCACACAACAGCTGATTTACCCTCATCCAGTTATAGCGATAGTGCAGCTGAGCTGGTGGCCGTGTTGTTTGCAGTAACGGATTTTAGTGCCCGCGTGCTTACCATTCACGATGGCAGCTTATTGCCTTTTGGTCCGTTAAAACCAGTGCACCACTCTTTGCAGGCTGGAGCAAGAACATGGGTACATCAGCAGACCGGTCAGCCACTTGGCTATATTGAACAGCTGTATACTTTTGTTGACATGAAGCGTAGCCATCACAATGGTCAGGCAGTTATCAATATTAGTTATCTAGGTCTAGTAAAAGAGACGGCTGAAAGTGGCCTGACGCTGGAAGCAAAATGGCAAGACTGGTATGAATACTTTCCATGGGAAGACAGCCGTCGTCCGCAACATGCGCATATTCTCAACCAGTTGATTCTGCCGATGCAGAACTGGGTAGATGCCGCACCCAATCAGGAAATCCGTAATCAGCGGCAGCAACGCCTGAATTTATGTTGGGGTATAAACGGGCAGCACTGGATTGCCGAAAATGCTCTGCTGCGCTATGAGTTGATGTATGAGACAGGCATTATTGCTGAGTCACCGTATTATGATAATCAGCTTCCGCCACAATTAACTGGTCGTCCCATGCAATTTAATCATCGTCGGATTCTGGCTACGGCTGTGTCGAGATTGCGCGCTAAATTACAATACCGGCCAGTTATTTTTGATTTAATGCCGCCCCAATTCACTCTGTATCAGTTGCAGCGCAGTATTGAAGTATTGAATGGTGTGGAGCTGCATAAACAAAATTTTCGTCGTTTGGTTAACAATCAGCAGCTTGTTGTAGCTACTGGTGAAACTATGGTTGCAGAGCGTGGACGTCCGGCACAACTATACCGTTTTAATGAAAATGTATTGCAAGAAAGCTTGCTTTCCGGTTATCGGCTCCCATTGATTGGTAATCACATCTAATACCTTTCTGTATCATAAAGATTTTTAACAAAATTTTTTGACATAAATATCATAGGGATACATATGCCGCACATGTTGCGGCAGAGCTAAGATGCTTACTTTATTAAAATACAGAATTAGAGTTTATCTAATCCTGCTTTTGGCATTGTGAACACTGAACGCACTTCTGGCGCGCATCAACCTTATAGCAAAAATTAAATCAAGACCTGTCTAAATTTTCCTTTTCGTAAAAGTCTTATCTCATATATACTCTAAACGAGTATAAATACAAATGAGAAAATCATGATGAATGATTTACCTGAAATTATTACGCGTCCATTAGTACAGGCAGCACTAGTGGAAGATCTGGGGCGCCGCGGAGACATTACCTCCCAAGCAGTTGTACCGGTCGAGAGCCTTGCACAATTCAGCATCGTGGCTCGGGCAGAAGGAGTAGTATGCGGGCTAGAACTGGCACGGCAAAGCTTTGCATTAATCGACTCTAATCTAAAATTTAAAATATATCAAAATGATGGTGATATCATTCCCGCAAATACTGTGCTGGCACAGGTTACAGGTAATGCTCGGGCTATTCTGGCTGCTGAGCGTACAGCCCTAAACTTTCTGACTCATTTAAGCGGTATTGCCACTACCACACACGAACTTCAGACACTGATTGCGCCTACAGGTGCCTTGCTCACCTGTACCAGAAAAACTTTGCCTGGCCTGCGCGCTATTCAGAAGTATGCAGTACGAATGGGTGGGGGACGTAATCATCGAATGGGACTGGACGATGCTATTCTGATTAAAGATAATCATATTGCTCTGGCCGGAGGTGACATTGCCCTTACCCTACGGCAAGCAAAAGCTTATGCAGGACATCTTATTGCTATAGAGGTGGAGGTAGATACGCTAGAACAGCTGCGTCCGGTACTGGATGTAGGTGTTGATTTAGTATTGCTGGATAATATGTCTGTGGAAGAATTGCGAACAGCAGTAAGCTGGTGCAAAGGGCAATGTCAAACAGAGGCATCTGGTAATTTACGTCCAGATACACTTTTGGCTGCAGCACAAACCGGTGTAGATTTTCTGGCAATGGGCTATCTGACGCATAGCGTGCGTTATCTTGATATTGGTCTGGATTATCAGTAAACCTGATTGACTTTCCTGGACCAGAAAGATGAAATTCTTATTATGTTTGATATTTTCCACTTTGCTAAGCTTATATGGAACAGAATATTGCTAATTTTTAAGCCTGCTTGTTATAGAAAGTATCAAAAATACAATAATGGATTAGGTTACGAAACCAGAAAACATAGTAGGTGGGTTTCAGACGTTTTCAATTTAGGAAATGGCCGAAGTGCTTGAGTTAGAAAACACTTTCAGGTTTATTGATGATAACACACAGTAAAGTGAGGCAAGTAGCGGCTTTTAAATATTTCTGCATCCTGAATACTATCGTTTTATTGCGTGTTAGTTTGAATTGTAAATATGGCTGTAATAAAAAATTAGTGTTTTAATTTTTTACACATGCATAGAAAACAGAATGATTCATATAAAAAGGTGCAGCCTCATATGGCTGCACCGTACTGATACAAAACAGAATCTATTAACCGTATCGGCGTTGAAATTCTTGCATAAAGCTCACTAAGGCTTCTACACCCTGTAATGGCATAGCATTATAAATACTGGCACGCATGCCTCCCATGGATTTGTAGCCTTGTAACGTACATAATCCATACGCATTAGCTTGTTGCACAAATAGCTTATCCAGCTCTTTTTCAGGTGTGTGGAAAATAACATTCATGTACGAACGCGCATGTTCTTTTACATTATTGATATAAAAACCATTACTGTTATCTATGGCGGAGTACAAAGTTTCTGCTTTCATGGTATTGATAGCCTGCATCTGTTCCACACCACCATTGGCCTGTAGCCAGCGGAATACCAAACCAGAAATATAAATCGGATAGGTGGCTGGTGTGTTATACATGCCCTGACGGATAATATGGCTATGGTAATTCCATACGTCCGGTATGCGATCGGAGCAGCGTTCAAGCAAATCTTCACGGATAATCACAATGGTGGCACCAGAAGGGCCGATATTTTTTTGTGCACCGGCATAGATCAAGCCAAAATCCGCAACATTAATTGGCCGTGAAAGTATCTCACTCGACATGTCACAGACAATCGGTGGTAGTCCATCGGGTTTGGGAATATTGCGATACTGCAGGCCATGCACAGTTTCATTAATGCAGTAGTGAACGAAAGCAGAATCTGGATCAACGTCCCAAGTTTCTGGTGCCGGAACATCAGTATAGTTATACAGATCACCACCATGGGCAGCAAGATGAATCTCAGCATCAGATAGTTTACCCATCTGGCTGTGGGCGATACGGCTCCAATTGCCACTCACAACAGAGTCCACCCGTTTAAAACCATTGGCTAGATTCATGACAACCATATTGAACTGAGCACTGGCGCCGCCCTGCATAAACAAAACCTTGTAATTATCTGGAATATGCAGCAACTGACGCAGATCCAGTTCTGCATGATGCAGGATACTGAGAAAAGCATCGGAACGATGGCTCATGGTCATGACTGAAGTGCCGGTACCATTGTAATCCAGCATTTCAGCCTGAGCTGTCTGTAATACGGCCTCAGGTAGAATGGCCGGACCGGCAGAAAAATTGTATTTGTGCAGTGTTGTCATGAATAATTTAAAACCTGTTGCTAAGCTGTATGTATAGAGGTTTTGCGTCCCGTGGAAATGTTGCATACCGCGTTGAGGTTTAACGCAAAACCAGGTGAAGTCTTGAGTTGCTGGAATTCTAGTTGTTTGCCAAATGAAAGGCAAATACAAAACCGTTTTGCATGTAAAGGAGCGAAAGTATGGTTTTTTCTGCCTGTGAGCGAGAAAGATTTAGTTTGAAACCCTTTTATTTTGCTTTTGCTCAGGTAAATTTTCTATAAATTACCGGATTTATCTGGTTGTCAGACCCCTTTAATCGCATAGAGAATCTGATTTAGCCCTCACTGCTGTTTTCCAGTAAGGTAATTTTGGTGGCCCCAAGCTGCTTTAAGCTGTGTAGAGCTTCATGCCATGCTTGAGGTAGATTTTCGCAGTTTTTATCCCATGCTTTTAAACCAAATTCCAAACGATATTGATGGATTTGTTCATCGTTAGGCAAATCTTCCCGAATAGTTGGGAGGCTAAACGTTTTGATACCTGGCCATTTTTGTTCAATCTGCTCCATCAAGGGGGCGATTCTGGATTCAGGTACACCGTCAACCAGCGCGGCTTTAGCCGTGATCTGATGCTGAAAAAAATTCTTGCTGTAATAGGTATTCAGCACCCATTCAGCCATGGGGTGTGCCATTTTGGGAAAGCCGGGGAAAAAATAATGCTCTTTAATAGAAAAGCCGGCAATATTATTAAACGGATTGGGAATAAGCGCTGCCCCTTGTGGAAATTCAGCCATTTTGGCACGCTGTAAATGAGATGGACTATTAAGTGTGTCGCCTTGTCTGATTGAAATTGCTTCAATATTTTTTAGTGCTTCAGGATGAGCCTGCAAGGGTAGATTCAAAGCAACCGCACAAGCTTGGCGAGTGTGATCATCTGGTGTTGCGCCAATACCGCCGGTTACAAATACGGGTAGTTTTTCTTCAAAAGACTGTTTCAACTGGCGAGTAATGGTATCGCAGTCATCGGGCAGATACTGTGCCCATGCCATTTGAAGGCCGTGTTGCTTAAATAAATGTTTAAAAAATATAAAATGACCGTCTTGTCTTGATCCATTCAGAATTTCATCGCCGATAATAATGATGCCGATTTGCATGCTGGTTCTCCTGAGTTGTGTTTGTTGTTGCAGTATGGCTATATATTTCAATGATATAAAACGTGGCTATTGTTTTATGCTCAAATTTATTTTAATGTGCAGGTGTCGTGTTATTTTAGCAAGGATGTGATTATGAGTATCAAAAAATTGGCCATCACTGCCTTGGTTGCAGGTAGTCTTGCTGCCTGTGCCCACACTTCTGACCGTAAGGTGAATATGCGTGCGGCGAATGCGCAGCTACTCAGTGCTTATGATTGGCAGTTGGCAGAAGCTACAGACCGGCACGGCCGACCTTTGGCTAGCCTTGCAGGCAATACCAATCTGAAACTGAATTTTAACGGTCAGCGGCTAAATGTTTCTGGTGGCTGTAATAATATCAGTTCGGTTTACCAACTGAACGGAGAAGATATGCACATTCAGGCGCCGGTAAGTACGATGAAAGCGTGTGCTCCCGATGTCATGGCGCAGGATGCAGCAGTTGTATCTTTTATGAACGGCCAGAAGTTACATGCTGGTTTATTGAATACTGAAGATAGTCAGAATGCTGAACCAAAGCTATGGATTGAAAATCGCCGAGGTGAGCATTTGCTGTGGCGGGGTGTGCCTACTGCAACAGCACAGTATGGACAACCAACAGTGGTATTTTGGGAAATTAGCCCAGAAACTCAGGCTTGTCAGACAGCGCAGGGTGCTGCTCAATGCCTGAAAGTACGTGAAGTGACCTATAACGAGCAGGGTATCAAAGTTAAAAATGGTGTATGGCGTAATTTCGCTGGTACGATTGATGGTTGGCAGTTTAATCCGTCCGAAAATCAAGTTTTACGTTTGAACGTATATGAAATTAAACCAGCCGATGCCTCTGCAGAAAGCCAATATGTTTATAAATTGGATCAGATTATTGAGCGCTCAGCGGTGAATACACCTAAACATAAACATCAACGTAAATAAGCAGTACGGGTTATTGAAGCAGAAAAAGGCAATGAAATTTCATTGCCTTTTATTATGCTGGTATTTCAGTGCGTAAGAAATTGAACTGAATTTATTGTTTTAAGTAGATTTCTGGCTGACCTGCCGCATTATCAAGTATCAGTGTCTGATTATTTTTATTTTGAATCAGTCTGCCACTGCGGCTAATGGATTTGCTGCGGCCATCTTTGCTGACTTGATTTTGATAAGTAAATTGATGGTATTGGCCAGTGTAAATATTGTGGTGATCAAGAGGACTGATTTCAGTATTTGCATGTGTTTTCTCTTTTTCTTAGTTGAGTGATTCAACGTTTCAATGAATACTGTGATTTGGAAAAAAATGTAGTGGTTCAGATCAATATTTAACTATTGAAAACTAGAAAATATCGCAATCTGTATAATTTCCATTATCATCTTTTTGGTTAGTACAAAGCAGCATGCCCTTTAAACTACTATAGACTACACTTTTTGTTTCCCCACTATTAGCTGCCTTTGGGGTAGCAATTAGTGTATAGCTGCTAGGATTGTATATACCTGTTAAAGTAAAAAAAGTTTTACTTCGATTCTGCTCAAGTTTGTTGTAGCCGACAAATGTTTTGTTTTGGGAATAATACCTTTCCAGCATGTTTATATTGGATAAGATATCAGCGCGTGCATTTTCTGCTCTGGCTTTAAGAACAAAATTATGATAAGTGGGATAGCTGATGGCAGTCAGAATGGCAATAATAACGATGGTTATCATCATATCAATCATGGTGAAACCGTAATGGTGACGATGCATTGTATTCTCTTCCTTATTATGAATGCTGATTAATTGCTTATGATTTATCTGCTCTCGATACGGGCTTAATCTGGCTGCACCAGCACATAAGGTTTTACCACAACAGCCCACATCGACTGATTATTATCAAAAAATTGCTGTGCCATTATGTCGCTGACTTTGCTAATTTTACCTTCCTGAATCAAAAGTGCAATGGCAGCACTGTCGTCTGTTGCTATCTTATGTGCAATGGTAACTAAATCCAGCTCAGGTGCAATATAAATACAGTTGCCGCGGGCAAAATAGGGTTGGAGTTCGTGCCAGCTGATACGGGCAGTCTCCAGATTAATTTTATGTTCCAATGGTACTTCAGTATTCATACTTAAATCATCTGGTTTCATGTTTATCTTATGTTTGCTAAAAAAGGCATTTTGTTATAGATACCGGTAACAAAATGCCTGTTAAAACCACTTCAAAAATTATTGTAACGCAGTAGATGCAGGAGGAGTGCTTTGTATGCCCCATGATTCTGGATATTTATATCCGGCAAAGCGTTTAAACGCATATTGTTTAAACGCTGCTGAATTGTACGCAGCAGTAATGTCTTTTACCCATTGGGTATCTTTATCAGCCGCGCGAATTGCTGCCCAGTTGACATAGGTGTAGCCAGGTTCAAGGAATAATGCTGATGTGAACTTTAGTCCTGAGCTCGTGGCAAAATTGCCATTGATGACCGCAAAATCCACATCGTGACGAGAACGAGGTAATTGGGCTGCTTCCAGCGCCACCAGCTTGATGTGTTTATTGTTACTGGCTATATCTGCTAGTGAGGCCTTCAACGGGTTAATATTGTTTTTTAGACTTATCCAGCCGAGCTTATCCAGCATCACCAATGCGCGGGCAAGATTAGAAGGATCGTTAGGAACAGAGACACTAGAACCACTTTTGACTGCTCTCAGCTCATGTAGTTTGCCGCTGTAGATACCGAGCGGACCAGTTGGAACTTGAAACACGGGCATGATGGCCAGATGACGAGACTGGGCAAAATCATCTAGATAAGGTTTATGCTGAAATACATTGATGTCGATAGATTTATCTGCCAGAGCAAGATTGGGACGGACATAATCCGTAAACTCCAATAGCTGAACGTGGTAGCCTTGTTTTTCCAGTTCAGGCTTGACCTGATCGCGCACCATGTCAGCAAAATCGCCTACAGTGGTGCCGATGATAATTTCTTTTTTTGTTTGAACTGATGAAGCAGCGGAGTGCTGAGTTTTTTCGCCACCACAGGCTGAAAGGAACAGGAGGCTCAGGCAAACAAAGAGGGTGTTCAGAATTATTTTCACACAATGTCTTTCTTTTAATCGTTAGTATGCAGAATGATTGTTTAGTGTCTTTTATCAGACGCATCTGACTCTTGTTCTCATATGTAGGCATAGACACAAATAAATTGCGCTAGACTGCCCAGCATCACAAAAATATGCCAGATGCCATGTCCGTGGCGGATTTTTTCATCATTAATAAACCAGTATATGCCAATACTGTATGCCAATCCACCGCTAATAAGCCAGAAGAGGCCGGGAGCGGACATGTGGTGTATCAGTGGATAGATGGCAACAATAATTAGCCAGCCCATCAATAAATATAGTATCAAGGATAGAATACGAGTTTCACTTTTACGCCCGATAGTCACTTCTTGAATGATACCAAATATTGCCAGTCCCCATGAGATACCAAATAGGGACCAGCCCCAGCCACCGTTGAGTGTGGTGAGTGTAAAAGGAGTATAACTACCGGCAATCAGCAAATATATGGCGCAGTGGTCAAATTTTTGTAGTACGGCTTTAGCGTGATGTGAGCGGATGGAATGATACAAAGTGGAGATACCATACAGAAATATCAGACTACCACCATATATGGCCGAGCTGACTATTCGATAAGCATCGCCATACAGTACAGATTTTATTAGCAGAAAGACCGTTCCAATGATAGATAGTATAAAGCCGGTCAGGTGAGAGTAAGCGTTAAAACGTTCGCCATAATACATATTGAAATAACTTGGCAATTAATTAAGAGTCTATCGTTTCACTACCTGCGTTAGGGTGCAAGTGTTTTTTCGTTTATTATTTGCTATGAGGTAGTGTTTTAGTACTGAATGATGGCTGTTCAACTGCTAGTAAGCACAGTAAAATAGATAATTTTGCAGACTATCAGAAATTTCCTTTCATGCTGACTTTCCAAGAAATAATTTTTACATTACAGAACTACTGGGCTCGTCATGGCTGCGTGGTATTGCAGCCGCTGGATATGGAAGTGGGTGCGGGTACCAGCCATCCGGCCACCTGTCTGCGCGCGCTGGGGCCTGAGCCGTGGTTTGCTGCCTATGTTCAACCCTCCCGCCGGCCTAAAGACGGACGCTATGGAGAAAATCCTAATCGTCTGCAGCATTATTATCAGTTTCAGGTAGCGTTAAAGCCGGCTCCAGATAATATTCAGGAATTGTATTTGGCTTCTTTGCAGGAGCTGGGAATAGACCCACGTCAGCATGATATCCGTTTTGTGGAAGATGACTGGGAAAATCCAACGCTTGGTGCCTGGGGATTAGGCTGGGAAGTTTGGCTTAACGGCATGGAAGTCACTCAGTTCACTTATTTTCAGCAAGTGGGGGGCATGGATTGCTCGCCAGTGCTCGGTGAAATTACTTATGGTGTTGAACGGCTGGCAATGTATTTACAGGGTGTAGACAATGTTTACGATCTGGTCTGGGCGAAAACGCTAGACGGACAGATTGTGACCTACGGTGATGTCTACCATCAGAATGAGGTTGAACAGTCTACTTACAACTTTGAATACAGTAATGCTGATTGGCTTCTGACACAGTTTAATGATTATGAAGCTGAAGCCAAACGTCTGTTGGCTGTTGAAGATATTAGTCTAGCACTACCTGCTTATGAACTGGTGCTGAAAGCAGGACACACATTTAATCTGCTTGATGCGCGTGGTGCAATTTCGGTAACCGAACGTGCCACCTATATTGGCCGTGTGCGTGCATTAAGTCGTGCGGTGGCGCATAAATATGTGGAAAGCCGTGAAAAACTTGGTTTCCCTCTACTGAACAAAAAATCTACCGGCCACACAGCCTGATTCGAATGAAAGTATTATTTGCATGAATGCTCCTTTATTAATTGAACTGCGTACTGAAGAACTGCCACCTAAGGCGCTGAATAATTTGGGCGAGAGTCTTGCTGCCGGAGTTGTGGACGGACTGGAAAAAGCACAGCTCACAGATGGTGTGGCTGATTATCAGGTCTTTGCTGCGCCAAGACGTTTGGGCGTACTGGTTCAGAATGTAAAAGCAGTACAGGCAGACCAGCGCATTATCAAAAAAGGGCCTAGTGTGGCAGCCGGTATGAAAGATGGTGAACCCACTAAAGCCTTGCAGGGATTTGCACGCAGCAATCAGGTTGAAATTAGTCAGCTTACACAGATAAATGATGGCAAACAGATGGTGTATGCGTATGAATATACGCAGGCAGGCCAGCCCTTAAGTGCTCTCTTAAGCGAAATTCTTAATCAGGCTATTAAAAAATTGCCTATTCCCAAGGTTATGCACTGGGGCAGTAGTACGTTTACTTTTGTACGGCCGGTGCACGGACTGATTATGTTGCATGGCAGTGAAATCGTTGCTGGTAGTGTATTGGGTCTGAGTAGCCAAAATTGGACTTTAGGCCATCGCTTCCTGAGCGAAGGCAGAATTATTATTCAGCATGCTGAAGATTATGCACAGCAAATGCTGGAACAAGGTAAAGTAGTAGTTTGTTTTGCTGATCGTCGTGCTCGTATTGAGCAAGATTTAAGCACTGCGGCCGAATCGCTGCATGCGCATGTGGCTTATGCAGATGGACTGTTGGATGAGGTAACCGCGCTGGTAGAATGGCCGGTGGTACTACAGGCAAGTTTCGATGAGCGTTTTTTACAGGTACCACAAGAGTGCCTGATTCTGACCATGCAGCAGAATCAAAAATATTTTCCACTACTTAGCGGTGACGGTAAGCTGATTAACCGCTTCTTGCTAGTGTCTAATTTACAGACTGAAAATCCAGTTCACATTATTCATGGTAATGAACGGGTATTGCGTGCTCGTCTAGCCGATGCAGAATTCTTTTACCGTCAGGATCAGAAATTTACGTTGGCCAGCCGTCTACCTCGTTTACAAAATGTGGTTTATCACAATAAGCTGGGTAGTCAGGCTGAAAGAGTTCAGCGAATTATCCGTCTAGCTAAAACAATTGCTCCGTTGTTAAATGCAGATGTTAATCTGGCTGCACGTGCTGCAGAACTGGCTAAAGCTGATCTACTGACTGATATGGTAGGAGAGTTCCCTGAATTACAAGGCACAATGGGCAAATATTATGCGTTGCATGATGGTGAGAATCCAAATGTTGCTGTCGCGATAGAACAACATTACTGGCCACGCTTTGCTAATGATGTCTTGCCGGATAATGTGTTGGGAACGGTAGTGGCACTGGCTGACAAACTTGAAACCTTGATAGGTATTTGGGGTATCGGCCTTGTTCCTACTGGTGATAAAGACCCATATGCCTTGCGTCGTAGTGCTCTGGGTATTTTGCGCATGCTCATGCAGCATCATTTGGCGCTGCAGCCATTACTAAAGGCCGCGTTTGCTACTTTCCCTGCCGGTAAACTAGCGGAAAATACTGTAGCTGAAGTGGCCGGATTTATGCAGGCTCGACTGGATATTCTGTTGCAGAATAATTATGAGCAGGATGTGGTTGCCGCGGTACTTGCAGGACAAGTGGATGATTTGGGTGAATTAGACGCGCGTTTAGTCGCTGTTACCCAGTTTAAGCAGCTTGAGGAAGCAACAGCGCTGATCGCTGCGAATAAACGTGTACATAATCTGCTGAAAAAAACGGACGTATCAGCTTTGCCAGCTGTTGATTCTTCAAAATTGCAAGAACAGGATGAACTGAATCTATACCATGCTACTGAAGAAGTCGCTGTGCGCATTCAGGCAGCTATGAGAAAACAAGACTTTATTCAGGCATTGTCCGAACTCACCGGTATTAAAAAAAAGGTGGATGTATTCTTTACTAATGTAATGGTAATGGATGAAAATGAGGCAATCAGAAATAATCGTCTGGCTTTATTACTGTTTTTGTCTCACCAGATGAATGCTGTGGCTGATATTGCTCTTTTGAATGAGTAGTACTGCCTTAACCCGTTCCCTTAATAGATGAAAGCTGAATTATGATATTAGATAATGTGGTGTTTCATACTGAAGAAGATTATCCGCCGGCATTGGCTCTGGCCAATGCGGCCACACACATGGGATATTATTGGTCTTGGATTGTGCGGCGTGGTCTGTACAATCCAGAATGGGATGAAGCAGCAGAAGAAGACATGGGCGCTTTAAAGGCACAGGCGATAAGTGGTGCTGAATTTGTACTAAATAATATGGCTGGCTGTCTGGAAGACAGTGATTTTAACGAAGAAGGATGCCGCTTTTCTCTGTATTACTACGATGATGAAGAGGAGGGGTATGGTCGTTTTATGGAAGATTATGTCCAAACACTGAATACGCCGGCGCTGGAAAGCTTTTATCATGTCGAAATTTCCGATGAAAATCAGGCTTTACTGGACGGGGTATTTGATAGTGCCCTGATGCAGTGGAGGCAAAGTCTGAAACCTGCACAGTAAGGATATTTATGATATTGAGTGGAAAAGGCAAACTAATTATTCTTGATCGAGATGGGGTGCTCAATGCAATGCAGCCGCAGCCTATTAGTGATCCAGATCAATGGCATCCTCTGCCAGGCAGCATGGATGCGGTGGCCTTTCTAACTCAAAGCGGATACACGGTAGTGGTAGCAGAAAATATGTCGGGTATCGGGCGCAATCAAGTCACGATGGAACAACTGAATGAAGTGCATGGGAAAATGCACAATTATATTCAGAAAGCTGGTGGTCGACTGAGCGGTGTGTGGTTTTGTCCGCACACCAGCAATGCAAAATGCCATTGCCGCAAACCTCAGCCGGGTTTATTGCTGGATATACTCGACCGGCTACATATGAGAGCAGAGGATACATGGCTGGTCGGTGATGGTATTCGTGATATGGAAGCAATAGCAGCCATCGGAGGCCATCCAATACTGGTATTAACGGGGAAAGGCAAAGAAACGCTAAAAATGGAAACTTTGCCTGAAGATACGCAGGTGTATGACGATTTGCTTGATTTTGCTAAATTCTGTCGTACACAGGCTGAAAAATCAGCCGAGGAATAATTTAACATGCTGTTGTTACGTAATTTAATTTACTGGTTTTGTTTGTGTATATTCTCGCTAGTTTGGCTGATGGTGGTGATTGTTTCCATGCTTGTCCCTAAAGGCGTGACATGGACGACAACTGCATGGGGTAAAACCCTGTTCTGGATGCTGGAACATATTATTGGCCTTAAATATGAAGTAATTGGCCGGGAAAATATTCCGCAGGAACCGGGTATTGTATGTTGTAAACATCAATCGGGCTGGGAAACGCTGGCTATGTTGTATTTTTTCCCAGATCTGGCTTTTGTGGCAAAACGTGAGCTTTTTCGGATTCCGGTATTTGGCTGGGCGTTGAAATGGCGTGGCACTATCGGGATAGACCGTAATAATCCCAAAGCAGCAAATGCGCAGATAATCAGTCAGGGCAAAATATGCCATCAGAAAGGCATGTGGATTTGCATCTTTCCTGAGGGTACCCGTATTAAACCGGGCTATCGCGGTCATTATAAAAAAGGCGCTGCGCGCATGGCTCAGGAACTACATCTTAATTTGATACCAGTAGCCTTAAACAGTGGTGAATTCTGGCCTAAGGACTCTTTTTTGAAGTATCCAGGTAAAGTGACCGTAGTGATTGGTGCGCCAATACACTATGAACAGGCACATAATCCTGAAGAGCTAATTAAGCATTGTGAGCAGTGGATAGAAGACAAACAGATAGAAATTCAGGGTGTGGGACCTTTTGCACCGAAAAATCCTCAAGTACCCACGCCTGTCTTACCTCACTAATCAATTTAATGAGGCCAAATAATAGATTGAAAATCAATTCATTAATTACGATTTATTGTTTTTTAATTGGCTAACTTAGTGTTGCTTAGTTGTCTGTAATCAAAATCTAGTTTCTACATGGCTGTTTAAAGAAGAGATAGTTGATTTTCATAAATACTTTGATTAAGCAATGGCTAGGTTGTGCATACATTGATAAATCTGTTACGTTTATTCGCGTCTGCCGATTAGAATTCTGCTTGAGCATAAATATGTCGGTGATTATTCACACTACTCAAGATGGCTGTGTTATCAAGTTTCACTTGCGGCGGACGGCGCGGAAAAATATCATTGTACGCGTCGCTTCGGCTTCTATGTTGATTGTCAATATACCGCCTTTTGTCTCCCTGAAACAATTGCAGAAATGGTTTGGTGCCAATGAAGCGGCGCTTAAACGATTGTGGCAGCAGTCAGAATCTATTAAAACAGAGTTACCGAACACTATCTGGTATCGTGGGCAACGCTTCTCTTATACCTTTGCTAAGGGGCTCTCGACTGTACAATGGTATCAGCAACAGGGCTTTTTGTTACCAGAGACATCTGAAGCATCCGCGCCTGATATACTGCGAACGTGGCTAAGGCAGTGTGCTCAGACTGAGCTAATATCGCGTTTACAGTATTGGGCACTTGTGATACAGCAACAACCCGCATCTATGGCGTTAACTCAAGCACGTACATTTTGGGGTGTATGCCGCAGGCGTACCGGTATCCGTCTAAATTGGCGTTTAATTGGAGCTCCGGCGTTTGTGGTTGATTATGTTTGTATTCATGAATTATGTCATCTGCGCTATGCGAATCATGGTAGGGACTTTTGGGCAATGGTGGCCAAATATACATCAAAGACGCATGATGCGCGTTTATGGTTGAAACGGCATGGATCTGAGTTGTTTGCACTGGATAATGTGCGCTAAAAATCGGCAAACAGCGCAATTGTAGTAAGCTGTAATTGCGCTGAATGATATACAAGTAAATCTCAATGAGTGTGTTAAAAAGCTGGTGTCAGATATAAATACATTCGGTTTCAGCTGGCATCTACTGCGAGTTGTTTCATAATATTCTTGATTATTTGCACTCGTTGTTGCACGTCTTCTATGCCGATATTCACTCTGAGTTTGTCTGCACCGACAAGGCGGTAATTTTTATCATTTTGCATCATGGCAACGATGGTTGCCGGATTAATACAGTGATGCTTGCTAAATGTGAACGTTATGCTTTCGCTGCTGGCATCTATGGTATCTATACCCAGATTTGCTGCTTCGAGGCGCAGATGGTGACTGGCGATCAGTGTGGATACTGCCGGTTCAAGCAAGCCAAAACGGTCAATTAATTCTTCGTGAATCTGGTCTATTTCAGCTTCGGTTTCACTGCTGGCCAGCCGTTTGTACAAAACGAGGCGTGCATGGATGTCTGGACAGTAGCTTTCTGGCAACAAAGCTGGACTGTGTAGTTTAATGTCGCTGGTAATGCCTAGTGGCGCATCTAAATCCGGTTCGCGGCCTTTTTTCAAATTGCGTACTGCTTGTTTTAACATTTCAGTGTAGAGGGTGAAACCTACTTGAATCATTTCACCAGACTGACCTTCTCCGAGAATTTCACCAGCACCGCGAATTTCCAGGTCTTGCATCGCTAGAGTGAAACCGGCGCCTAAATCATCGGCCATTTCAATTGCTTCCAGTCGTTTCTGAGCATCTTTGGTCATGGCTTCGGGCACAAGTAGATAAGCATAGGCCTGATGATAGGAACGACCTACACGGCCGCGCAGCTGATGTAGTTGTGCCAGACCGAATTTATCTGCACGCTCAATGATAATGGTATTGGCATTAGGGATGTCTATGCCAGTTTCGATAATGGTTGAACATAGCAGTACGTTATAGCGCTGTTGTAGAAAGTCACGCATTACTTGTTCCAGCTCGCGCTCTCGTAGCTGTCCGTGTGCAATGCCAATGCGTGCTTCTGGCAATAAACTACTTAGTTTTTCATAAGCATTAGCGATGGTGTCTACTTCATTGTGCAGAAAAAAAACTTGGCCACCACGTTTCAGTTCGCGCATTACTGCCTCACGTATCAGTCCATCGCTGAGGGGACGGACAAAGGTTTTAACGGCTAAACGGCGGCTGGGTGCGGTGGTTATCAGGGAAAAATCACGTAGACCCTCTAAAGCCATGCTCAAGGTGCGTGGAATCGGTGTGGCGGTAAGAGTCAGTACGTCAACATTGGCGCGAAGGCTTTTTAGCTGTTCTTTCTGACGAACGCCAAATCGATGTTCTTCATCGATGATGACCAGACCAAGATTTTTGAAATGGACATCCGGCTGAACCAGTTTATGTGTGCCGATAACAATGTCAACAGTGCCATCTGCTAGTCCAGCAAGCGTGGCTTGTGTCTGTTTGCTGGTATTAAAACGTGAAAGTTGAGCAACTTTAATGGGAAAATCTGCAAAGCGGTCGGCAAAATTCTGGGCATGCTGCTCAACCAGCAGAGTAGTTGGAGCCAGTACCACGACTTGCTTGCCAGCCATAGCGGCTACAAAAGCTGCCCGTAAGGCAACTTCCGTTTTACCAAATCCTACATCGCCGCAAATAAGCCGATCCATTGGTTTTTCTGCGCATAAATCCTTAAGAGTGGCGGCAATAGCGGCCGCCTGATCTTCAGTTTCTTCATAGCCGAAGCCATTGGCGAAGGCCTGATAATCTATTTCGTTTAGGTTGAAGCGATGCCCTTGCTGTGCTTCACGCCGTGCATAGAGGTTTAAGAGTTCGGCAGCAGTATCTCTGGCTTTTTCAGCAGCTTTATGCCGTGCCTTATCCCATGCACCATGTCCGAGTTTGTGCAGGCTAACATTTTCATGTGCGCTACCCGCATAGCGGGAAATCAATTGCAGCTGGCTGACTGGTACGTATAGCTGTGAACCTTCGGCATACTCCAGCAGCATCATTTCACTGGCACCTTCACCCAGATCAAGTGTTACCAGACCTTGATAGCGACCAATGCCATGCTGTTCGTGTACAACAGGGTCGCCAATTTTGATTTCTGCCAGATCACGCAGCATACCGTCGGAAACGGCACTGTGTTTGCGGCGGGTGCGGCGACCACGTACGACGTATTGATATAAGTCGGCTTCGGTGATGATGGCCAACCTTTGTTCGGCCAACAGGCAGCCATAGCTTAATGGTGCAATGGTCAAACACAACTCAGCCTTGGCTTGAAGAAAATCTGCCCAGCCACTGACGATATGTGGCTGCAATTGATACTCACGCATGAAATTAAGCATGGTTTCACGTCGGCCAAGGCTTTCAGCACAGATTAATACTTTACCAGACCACTGTTGCAAAAAAGCTTTCAGAGAGTGCAGAGGATCGTCAGACTGTCTATCGACGGCAACATCAGGCAAGGTGTAGCTATTATGGTTGCTTAGCTCCGGTACCACACGCGCATATGCTTTGATGCGTGCCCCAATCTGGTCTTCACTCATATATAAATAATGCGGAGCCAGCGGTGGATAGGCTGGGTCGCCTTGTGCCATGGTATAGCGCTGTTTAACATCCTGCCAGATACGTGCTGCTTCGTTGTGTATATCTCCTAGACTGACCAGAATAGCATCCTGATTGATGTAGTCAAAAATGCTGACACATTCTTCTTCAAAGAATAGAGGCAGATAATATTCCACTCCGGCACCGAAGTGGCCTTCGGATACAGCTGCATAGACTGTTGCTTTACGGGGATCACTGCTGATTTCTTCACGAAAACGGCTACGAAAAATTTTTTGGGCATCGCTGTCGGTGGGGAATTCATGTGCAGGCAGCAGGCGGATTTCTTCAACACTGTTCAGGGTGCGCTGAGTATCGGCGTCGAATGTTTTAATGGTGTCGATTTCATTATCAAATAAATCGAGACGGAATGGAGTGTCACTACCCATCGGGAATATATCCAGTATCCCACCACGGGTGGCAAATTCACCGGTGGCTACTACATGGGTAACATGGTTGTAGCCTGCTTCTATCAGGCTTTGTTTGAGTGCATCAGTGTCCAATTGCTGGCCGGTTTTGAGCCAGAATGTACGGCCAAGCAAAAATGAAGGCGGGGCGATTTTTTGCATTGCTGTGGCTAGCGGCAACAGTAAAACATCAACCAGTCCGTTTTTTAATTGCCATAATGTGCTAAGGCGTTCGGATACCAGCTCCTGATGGGGAGAAAAATGTTCATATGGTAAGGTTTCCCAGTCAGGAAAAAATACAATACGCGCAGCTGGGTCAAAAAACTGCCATGCCGTCTGAATACGGATAGCCTGCTCTGCATCCGCTGTGAGAACAATTTTTAGTTTTTTTTCAGGCAAATGCTTGCTGAGAAGAAATGGCAGACTACCAGCATTTAAATCCGGCCAGTGTACGGTCTGACTGCTTTTGGGTAACGCAAAAGGGGCAACAGCGGACATAGTTTCTGTTTTATAGGAAATAATTAATTAGATTTTCACTAGTTATGGGCAAGCTATGATAAGACAAGCCTGCGCCGACCGGCAATCATTGCCGCATACGTGAGAATGGATAAAATTTTAAAAAGTAAAGGCTATGTATTCTATTACAAATACAGTAGCCTTTTCTCTTGGTGGTTAGTTAAATATTCAGTTAATATAAATGATAGAGATACATCACGGCGATTGTGATCAGAATGGCAAATGCGCAGCCGATTTTGGCAACAACGCCGAGAACTAGGCCAATTAGGGTAGCGAATCCTACTTTCCCAGCGGCCACTAAATTACGTCTGGCAATGAATTCACCGGTTGCTGCTCCGATTAACGGGCCTAATATCATACCGGGAAGGGCAAAGAACATGCCGATAATAGCACCGATAAAAGCCCCCCAGATGGCTTTTCTGCTGGCACCACTATGCTTGGCTCCAAGTACGCCAGCCATGTAATCCATACCACAGCCTAAGGCGGTGAGAATTGCCAACGTAATCAGTGTGCCTGTACCCATAATCTGATAATCGCTGCTTAGAGCCAATAGCCATGCGCCGCCAAACATAAGTGGCAATCCGGGTAGGGCGGGCATAAATGTACCTAACAGCCCGATAAGTAATAAAACAATAGCCAATATCACCAAAACTGAGGTCATGGCAGATAAGTCCTCGCGAAAAAAGGAATAATATTTGTAGATTGGGGATGCTGCTGTCACACTCAAGAGTAAATTATGTTGTGAAGGTAAAAGTTATGTAATCGGTTAGGACCAACCAATAATTGTAGCAGTTGGAAATGGTATTTGTATATTGATGTCTGTTCTGGACGCAGTGGCCGTTGGTAATGTATACATATATGAAAACTCCATGATTCTCTTCTTAAACTTATTTTGCTGTTAAAGCTGTGATCAGCAATCAGCGATGAAGGTGAATACCATATAATGGTATGCGAACGGTTTTTATTGTGTAAATGCTGAAACAGGCAGCCATTTTGAGGCTGCCTGTTGTGCAGGAAAGGTCGGAATCAATCCAGTTTTTTAAAGTGTTTGCGCCGTTCCTGCTCGCTTAGATAACGTTTACGCAGGCGAATGGTCTGAGGAGTGATTTCTACAAGTTCATCATCATCAATGAATTCTACAGCTGCTTCCAAAGACATTAAAACGGGCGGAGTAAGGCGCACAGCTTCATCGGTACCGGAGGCACGGACATTGGTCAGTTTTTTGCCTTTCAGAGGGTTGACTACTAGATCGTTATCACGGCTATGAATGCCAATAATCATACCTTCGTAAATTTTCTCGCCCGGATTGATAAACATGCGGCCGCGGTCTTCAAGGTTCCACAGTGCATAGGCAACAGCGTCACCTTGTTCTTGTGAAACCAGTACGCCATTACGACGGCCGGGAATTTCTGCCTTCACCGGTGCGTAGTTATCAAATACATGGCTCATCAGTCCTTGACCACGAGTCATGGTCATGAATTCGCCCTGAAAACCAATCAGGCCGCGAGCTGGAATACGATATTCTAGGCGAGTGCGTCCTTTGCCATCACTTTCCATATTGGTAAGTTCACCACGGCGGCGGCCCAACTCTTCCATGACAGCGCCCTGGGTGTTGTCTTCTACATCGACAGTCAGATTTTCGTAGGGTTCGCATTTTATGCCGTCGATTTCGCGGAATACTACGCGTGGTTTACCCACGGCTAGCTCATAACCTTCGCGGCGCATGTTTTCAATCAGAATGGTTAGATGCAGTTCGCCACGGCCGGAAACGCGGAAAACATCGGCATCGGCGGTGTCTTCCACCCGCAGAGCAACGTTAGTCAGCAGTTCTTTCTGCAAACGTTCGCGAATCTGACGGCTGGTAACGAATTTGCCTTCTGTACCGGCCAAAGGGCTGGTATTTACCATAAAGTCCATGGTAAGAGTAGGTTCGTCCACGCTGAGCATTGGTAAGCCTTGTGGCTGTTCGCGATCTGCGATGGTGACGCCGATACCAATATCTTCTAGTCCGGAAATGGTGACGATATCACCAGCTTCTGCTTCCTGTAGTGGAATGCGCTCTAGACCTTTAAAGCCAAGTAGCTGATTGATTCTTCCCTGACCAATCTGCTGGTCTTCATTCATAATAGCAACTACCTGACCCGGTTTTATGCGTCCGTTCAGAATACGGCCAATACCGAGACGGCCGGTGTAATTGTCATAATCCAGCTGGGAAATCTGCAATTGCAAAGGTTGGTCGGCATCGCCGGCCGGTTCAGGTGTATATTTGAGAATGGTCTCAAACAGCGGACGCATGTCGTTGGATTCGTCCTCTTCATTCAGTTTAGCAAAGCCAGTCAAACCGGAAGCATAAACAATGGGAAAGTCGAGCTGTTCGTCTGTGGCACCCAGTTTGTCAAAAAGTTCGAAAGTCTGGTCGATTACCCAGTTTGGACGTGCACTAGGCTTATCAATCTTGTTGATAACCACAATTGGTTTTAATCCCAGTGCCAGTGCTTTTTTGGTAACAAAGCGGGTTTGCGGCATCGGGCCTTCCTGTGCATCGACCAGTAGTAGTACGCAGTCTACCATGCCCAGTACGCGTTCTACTTCGCCGCCGAAATCAGCGTGTCCCGGGGTATCGACGATATTAATGTGATAGCCTTCATATTCGATGGCAGTATTTTTAGCCAGAATGGTAATGCCACGCTCTTTTTCTAGATCGTTGCTGTCCATTACCCGTTCGTCTACTTGCTGGTTGGCACGAAATGTACCAGACTGGCGTAGTAGCTGGTCTACCAGTGTGGTTTTGCCGTGGTCGACGTGTGCGATAATGGCAATATTGCGAATTTTTTTACTCATGGGGGTGTGTAACCTAGTTGTATTTGCTATTCAGAGGTAAATTAACCTTGAATTATAACATTTACTCTGCTTTTCGTGGAATTTTTAGCAAAATCAGGCTGTCTGCTAATCTTAATCGCGCGGGTTTGTTTCGACTGCTGCCAGGTTATAGCCATGAAGTGTCTATTGTGCTTTATCGGCTAAAGATGTTATCTACGAATGCTGTATTGTTTTATACATAGGAATCTGCGTAATGGAACAGTTGGAATTTTTTGTTATTCCGAGCCCCTGTCGCGGCGTATGTGAAAGTAATCATAAAGGCTATTGCAAAGGTTGCCTGCGCAGTAGGGATGAGCGTCTGTATTGGTTAAAGTTTTCTGATAGGCAGAAGCAGCAGGTACTGCGTTTATGTCAATTGCGCCGGCGCAAGCTTGAACAACTGTTGCAGCAGTCACGACAAATTGGTGAAGACAAGGACAGTTTAATAGAAAAATTATGGATACAGGCGGATTTTGATTTTTAAAATTCTGAATAAGCTGTTAATCTGCGCTAAATTTTGTTTTAGGGGAAAAAATGCATTTTCTGATTATCAGTATCTTATGTAGTGTGGCTGTATCCGTATTGCTGAAAGTAGCACGTAGAAATGGAGTGGTTATTGCTCAGGCGGTAGCGGTGGGTTATCCAGTTGCCGCTCTATGCAGTTGGTTGTTTCTGCATCCACAGTTATCAGACTGGCAAGTTTATGCCCACCACTGGATAATTTTTCTTGCACTGGGTATCGGGCTGCCACTAGGCTTTATTGTGTTGGGCAAAGCCATTGAGCAGGCCGGTATGGTTAAAACAGATGCGGCACAGCGCCTTTCGTTATTTTTACCTATACTGGCGGCTTTTATATGGTTTGGTGAAAGCCTGAGTAATAATAAAATAATTGGGATTGCACTAGCTCTGATGGCTTTGCTGGCGTTACTTTATCGCGAAAAATCGCCTAAAAGTAAGCAAACGGGTGGGTTTTTCAGTACCGCAGGCTGTCTTTTCGGGGTGTGGCTGTGTTATGGCACTACGGATATTTTATTTAAGCAGATGGCTAAAAGCGGCACAGCTTTTGCCCCGACTTTGCTGATAGCATTTATTTTGGCTGCTGTGCTGATTATAGGCTATTTGCTTTTACGCCGAACGGTCTGGAATGCAGCCAGTATTCTGGCCGGTTTACTACTGGGCTGTCTGAATTTTGCTAATATTTTGTTTTATATTCGTGCTCATCAGCAGTTTCAGCAGAACCCGTCACTGGTATTTGCTGGCATGAATCTGGGTGTGATTACGCTAGCTACGGTAATTGGTGCTCTGATATTTAAAGAAAAAATTAATGGCTTGAATCTAGCGGGTATTGTGCTGGCCATAGCTGCTATCTGGTTTCTGTTTTACGGCAGCAGTCTTCATTCGATTTTGCCAGGTATGTAAAACAAAAGCTGTTCTGGTGTACCAGAACAGCTTTTTTGTGCTTTAGCTGGCATTGCTTAGCTGCGCCAGCTGCTGAGCCTGATGCTCGGCTATCAGTGCCTGTGTCAATTCGCTTAAATCACCGTCCATAATAAAATCAAGTTTATGTAAAGTAAGATTTATGCGATGGTCTGTGACCCGTCCCTGAGGGTAATTGTATGTGCGAATGCGCTCACTGCGGTCACCACTGCCAATCAGACTTTTGCGCTCGGCTGCTTCTTTGGCATGAGCTGCATGCTTCTGCTGTTCGTATAAGCGTGAAGCAAGTACCTTCATTGCCTGTGCTTTATTCGCATGTTGTGAACGGCCATCCTGACATTCTACTACCATACCGGTGGGTAGATGGGTGATACGTACGGCCGAATCGGTTTTATTGATATGCTGTCCGCCGGCGCCGGATGCACGGAAGGTATCAATACGCAAATCATTCGGATTCAACTGTACTTCCGCAACTTCGTCAGCTTCGGGCATGATGGCTACGGTGCAGGCTGAAGTATGTATTCTGCCTTGACTTTCAGTAGTCGGTACACGTTGTACTCGATGTCCACCTGATTCGAATTTGAGCTGGCTGTATACATTCATGCCGGCAATACGTGCAATCACTTCCTTATATCCGCCCAAGTCGCTTTCACTGGCTGATACAATTTCTACCTGCCAGCCCATACGTTCGGCAAAACGGGTATACATGCGCATCAAATCACCTGCAAACAAAGCTGCTTCATCACCGCCGGTACCGGCACGGATTTCGATAAATATATTTTTATCGTCGTCTTCATCTTTAGGTAAGAGCAGTTTTTGCAGTTCACCATCTAACTGAGCAATCTGATTGCGCGCATGGGTAATTTCTTCTGCTGCAAATTCTTTTAATTCTGGGTCTGTCAGCATTTCTTCAGCAGCTGTCAGATCAGTTTGCGCTTGTGTGTACTGGCGGTATGTATCCACCACCGGCGTGAGTTCTGCATGTTCACGAGTGAGGCGACGATATTCGTCTATATCGTTGGTAACATCAGGAGAAGCCAGCAATGCGGTTACTTCCTCCAGACGTTCTGTCAGGTGCTGTAACTTTTCTATCAATGAAGGTTTCATCTGGAATCCTGTAATTATTTAAACTTTTAATCAATTGAAACTTTTGGTGAGTACTACTGCAAACCTATTGCTGAATTACATTTACTGCTGTAAATGTGAATCATTCAGGTGATAAATCAAACTAATGGCCTTTGCCAGCTCAGGATGTTGCTGGCTGTCTTTATTCAGCGCACGAGTAGGGGCATGCAGGAGAGTATTGGTAAGTTCATGGCTCAGACGTTGCAATACTTCTTCAACTGCTGTGCCATTACGCAAGCGGCGCATAGCCTTAGCTACCACTTTGCAGCGCTGTTCTTCGCCTTGGCTACGCAAAGCGCAAATCAAGGGTGCACTGCTGCGTGTCTGCTGCCAGGCAATAAATTCAGCCACTTTGGAAGCCACCATTTTTTCTGCAGCTGCGGCAGCTTGCTGTCGGGCAGCCTGCCCATGCTGCACAATACTGACCATATCGTCCACAGTATATAGATAAGCATCGTTGAGCTCGCCGGCTTCAGTCTCGATGTCACGTGGCACAGCTAAATCAAGCAGAAATACAGGCATACCGCGCCGTAGTTTAAGTGCCCGTTCGACCAAGCCTTTGCCAATGACCGGAAACGGGCTGGCAGTGGAGGACACCACCACATCGTATTCGGGCAGGATATCAGGTAAGTCCGTCAGAATACGGGCATTAGCACCGTTATTCAATTTGCTGCACAACTCCTGAGCTCTGGTTAGTGTGCGATTAAGTACCGTAAGGCGTCGCGGATGCTCTGCAGCAAAATAGGTAGCCACTAGCTCAATCATCTCACCGGCACCCACCATTAACACATTCAACGCGGCAATATCAGGAAATATCTGTGCAGCCATTTTCACCGCTGCCGCCGCCATGGACACTGAATTTTCACCAACGGCACTTTCATTGCGAATCTCTTTGGCTGCTGCAAAGGTTTTTTCAAATAATGCATTCAGGTGCTGGTGTAAAGTATGTTGACAGCGAGCTATGCGCACTGCTTCTTTAAGCTGTCCCAGAATCTGTGGTTCACCCAGCACCATGGAATCCAGACCGCAAGCCACCCGAAAAGCATGCTGTATGGCCTGCACATCGTGCAGTCTGTACAGATAAGGTGCGAATTCTGTGAATGGTAACTGATGATAACTGGCCAACCACTGTATGGCAGCGTCAGCATCTCCAATACAATAGATTTCGGTGCGATTACAGGTGGACAAGATCATCGCTTCAGCAATATTTGTCTGACAGCCGAGTGAACACAGTGCTTCTGACAGTACAGCAGCCGGAAAGGCCAGACGTTCGCGCACAGAAACAGGAGCGGTTTGGTGATTAAGTCCGATAACGGTTAAAGACATGTTGCCTGAAGTTATTTGCGTTTACCCGCTGCGGCGGGTAGGATAATTGCCAACCAGACTTTATATTACGATTAAATATAAAGCTGTTAAAGTGCTCAATTATACGCTATTAGTACCGAAAAATCAGCAAGACGGTCTTGCACTGCTATCATCATTTTTGTATGTATAAATTAATACTATGAATAATCTGGATTTGCATGACATACGTCAGGATTACAGCCAACAGTCACTTAGTGAAGCCGATTGTTGTGCTCATCCACTAGAACAGTTTCAAAAGTGGCTAACAGAAGCCATACATGCCAAAGTGAATGAACCTACTGCGATGAATGTAGCTACAGTGGATCAACATGGCCGTCCTAATGCGCGCATCGTATTATTAAAAGAAGTGACCGAAAAGGGCTTTGTGTTCTTTACCAATTATCATAGCCGTAAGGGTCGTGCTTTAAGCCAGCATCCCTATGCTGCACTGACTTTTTTTTGGCCAGAGCTGGAACGTCAGGTGCGGGTGGAGGGCGTAGTACTGCAGCTAGCTGCTGAAGATTCTGATGCTTATTTCCGTTCCCGTCCCTACAGCAGCCGTATCGGAGCCTGGGCAAGTGAGCAAAGCTCGGTTATCAGTAGCAAAGCCGTGCTGATGACTCGTGCCGCTGCATTTGGAGCAAAATACTTGCTGAACGTACCACGTCCTCCGCATTGGGGTGGGTATCTGGTCGAGCCTGATCTTGTGGAGTTTTGGCAGGGAAGACCTAGCCGTCTGCATGACCGTGTTCAGTATATGCGAGAAAAAGGCCTATGGATTAAGCAGCGATTAGCACCATAGAATTTGCTGACATTTTTCTAGTTAATACTATTGCTCACGGTTCATTTTGTTTGCGAAAGTTGTAGCCAGCGGGCTGTCGCTCAGAACTTTCTGCTGAATAAATTCTTCTGCCATCGTTTTAAGTTGAAAACGATCTGCATGTTTATTTTCTGTAATCATTAGTGGTTCAGCAAAATCCACTTTTACTGTAATTTCAGGTATCGAAACTATGTTCCACAGACTGCGCAGCAAACTGGTTTTACCGGCAAAGGCTACTTTAGGTGTGCGTTTGGCCTGTGTATCGTAATAACGTATGGCAACAGACATTACCGGCCGATTTGCATCAATGGCGGCTTGAAATAGAGCAGCTTTAAAGGGTAAGGTGGTCAAACCTTCAGAGGTGTACGCTTCGGGAAAAAAGAGCACATTTCTGCCTTGCAGCAAAGCTTCTTTGATAGCTTTAATCACAGGGCTAATATCCTGCCGTGACAGCCTGTTAATGTAGACGGTACCACCATTAGTAGCAAGTTTGCCCAATATAGGCCACGACTGAATACTTTGTTTGGCAATATACCCGCCTGGTATATAGGCCATCAGCACAAATATATCCAACCAACTCACATGATTAGCCACAGTCAGCCACGGCATACTGGCTGTATTTGGTAGAGGTTGTTGCGGTTCTACCTTAATATGAAGTATGTTGAGCAAATTTCTTCCAATGGAAACCAGTTCTCCATTCCGTTCGGTTGCACTGAGTTGCTCAAAATGATTAACCCGTCTGATGGTTTGTCGTAGCCACAATGCCAGTTTAAAAATACGTTTATAGCGGGTAAAAAAAGAAGTAGATTTTGATGATGTCATTGTTATTTGTCGTTATTTTTGGCAATGAGGGCAATAAAAACTGCTACGTTGCCCCAATACCATTTTCTCAATCGGATGGCCGCATTTTAAACACGGTTCTCCAGCTCGTCCGTATACATAATGTTGTAACTGAAAATAGCCACTATTACCAGCACTGTTTACAAAATCGCGCAGCGTACTCCCACCAGCATTAATTGCTTCCTCCAATATTTGCTTGATAGCTCTAGTCAGTGCATTAACCTGAATTTTGTTTAAGCTCATGGCGGCTGCTGCAGGATGAATGCCGGAGCGAAATAGTGCCTCATTGGCGTAAATATTGCCTACACCCACCACCGTATGATTATCCATAATTGCCAGTTTAATCGCTCGCTTTTGTTTAGCCAGTTTTTGCTGCAAATATTCCTCATTAAATTTTTCACTTAGAGGTTCTGGTCCTAAATTAGCCAATAGAGGATGGTGTTCAACTACGCCAACAAACCACAAGACCGCCCCAAAGCGTCTGGGATCATGAAAGCGCAGCAAAGTGCCATTAGTAAACATAATATCCAGATGGTCATGTTTTTTCACTGCTGGCGCGCTGGAGTCAGTAAAAATACGCAGGCTTCCAGACATACCTAAATGAATAATCAAGGTTCCTGAAACTAATCCAATTAACAGATATTTTGCCCGCCGTTTCACCGAAACAACTATTTCACCCTCAAGTTGCGCACTCAGATTCTCCATCACCGGCCAGCGCAACCGTGGCTGTCGCACTTCAACACAGTCAATAGTCTGATTCACAATATAAGGCGCAATTCCTCGCAGAGTGGTTTCAACTTCAGGAAGTTCGGGCATAATTTAATGATAAAATTCTGAATAAAATCGACACAATATCATCATGAAAATAAATTTGAAAGTGTATACCTCTGCCATGGGCAGTAAGATAAAACTGTTAGATGTATGCGCAGCCAAAAATGTCTGTGGTAAAGTAGCAAATTACTTTACCGCAATGAAAAATAGTTATTAAGCGGGCAACGGCCGGTTTTCAAGATTGTTTGCATAACATAAATGAACAGACATCTGATTTAGCTGAATAAATCGAAACAGCCCATACCGTAATAGAATTGTTATTAGTTTAAAATCAGTCTTTACAACAACTGATCAGCATATTTGGAGAAGTTTAATGCCTCGTTGGATTCATCGCCTTACCCCGATTGTTATGAGCTTAATCGCCATCAGTGCGGCTAATGCGGGCAATACTCAAGAACGGCCGACATCAATACCCTCGATTCAGACCAGAATAGAGCGGGTAAACCAAATTACTTCACCCGATGATGCTGAATCACTACAAAGGCGTCTTACTATTGCTAGCCGTGCTAATGACATCTTCACCCTCTTTGCTAGCGAACTTATTTATTCGCAGGGAAAAAGCGATATCGCATTGGCAACAGACATGCGCATGCTCGAACATACACAGGAGCCTGAAGTTGCTGAACGTGCTATGGAAATGGCTCTTGGATCCAATAAAATAGCCGAAGCGCAAGCTATTGCTGAGCGCTGGAAGCAAATCGAACCAAATGAAACTCCTGCTAGACAGCGCCTGTTGTGGGAGCTGGCATTGGCCAAAAACGATTTCACGCAAGTAGTCAAAAACACAGACGCCGTTTTATCTCATGCCAACGATTATCAGCTGCGTCGGCTGTTTTTAAAACTGGCACAATTTCGCTTGAACCACTTGAATGCCTCGGATGAACTGAATACGCCAATCCACAAAACTGCATTACTACATCCTGAGATGGCCGAAGCTATGATTGCTGATGCCATCTATGGGGTAACCGGTGCACATGAAGAGCAGACCATCAAAGCATTACAGGCACTGGTGCGTTTAGATAGCGATATTTTTCCGGCTAGCCAGCTCACTCTAAACTTAATAAATATTAAACAGCCACAATATCTGCTGGATTTCTATCAGCAAACCGGTGTAGATAGTATGCCTTCTAAATGGCAAAGTTTATATATAGAGTTACTGATTAAAAATAACAAATTGCAGCAAGCCTATCAGACCCTGCAACCTTTGCTGGCCAGAAGCAAAAGTGCCGATCTTTATTTGCAGGCTGCATTCCTCGCCGTTAGTCAGAAAGCGGACACCGCTACTATTGCTTCTTATGCTGAAAAAATAGCCGAACTGGGTAACCGCAATCAGCGCAGTAAAGCGGCAATCATGGTAGCTATGCGCTATTATGATGAACACAACCTAGCAGCATCACGTGCATGGGTGGCAAAAGCTGATGATCCCCAATTTGCTTTTGATCAAGCGCTTATGATGTGTTCGCTCGAAGCGGAAGAAAAACACTGGTCAGCTGCGCAGAAATGGTTGAACAAAGCTCAGGCAAGCAAAAATCCAGGGATTTTCTTCAGCGCGACCGATTTATTACGACTACAAACATTCGTTAACAGCTCTTCACTCACCAGCCGACAGTACGAACAATATCTGAATAAAATGTTGGCCAAAGCAGAGCAGGGTAATTCAAAAGAGCGCACAGAAAATGTGCCACCTTTATTACTTCTGCGTGGCTTGTTATACGCAGATAAACTTAACGAGCCAGCTAAAGCCGTTGCCGATATGCGCCGCTTTGTACAAATGCGGCCAGATCAAGTAGATGGCCTGAATGCGTTGGGCTATACCTTACTGAGTTTGCCGAAAGAAAACTGGCACGAAGCTCAGGTACTGCTTGAGCGCGCTTACGCCTTAAGTAGTCAGTCCCCTGCTGTCAACGACAGTCTGGGCTGGGCGTATTATTTAAATGGTAATGCTCAGAAAGCCTTGCCTTTGCTTGAGTATGCGTATCAGCAGCAGCCGGAAAGTGAAGTGGCTGCCCATTTGGGCGAAGTATACTGGCATCTGGGCAGAGAATCAGATGCACGTCGAATATGGTCTCAAGGCTGGCTTAAGCCTAAAAGCGACCGTAAAATACTGAGTCAGATTCTAAATAAACATGGTATCAAGCCAGACAGCCTGCCGCTAAATACAGCGAAAAAAGAAGCATCACAGTCAAATGTGGATTTTTATCTGCAACAAGCCAGTGCTTTATATTCTAATGACGAACGTACATCTGCCGCATTTATCGACAACATCAACAAAGTCATGCAGACAGGAAATGCAACTCAGCGGAGTGAAGCAGCATATATGGCAGCCTCACGCTATTTTTCTGAAAAAAATCTTCCTGCTACACGTGAATGGCTAAGTAAAGTTACCGAGAATAAATTTGCCACTGATAAAGCATATCTGATGGGTATGCTTGAAGTGGAACAAAATAATTTGGCTGCAGCTCAGCAGTGGCTTCAGCGCATGAATCAGAGTAAACAACCGCTGTATTTTGAAGGCGTATTCATACCACAGGCTTTATCCATATACATTGATTCTAAAACGCTTGAACCCAAGGCATATGTGCGTAAACTGACTCAGCAACTAGAAGAGGCACAGAAAAAGGCCGTCGTTACAAAAAACAATCTGCCGGTAGTGCTTATACTCTATTTCCGCGGAATAACTTATGCAGAAAAACTTGATCAGCCAAAAAAAGCAATCAAGGATTTTCGTGCCTATACCGAATTGAAACCGGATGATGCAGAAGGCTACAACGCATTAGGCTATACCATGCTGAGTATGTCAAAACGGCATTGGGCTGAGGCACTAACCATTCTGCAACATGCCTATCAGATTGAACCAGATTCTTACGCTATTCAAGATAGTCTGGGCTGGGCGTATTATCTTAATGGTGATTCCAAAAAAGCTTTACCTTTGCTGCGTACTGCCTATGGCAATACAAAAGAAAGTGCCATTGCTGCACATTTGGGAGAAGTCCTTTGGCAAATGGGTGAACAACAGCAGGCAAAGCAGGTTTGGGTACAAGGCCTGACTTATCAGGATTCTGACCAAAAAGTTTTACAGCAGACCTTAAAAAAATTTGCTGTCAATCCGGCCAGCCTGTCTGACAAAGCAGCATCAGAGCAGACAGAGCAAAGTAAATAAACCTTAATCAGACTATTAATTAAATGAGTCTGAAAGCCGGATTTTAATTGAACTTCCTAAGAGGCTACCGCAATGGCAATATATGCGGCAGCATTTGATGAACAGGCAGACTGTATCCAGAATATCAACTTAGTAATCAAACCATATTGATATATAAACGATACTAGGAACCAGAACGGAATAATATGTATTCATTGCTGCGCAAACCGTGTCTTCAGCTATCAGCAGCCGTTATAAGCTTAGCTTTAAGCGCCTGTAGCAGCATGGCACCAGAGAAAATTACCACTACCTCAGACTGGCAGGCAGGTCACGAACAGACATTATCCGGATTTGATAGTTCAGGCCGGCTTGCCATCAAAGACCAGGGCAAAGGAACCTACGCCAACTTCAGTTGGCAGAATTTAGGTTTAGTACAAACCATCGAAGTAAAAACACCTCTGGGCAATAGCGTAGGGGTTTTATGTCAGGACAGCGACGGCGTTATTGCTGAAGACAGCAAAGGTCAAGTTTTTTCCGCCAGCAGCATTGAAGAATTAAGCCAACGTATGCTTGGATTTGTACTACCCTTTGATCATCTCAACCAATGGGTACAAGGATACTGGATTGAGAATGAACCCTACCAGCTACTACCCGACGGCAAACTCAAACAGTCTGGCTGGATTATTCAGCGTCAGCCGCAAATAAATAGCCGTAGTCCCCATATTGTAGAGCTGAATAATGCACGTTTTGATATCAGGCTAGTTTTTGATGAATATACTGATACTCCAAGCCAATCATCAACCAAATGTGAATTACGGCATAAAACATCCTGAACTCAGGAATTAGCATAATATGGATAATTTTCAGCCAGCGGCTGATGCCAGCCATTTCTTGGTACCTGCCAAACTGAATCTGGATTTACGCATTATCGGTCGCCGCGCAGACGGCTATCATTTGCTTGAAACCATTTTCACCTTAATAGCACTGTATGACCATATCTGGCTTAGAAAAAACACCAATGGCAGCATAACCATGCATACGCCCGTATCTGGTGTCGAATCTCAGCAGGATTTATGTGTACGTGCTGCACAATTGCTGCGCGGCCATACCGGCATCAAGCATGGAGCAGACATTTGGCTAAACAAACAGATTCCCATAGGTGGAGGACTGGGAGGGGGTAGTGCTGATGCGGCAGTGGTGTTAATGGCACTCAATCGCCTCTGGCAACTGAATCTAACTAAAAACCAGTTACTACATTTGGGCGTACAACTAGGTGCTGATGTGCCATTTTTTATTTTCGGACAGAATGCATTTGCACGCGGTATTGGTGAGGACTTGGTGCCTATATGCTTGCCAAAACAATGGTATGTGATTATCAAGCCACCAGTGCATATCAGTACAGCGAAAATTTTTGCACATAAAGACTTGACACGAAATTCCAAGCCACGCATAATGCCAGACTTTCAAGCAGGACAGCACTGGCGCAATGATATGCAGAGCGTTGTTTTAGCTGAGTATCCAGCGGTAAGGGAAGCATTTGAAGCTTTGGCTGAGTATGGTTCACCCATGATGAGTGGTTCTGGAGCATGTGTATTTTTGTCATTTGATTCTGAAAGTGCCGCTCAAGCTGTTTACAATAAAGTTTCTGACGCGCATCAGACGTATTGTGTTGCTTCCCTGACGAGGCATCCGTTTTATCAATGATGTGTGTTGTTGGGGAGTCGTCAAGTGGTTAAGACACTGGGTTTTGATCCCAGTATGCGTAGGTTCGAATCCTACCTCCCCAGCCAGTTGTTAATGTAAACACTGGGGAGTCGTCAAGTGGTTAAGACACTGGGTTTTGATCCCAGTATGCGTAGGTTCGAATCCTACCTCCCCAGCCACACTTGGAATAATATAGTAGTAAACCCTTTTGGGGAGTCGTCAAGTGGTTAAGACCCCGGATTCTGATTCCGGTATGCGTAGGTTCGAATCCTACCTCCCCAGCCAAATTCAGATAAGCGTGTAAGGTCTACTTACACGCTTATTTAATGTTTAAATGACAAACCATTGAGTAAAAGCATGATTACCCCGCCAAAAGTGGTATAATCTGCTGCTTGCATAGTCTGGTTGATGCAAAACAGGCATCGATTAGACGCAACGAAATTGCATCAAGGAATAAACGTTTATAATTTAGTGGTAGACAAACCGGTTAAAGGATTGCAAAACATACAGATTCAGTTACCGTGATAGGGATATGGTTGTTTATCATGCTGCTATCTGCAATGACTAATATCCGCTGATGAAACCTGATTCACACCTGATACTGCAGCAAACCATTACATACCGGCAAATATTTTCAAAAGAAGTGGTGATTACTTTTAAATTAAAGGTAACGAGAAAGCATAATAGCTGATAGAGTAAGTAAAATTGCTTGATCTGAAAATTATGCCCTACTTGTTTGATGACAAAGCACCTGTATTCTAGGTGCGAAGAAAGCCATAGATTAATGTTTAATCTACCTCACACAAACCAAAGCAAACCAAAACAGGATTCAGGTACAACAGAAATGGCAGCATACGACAGTTTGATGGTGTTTACCGGCAATGCGAACCCAGAGCTGGCTAATAACGTAGCCAGACATTTGGACATTTCATTGGGAAGAGCCTCTGTAGGAAAGTTTTCAGATGGCGAAATCGCAGTTGAGTTACTGGAAAATGTACGTGGGCGCGATGTATTTATCGTACAGTCCACCTGTGCGCCAACTAATGACAACCTGATGGAAATCCTTACCATGGCTGATGCACTCAAACGTGCCTCTGCTGGCAGGATTACCGCTGCCATTCCTTATTTTGGCTATGCTCGTCAGGATCGTCGTCCACGTTCAGTGCGGGTACCGATTTCAGCCAAACTGGTAGCCAATATGCTGTATTCTGCTGGTATCGACCGTGTGCTCACCGTGGACCTGCATGCCGATCAGATTCAGGGGTTTTTTGATATACCAGTTGACAATATCTATGCTACCCCGATTCTGGTGCATGATATTGAAAAACAGCGCATTGATAATCTCACTGTAGTCAGCCCTGATATCGGCGGAGTAGTTCGTGCGCGAGCTGTGGCCAAAACTTTGGGTACTGACTTAGCCATTATTGATAAACGTCGTCCCAAAGCTAATGTAGCAGAAGTCATGAATGTGATTGGTGAAATCCAGAATCGTACCTGTCTGATTATTGACGATATGATTGATACGGCCAATACCTTGTGTAAAGCAGCTTCTGCACTAAAAGAACGTGGTGCCGAACGCGTATTGGCCTATGCTACACATCCGGTATTTTCTGGTGAAGCCATTGAGCGTATAGCATCATCAGAAATCGATCAGGTGGTGGTAACCGATACCATTCCATTATCCGTAGCTGCTCAGAATTGTGAACGAATTCGTCAGGTAAGCATTTCAGGCTTATTGGCTGAAACAGTACGTCGTATTAGCAACGAAGAATCCGTGTCATATCTCTTTAACGAAGATGTGGCCATACCGGGAGCGATGTTTCTCCCTTAATCCCCCAGATGCCGTCTTAAGCTGGTCGCGGCCGATGACGGCATGATTAACCTTGGAGTAGTTATGTCTTACGAAATTAAAGCAGAAATCCGTGAAGCTCAGGGCACTGGTGCGAGCCGCCGCCTGCGTCGCGAAGGTAAAGTACCAGCTGTATTGTACGGTGAAGGCACCGAGCCGGTAGCCATTACTGTTGATCACCGTACCTTATGGTATGCTCTGGAAAAAGAAGCTTTCCATACTGCCATTATCAAGCTGGACGTAAATGGTAAAGCCTACGACGTTATCGTACGTGATTTCCAAATGCATCCGTTTAAACAACAGGTACAACATATCGATTTTCAGGCTGTTGATGCCAATAAAGCCATCAATATCCGCGTACCACTGCATCTGCTGAACGCTGCTATTTCTCCAGCAGAAAAATTGCAGAGTGGCCGTGTATCTCTACTGGCTACCAGTGTAGAAGTAAATGCTTTGCCGAAAAATATTCCTGCGGTGCTGGAACTGGATGTTGCTACTATTAGCGCTGGTGAAATCCGCCACTTGTCTGATTTGGTGTTACCGGAAGGCGTAACTTGCGTTGCTCTGAGTCGTAAAGAAAATCTGGCCATTGCTTCAGCTACTGGTAAAAACAAATAAGTTGTTAAGAATTCAATCTGTTGAATCTTAATATCTATAAAAAGCCTAAATCTGTTGAGACAGACTTAGGCTTTTTCTTTATTATTCTTATTCTAATCAATGTATTCCTGACAGAATAAAAATGCCCGATGATTTTGTATTATCAAAAGTTCCAACCAATATCATTGGGCTTAAAAAATTTACTTTTAAGAGTTAGATAAAAATTTTCTGTGATAAATTGATAAACTAAAGCATTAAAATTATACATCTTCTCTATTATCTAGTATTGGTAATATAAAAACCTAGATGCCATTAAATATAGTAAGTTTGAACGAATAAGATAAAAGCTTCCATAGATACAACAATAGAAGCTTTATCATAAATGCAATATCAACTAAGCTGCTTTTCAGCTAAGAATAGTTATTTAAAAAATGAATGGATAAAAGATAAAATTAGAATTAGGTTTTTTTGCTGCCGGATTGCCTGCGTGTACGTTTTTCAGACTTTGGATGCTGGCTTTTTCCTAAATTTAGTTTGTTTGTCTTTTGCTTTTTATTAGTTACTTTTTGTGTCTTTCCAGAAGAAGAGACATTCAGTTTATTCTGAATTTTTTGGGCACTATTTTTCTGGCGTCGCTTACCGCTATTGGCACTGATTAATACCAAATCAATTCGGCTGGTATCGAGATCGGCTCGTGCTACTTTTACGGTAACCTTATCGCCCAGTTTGAATCGAATACCGCTACGTTCTCCAATAATGGCCATTAATTCTGGATGAAAATTGAAATAATCCTCACCCAAATCACTGATATGGATCATACCGTCAATATAGACATTATCTAACGTAACAAACAATCCAAAATTGGCCATGCCGGAAATTGTACCGGAAAATACCTCTCCAATTTTGTCACGCATATAGTAAGTTTTAAGCCAGTTTTCAACATCACGGCTCGCATTATCAGCTTTACGTTCAGCCAAAGAACAATGTACTCCAAGCTCAGTCCATGATTTTGGCTGATACTGCTTATGCTGTAAAACAGCCTTGATGGCACGATGTACAGTCAGATCGGGATAGCGCCGAATCGGAGAAGTAAAATGTGTATAAGCAGGATATGCTAAACCAAAATGGCCAATATTTTGAGGCTCATATACTGCCTGCTGCATTGAGCGTAATAGCATCACACCGATAACATTGCGATCCGCTCTGTCTTTAATTTTTTCGCTCAGCTCAGCATAATCCTTAGGTGTTGGGTGATCGCCACCATTCAGACTCAAGCCAAGCAATGCCAGTTGTTCTCGCAATGTATTTAAACGCTCACTGGTTGGACCAGCGTGATTACGATACAGGGTAGGGTGCTTGTGCTGTTTAAGAAATTCTGCGGCGCAAACATTTGCTGCCAGCATACATTCCTCAATCAGCCGATGAGCCTCATTGCGCTCAACTGGAACAATTCGTTCAATTTTACCCTGCTGATTAAAAACCATCTGCGTTTCAATACTTTCAAATTCTACAGCACCACGTTGCAGACGTTTTTTCAATAATATCTTATACAGCCTATATAAATTCATTACATGCAATTTAAGCGGATCGTCAAACTGATCATTACTAATCCAGTCCCAGGCCTGTGTATATGTCAGGCGCGCATGAGAACGCATAACAGCTGGATAAAACTCATAACTTTTTATATTGCCGGCATAAGTGATAACCATATCGCAGACTAGACACAAACGCTCAACATTAGGGTTAAGTGAACATATTCCGTTTGAAAGATTTTCAGGTAACATGGGAATGACACGGCGCGGGAAATAAACACTGGTCGCGCGATCCTGAGCATCACGGTCAATTGCATCATCGGGCTGAACATAATGGCTGACATCAGCAATTGCAACCAGAAGTCTATAGTTACGTCCAATTTTTTCAGCATATACAGCATCATCAAAATCTCGGGCAGTTTCACCGTCAATCGTGATTAAAGGCAACTCGCGCAAATCAACTCGGTTTTTTCGCTCAGTAGGCTTTACGTGATCGGGTATTTTAGCTGCCTGCGTCAGACATTCTGAGCTGAATTGATAAGGTAAATGATGTTTGCGAACAGCAATTTCAATTTCCATTCCACTGTCTGCATAATCCCCCAAAATTTCTATTACCCGCGCCACTGCAGCCTGTGTTGCGTTAGGATAAGATTCAATTCTGGCTACCAACACTTGTCCAGTTCTCGCTTTACCCAATGAATCAGGCTGGAGCACAATACTGGCTCCTAATCGCTTGTCTTCTGGCACCAGCATTGCGACACCATGCTCTATAGCCAGGCGGCCGACTACATCTTGATTGGCACGCTCTATCACATCCAATACCTGACCTTCACGCCGACCGCGTCTATCTGTGCCTGCTGGTCGTACCGTAACAATGTCACCGTTCATCAACCCACGCATCTGGCGGGTATAGAGTACAAAGTCACCGCCATCACCTGGATTTAAAGGTACTGCAAAACCAAAATCATCCTTGTGAACTTCCACTCGGCATTTTACTAAAGCCAGCTTATTAGCGACACAGACGGCACCGCGACGATTGATTAAAATTTGTCCGTCACGTGCCATAGCAGTCAGGCGGCGCTCAAAAAATTCTTTTTCATCCTCAGTAATGGTGAGTTTTTGTGCCAGCTCATTGATTTTGACAGGAATGCCGATTTTTTCCAAAACGGCAATAATCCACTCACGGCTGGGTAAAGGATTAGGATATCTCTGTAATTCTCGTTCTAAATAAGGGTCTTGATGGCGTAAATCTGATTTTTTTTTCATATAGTATTGACAATCTCTTTAGAGAATATATAATGCATTTCCTCAGCTAAAGACATACTTTAACTGAAAGTTGCAATATATGCAAAAGCCCAGGTGGCGGAATTGGTAGACGCGCATGGTTCAGGTCCATGTGCCAGCAATGGTGTGGAAGTTCGAGTCTTCTCCTGGGCACCAGAATTCCAAAAAAAAGATATCCAAGCGATTGGATATCTTTTTTTTAGCTATGTAGTAATAAACTAAAATTTTGGGCACATTGATTGCCTTATCTTTTAATCAATGAGTATATGCAGATTCAGATTAAAGTTGGATAGGGTGATAAATCGAATATTCAATGTTTAATTAAAATAGTGTCTGATGTGATATCCTCAGTAGCCTATTCCAATGATTTTTTCCTTGCAGAATAATATTTATTAAGTTTGATAAAACTAAGAAAATATCAAGATTTGAACTACTTTCTTACATTAACTGGTAACTGATTGAATGCCCATTCTTTATCTGTGCAAACACGTGCCAATACCAAACCTAGGGGCAGAGAAAGTACGATAAGCATGGCTTGTGCACCCCAGTTAATGGCGTTAATGATATCGTTTTGCTGGAGAAAATACATAGCTCGGAACATATAAATTCCTGGTACCATAATACATACTGCCGGTACAGACAAAGCAATACGTGGGGATTTACTGTGATGGCTAAAATAAAACGCACTGAGACCAACAATGAAAGCAGCTATTAATGAAGCTCCCTGTATAGGAATGTTGGTAAAGTCAATTAATTCTAGGCGTAAAGTATTGGCATACATGCCGATAAATGCAGTTGTCAAAGCTGTTTTAATCGGACTATTGAACAATAATGAAAAGCCCAGCACGCCAAAAAAGCTGGCAAGCAAACGAAAAAAGGCTGTCCATATGGGATACAGAGTAGGAGTCAGCATGGGTTCTGGTGCCATGTGTATGCCGGCTGCCACAATCCAGGCAGCAAAAGTGGCACAAAAAATCACTGTCACCGCATAACCCACACGCTGGATTCCAGAAGAAAAGTCTTGTTTGGCTAAATCGAGTACCCCGGTAATTAGTGGAAAACCGGGTATCAGAAACAGCATTGAAGCTATATAACCGGCAGTATGTTGAATATTAATTTTTAATGATATGTAGCTGATGCCGATAATCATAAAATATAAACTTGAAGCCACAGCAGCTGCCAGCATGGTAACCACAAACTGATTCAGGTGCTTATGTAACAGCGTACGCCGTAGAGCCTGCCCGAAGCCAGATGCAATAAATACGCCCAGCATTTCTACCGGCCCTCCGCCAATTAAAAAAGTAAACGATGAGCAGGCAATAGCTGCAAATAATGCAGATTGTGGAAGATTATATAAGGCCGGTTGGTTTTCGATTTTCGCCAGAGATTGGTCGAGATAACGAATCAATTCGCTTTCGCTCATTTGTTGGTAACGGTTTTGTATGTCAATTAATAGTGTTTCCAGTAATTGAATATTATTGGTATTAATGCCTACACTTTGTATGTTGGTTACCTCGGTTTTAAACTGTTTGCCACTACGACAGGTGGAATTGATTTCGGTTAGTGTAATATGCGCCTGATTTTCTACTCCCAGCATACTGGCTACATGGCGCATAGATTGTTTGATACGGTAGCTGCCGGTACCTGCTGCCAGACATATTTTGCCTACACGTAATACCAGATCAGATTTTATGTTTAGCTGAAGTTCATCGGAAGATAGGGGTAGTGGCATAATGTTTTTATTTGATAAAAATGTAAGTCGATATTATAACGCTTGTAATTATAGAAAGTATCAGGGTTAATTATTCTTGTTAATATTGATTGTAGGGCTGAAAAAAATCTGCTGATTCATTCCAAAAATATATATATGAATTGCTAGTATTTATTTTAAAATTTGATTATAAAAATGATTTATTTTTATTGAAGATGAATTTAATAAACCGGCTAAAACCGGTTAAACATAAGTAATGGTTCTGTAGGGAAAACAATATTAACCATTTTATTTATAAGTAATTGTTTATAGTTTGTTTCAATCCCATTCCTTGGGTTTGAGTTCGGGATGCTCCCTGAATGCAGGCTCTAGGAAATCAAGCATTTCTCCCATAATTCTTCCGACTACTCTTCTGTAAGCTCTGAATTCTTCTTCAGGACAACAATCCTGGACTTTAAAAAGCGTCTGGTTTAAATCGTTGGTTATTTTAAACATTAAATCTCTGATTTCTTCGGCAATTACTGGATCTTTTATCATATTAGAATACCATTAGTATATTATTATAAGCATTAAGTAGTTTAACTCAATTTTATATAAGACGTCATATACTATTGGGTTTTAATTGGACTTATTAAACATTTATGCTTTAGTTACATAGGATATTTCAGATTTGTTTTAGTGATAAAAAAGCAGCTTGTAATGTATCTGACAAGCTGCTTTTTCTGAATTAAAAAATGAATGAGTTATTCGTTTATTTGCGCTGTTAATTCTCTTGTTTCATGGAAACGGATATCTGGCCAGCGTTCTTCAGTTAAAGATAAATTAACACGGTTGGGCGCGAGATAAGTAAGGTTGCCACCGGCATCAGTAGCAAGATTGAGTACGTTGGCCTTTTCGAATTCGGCCAGTTTTTTCCGATCTGCACAGGATACCCAGCGTGCTGACCAGATGCTAACAGATTCAAATACGGCATCAACGCCATATTCATTTGCTAGTCTGGCAGTGACTACTTCAAATTGCAATACGCCAACGGCGCCAAGTATAAGGTCGCCACCGTTGTGGGGGCGGAATACCTGCACGGCACCTTCTTCGCCTAACTGTTGTAATCCTTTTTGAAGCTGTTTCATTTTCAATGGATTTTTAATCCGCACTGCGCGAAACAACTCGGGGGCGAAAAAGGGGATACCAGTAAAGGTAAGACGTTCACCTTCAGTGAAGCTATCACCAATCTGGATATTGCCATGATTGGGAATTCCAATGATATCACCAGCAAATGCTTCTTCAACTAATTCGCGGGTGTGAGACATAAAAGTCACCACACTGGAAGCAGCAATATCACGGTTCAGGCGCAGATGTTTGATTTTCATACCGCGAGTAAACTCTCCGGAACAAACGCGCAGAAAAGCAATACGGTCGCGGTGCTTAGCATCCATATTAGCTTGAATTTTAAAGACAAAACCAGTGAATTTGGCTTCAGTTGGTTCGACAACGCGTTCTAAGGTTTCCCGTGGCTGTGGCGCAGGTGCCCAGTCAATCAAAGCATTAAGAATTTCCTGTATGCCAAAGTTATTAATGGCAGAACCAAAAAATACTGGTGTCAGTTCACCGCGCAGAAAGGCATCTAAATCAAATTCGTTGGATGCTGCTTGTACCAATTCGATTTCTTCACGTAATTGCTGGATTTCAATGGGAAAAAGTTCATCTAAACGCGGATTGTCAATGCCTTTGATAACGTCAAATTCATGGGGAAGTTTTTCACCTCCAGCTTCAAACAGATATATTTCGTCGTTAAGGATGTGATATACGCCTTTGAAGTTTTTACCCATTCCAATTGGCCAAGTAATCGGAGCGCAGCGGATGTGCAAAATATTCTCTACTTCATCCAACAATTCTAATGAGTCCCGCACTTCACGATCGTATTTATTCATGAAGGTGACGATAGGGGTATCACGTAAACGACAGACGTTTAAAAGCTTGATGGTTTGTGCTTCAACACCTTTGGCCGCATCAATTACCATCAGAGCACTATCAACTGCAGTGAGTACACGATAGGTATCTTCAGAAAAATCTTCGTGTCCAGGTGTATCAAGTAAGTTGACCACATGTTGGCGGTAGTCAAATTGCATTACTGAAGAAGCTACAGATATTCCGCGTTGCTTTTCGATTTCCATCCAGTCTGAAGTGGCAAATTTGCCAGATTTCTTTCCTTTTACTGTACCTGCGGAAAGAATGGCACCAGAAAACAGTAATAGCTTTTCGGTGAGGGTGGTTTTACCGGCATCAGGGTGGGATATTATCGCAAATGTACGGCGGCGTGCCGCTTCTTGGGCAATCTGGCTCATGATTTTATATATTCTGCAAACAATAAAACAAGACGGCTACGGCCGTCTTGTGAGAATATTTATATTGTAGCACAGATTAATATTAGAACTGTTAATTGTGTGGTTTAGCGAAAAAAAACAAATTAATATTTTTGCATGAAAAGATGCTTTGAAATGTGTAGCCTTGTATTTTAAGTCAGTACATAATCAGAAGTTCAGGGCATCATTTAATGCTTAAGAATTTTCTGTATTAGCAGGATTAAAAAAACATTTTTTTATAACAATAATATTATTGTCACATTTTAGTTCTGATTCGGCTGCACTGTGTTTGATTACTGCCAAAGCCAGCGTAGAAGTTTGCTGTGATACTTGATTGATTATTAGTCCGACTTCTTCATTATGGTTGTCAAAAATTGGTTTACCTTCTGAAACTGAACCGTTTATTTCCATAAGTGCTAGCCCTCTTTTTACCTGACCACGGTATTGAGCGCGGGCGATGATTTCCTGACCGGGGTAGCAGCCTTTTTTGAAATGAACAGCACCTATTAGTTGCTGATTAAGCATTTGTGCAACGCAGGTTTCTGTGGTCTCTATGCTAATCCATGGATTACCGCTGGTGATTTCATGTAATTTCCATGATTCTATAACTTCTGTATTAAACGGGGGCAGTTGGCTGGTTTTTCCAATCTGGATTATTGACCCATCTGGCAAGTTGATGGACCAGATTTGATTAGTCTGGCTAGTTGGCAATACATACTGAGGTTCTGATGCTGTGGATAATGTTTCGGGTACGCTGACTGCTGCACCCCAGTCTGTCATGATTTCCAGTTTTACTTTACTGCGCATGATGTATATTTGCAGTTTTTTTTGTAAGGTGTCGATGAGGCTGGCTGAGGTTAATATAATAATATCATTATCCCGATTAAGTACCAGCATATTGGCTATTACGCGACCCTTGGCTGTATTGTAGGTAGCTAAACAAGCATGGTTGGCAGACAAATGATTGATATCATTAGATAATTGGTTGTGTAAAAAGGTTGCTCGATCTTCGCCGCTTACACGTATCAGTCCGAAATAAGGCATCAGGGAAGATGCTGTGTGTGTCATGGAAAAATCCTGTTTGTTTTGCAGGCCTTTATTATAATACTGAATGCTTAGCTAACAAGCTAAAAGCTCCGCCCAATATCTGGTGCGGAGCTTTGTTTAAGGGGCTTAATGAAGGATTTATTTTCCTTCTACTTTTGCTTTAAGTTGTTGATACATATCTGGATGCTCGTTTTTCAGTAATTCGGCAACTTCCATATTTATGCGATTGAGCTTGCTTAATTCCAGCTGTTCAACATGTACCAGCCGTACCAGTTCGCGAACTGGTTTCGGAATGTTGCGGCCTGCTTCATACCGAGAACCGCCGGATTGTGTAACACCTACCTGACTCCAAAATTCAATCTGGTTCAAACCGAGTTTTTTACGGATTTCGCGCACATTGTTGATAGGTTTAAAAGCTTTCATAATTTTTATACCTTAAAACGAGTTGTCTATGTTTAAGTAAAATTAATTAATATGATCATTCATAAATATTAGTTGTTTTGGTAAGTTTGGTCATTTATTGTAATAAACCATACTTATCAATATGCATAATTATCTATGGACTTCAATATTATCACAATATTTTTTACATTCAATACAATATTGCTAATGGTTTACCTGTTTAAGGTGATTTTGAATGGTGTATTTTTATTTTAATTAAACTATTTTAAAATTTATTGCCTTAAATCAGATATAGATGTTGTATTAATGTAAAGTTTTACGTTTTTTTTGGTATTTTAAGGTTTTCCTGTCAATGGGCTGATTGTGAGTATCTCGTAGCCATTATCTGTTACTAGTACTTCATGTTCCCACTGTGCGGAGAGTTTGTGGTCCTTAGTAACTACTGTCCAGCCGTCACCGAGAATACGCAAATGGCGTTTTCCTTGGTTAACCATTGGTTCTACTGTAAATATCATTCCCGGCTGTAGTTTTAAGCCGGTATGGCGGCGACCATAATGCAACACTTGTGGTTCTTCGTGAAAACCTTTTCCCACTCCGTGGCCGCAGAATTCTTGAACCATGGAATAACCGGCATTTTCTGCTACCTGCTGACAGGCATAGCCAATGTCTCCCAGTGTTGCTCCTGGTTTAACAACGGATATACCGGCCATCATACTTTCATGGGTGACATTAATTAGGCGGCGTGCCTGTGGACTGATTTCGCCTACAGCATACATGCGACTGGAATCTCCGTGGAAACCATCTTTAATGATGGTGACATCGATGTTGATGATGTCGCCGTTTTTTAAAGGTTTGTCATCGGGGATACCATGGCAGATAACATGATTGACGGATGTGCAGCAAGATTTGGGAAAGGGTGGATTGCCATATCCTAGTGGAGCGGGATAACCACCCTGTACGTTAATGTGGTAATCATGTATCAGTTTGTCGATTTCGTTGGTGGTGACACCTGGTTTGATAAATTGGCCAATATAGTCCAGTGCTTCAGCTGCCAGCCGGCCGGCTACGCGCATTGCGGCAATTTCTTCTGCATTTTTAATAATCACGCCCATGATTTTTCCTTTTAGGCTAATTAAAACTGTTTAAATGATAGTTATGCTTCAAGCATTTACTAGAAGGCTTAGTTCTTCTGCTATGTTTTGTTTGCGCATCAAGCTTTCTCCAATGAGAAATGTATTTACCTGATGCTGCTGCATCATGTGTATATCATCTGTGGTAAAAATGCCGCTTTCGGTAACGACTGTTTTGCCATTTAGTGCAGGCAGAAGTTTGATTGTTTGCTGTAGGTCTACTTCAAAAGTGCGCAAGTTACGGTTATTTACGCCCCAGAGTGGGGTAGACATAGAGATGCATTTCTCTAATTCTTCTTCATGATGGATTTCAAGCAATACGGTCATACCTAGCTCGTGGGCTATGGCTTCATATTCATTTAACTGGGTACGGCTGAGTGCTGCTGCTATCAGGAGTATAGCATCGGCATTATGTGCTCGTGATTGATACACCTGATAGATGTCGATGATGAAATCTTTTCGTAATACCGGCAGGCTGCAGGCATTACGGGCAATATTCAGGTATTCCAGACTTCCTTTAAAGTAGCTTACGTCGGTCAGGACGGACATGCATGCGGCGCCACCTTGCTGATAAGCATGAGCAATATCGGCGGGTGAAAAATCAGGACGAATCAGTCCTTTGGAAGGGCTGGCTTTTTTTACTTCGGTAATGATGGCTGCTTTGCCTTGCTGATGTTTATGATGTATGGCTTCCAAAAATGGTCTTGCCGGTGCCTGATCATAAGCTTTGGCACGTACTTCAGCCAGTGTTTCAGCGGACTTGGCTGCAACCATTTCGGTTTTTTTGGTAGCAATGATTTTATTTAGGATATCGCTCATGGTTTTGGTCCGGACTAGGATGCTGATTGTTCACAAGATATGACCGCTATATTCATAAATCTAATTTAAGTCTGACTTATGAATTTTAGGATTGTGTGTCTTCGGTAATTTCGTTTTTTAATAACTGAAAAATAGATCTGAATGCCTTAGGCGCTTTATCAGCGGCCTGTTCTTTACGCGCATTGCGTATCAGTGTGCGCAGGTTATTGATGTCAATATGTGGGTACTGGCTGATAACTTCTGTGAGACTATTGTCGTCTGCAATCAGACGCTCTCGCAGGTATTCGAGTCTCTGTAAATAGGCATTATGCGCACTGTTTTCGCCTTTGAGGCGTGATAGAAAATCGCTGATCGGTGCGGTATCAATTTCCCGCATCAGGCGGCCAATATATTGTGCCTGACGTTTGAGGGCGCTGTTAGAGCTGATTTTTTGATAGCTTAATACAGCCTGTAATAAGTCTTCGGGCAGATTGATTTTTTTAAGAGTATCTGCGGATAGTTTGGTTAGTTGCATACCCAGTTGCTGCAAATCATTCATTTGCTTTTTCATACGGGTTTTGCTGACCCATTCTTCTTCTGTCTGAAGTATGTTTTCAGTATGGCTGTTCATATGTTACGTATCACTAGTGTATCTGAATTTTATTTGTGTATTTTAGCAAAAAATCCGTATTATTTCAGTTGGCATGGCTGTTTTGCGGCTGCCAGTGCTGAATTCAGCATGCTAGAATGCATGCTTCTTGGCAAGAAGGTAAATTATGTTTCATCACGGTGCTGAACAGTTACAAGAGTTGTGCCGGCAGGCATTGTATAAAGCTAGGGTGCAAGGTGCGAGCGCGGCTGAAATTGATATCAGTGAATCAGTTGGACAGAATGTGCAAGTACGCCAGCAGGATGTTGAACATATTGAATATCAACAGGATAAATCTTTAGATGTGACGGTTTATTTGGGTCATGCCAAAGGCCGGGCTAGTAGTGCTGATTTTAATAATAGCGCCATTGATGAGGTGGTTACAGCAGCATTGAATATAGCTCGCTATACGGCACAGGACGAATGTGCAGGACTGGCTGATGCTGACTTATTGGCTACTGATGTGGGTGATACGGATAGTTATTTCCCCTGGCCGTTGTCTGCTGATGAAGCTATCGCTATTGGTAAACGAACAGAACGGGCTGCACTGGATACAGATGCACGCATCAGCAATTCTGAGGGTGCTGAGGTTCAGACAGACCATTATCAGTATGTCTATGCCAATAGTAATGATTTCTGTGCTTATCAGCGTGGCAGCCGGCATAGCATATCCTGCAGTGTAGTGGCCTCTGATGCGTCTGGTATGCAGCGTGACTACTGGTATGATTTGGCGCGTGACCCTAAGGATTTAGATACAGCAGAGAATATCGGTAAGACTGCTGCTTCTCGTACTGTGCGTCGGTTGGATGGTCGCTCTGTAGCGACGGGCAAATATCCTGTAGTATTTGATACGACGGTGGCAGGAAGTCTGATTGGACATCTAGTGGGAGCGCTTAGTGGTGGCGCTTTATATCGAGAGACTAGTTTTCTGGTTGATTCTCTGGGTAAACAGATTTTGGCACCATGGGTGTGTCTACATGAAAGACCGCATGTAAAAAAAGCTCTAGCCAGTACTTATTTCGATGCCGAAGGTGTGGCTACGCATGATCGCACTATTATTGCAGATGGATATGTGTCGGGCTATTTTCTGAGTAGTTACAGTGCGCGTAAGCTAGGCATGACTACGACGGGTAATGCCGGTGGTGTACATAACTTATATTTAAATCATACGCATAAGTCTCAGGCAGAGCTGTTGAAGACTATGGGTACGGGTTTGCTGGTTACTGAGTTGATGGGTCAGGGTGTAAATGGTATTACGGGTGATTATTCTCGTGGCGCGGCTGGTTTCTGGGTAGAAAATGGAGTCATAACATATCCCGTAGAAGGTATTACGATTGCGTCACGTTTACAGGATATGTTTATGGCGATGATAGGTGCCGCTGACGATGCATTGAAACGCAGTACGCACAAGGTGGGTTCTATTCTCATTGGGGATATGACTGTTGCTGGTTCATAAGTGTCTATTTATGTATCAGATGATGGAAATGATGTATTTGGGTCAGTTTGAAAGGACTTAAGATGAGCTTCCGTAAAGCATTATGGTGTGTGTTTTTTCTGGCTGTACTGTGTGCTGCTGCTTCGTTTGTCGGCCAATATGTTTTGGGTATGAATCCTTGTGTATTGTGTATTGTGCAACGAGTGGCGGTGATCCTTACTGCATTGCTGGCTCTGTTATGTGCTTGTTGCCCTAATCTCAACTGTATTGAAAAAGTGATTAATGCAATTGTGGTTAGTCTGGCTCCGATTGGCGGTCTCTGTGTGGCGATTTACCAGATTTATATTCAGCACTTACCTTTAATTGACCAGCCGTCTTGCGGAGCTCCATGGACATTTCGGTTGCGTGATGCGCCGCTATTTCACTGGTATGAACCGATTATCCGTGGTACCGGTAATTGTGGTGAGGTGCAGCATATATTGTGGATACCGTTACCAGTATGGAGTGTTTTATTTTTTGTTGCAGTATTGCTGTGGGTATGGGGATGGTTATGGCAGTGTCGTACTCGCTCCAGAAAATGATAATGCTCTGTGTATTCTGTAATTGATTTGCCTGAATGAATGTATATGGTATGAAAGCTAGATTTTTACTAAAAACGGCAGCTAGGTTGACACTGACTGGATTATTGTTGTGTGGTTTATCTGCGTGTAAGGAGCATGGTAGCTGGAGTGGAGCGGATGATGATTCTCCGGATGATAACGGTAGAATATTGACTCAGCCTGCGCAAATAAGTCGGCTGATACCTGCACGTGTTGCTGAGCGGGATGCATGGGCAGCTGATATCAGCCAGATTATGGATGAGCTGAAAATCAGTAAAACCAAGGAAAATGTATGTAGTGTGGTAGCGGTAGTAGACCAAGAGTCGAATTTTGTTGCTAATCCTACTGTACCTGACTTAGGAAATAAGGCGATTAAAGCTTTTCAGACTGAAGTACCGCAGAAATTTGTGAAACAGTTTGGTCCGGCTCTTGGCCCGGCTGTTTCGCGCTACTTTACATATGTATTGATTAATGAACCCAGTAAAGACAACAGTTTTCTAATACAAATGCGTTCGGTAAAAACCGAGCAGCAGCTAGACTGGATATACCGGCAGATTTTTGCTTATGTTTCCAAACAATTTTATGCTGATTCGATAGCTAATGCAGCAGCTAAATTCATGGGCAAGGATTTGGGGGAGGAAAATAATCCCATTACGACCATTGGCTCAATGCAGGTATCTGTAAAATATGCGCGTGATCATCAGCGTGACCACGCTTCTGTTAATGAGTTGAGGGATTATATGTATACCCGAGAGGGCGGCTTGTATTATGGTATTCATCGACTGATGAAATATCCTGCTGCCTATGATAATGCACAGTATCGGTTTGCTGATTATAATTCCGGTATGTATTCGAGCCGTAACGCTGCTTTTCAACAGGATATTAATAAATTATTGAATCTTGATATGGCTTTGGATGGGGATTTATTGGTTTATGATAAGGATGATAACCCTCAATCTATGCCAAGTCAGACTGAAACTGCTTTGAATCAGTTATTTGCTGACCATGGTATTTCAATGAAACCGGAAGATATTCGTTCGGATTTGTTGCATGAAAAACAGGCAGAGTTTGAAAATACGTCCACGTATCAGAATGTGATAGCAATCTATAAACGTCAGTTTAATAAAAATCCTCCGTATGCAATTATGCCGCAAGTTGTGATTAGCGGGCCTAAATTAAGCAAGGATTACAATACTAACTGGTATGCGAATAATGTTAACCGACGCTATGAGGCATGTATGCGACGCGGTGGCGGACGTCATCCAAAGAAATGAATCAGGCTTAAATTGATGGCTAGTGTGTTTATGCACTAGCCATTTTTTATATATTTTAATTTTGGGGTTTCTGTTTTGCTTCCAGTGTTTCCCAACGTTCAAGGTTTTCTAGCAATAATTCTTCAATTTCTGCAACACGTGCCTGCCATTGTGCAGCCTGTTTGTAATCGATTTTGAAGATTTCAGGATCAGAAAGTTTTTTATTTAATTCTGTTTGTTCTTCTTCCAGAGCAGCTATTGTATCGGGTAAGCTGTCCAGTTCACGTTGTTCATTGAAAGAAAGTTTTTCACTACGCCGGTTTTTAGGGCGTGTTTTATCAGCGGTGTTGTTATTGGCCTTGTTTGTAATATTTAAAGGTGCTTGCAGGCTCTGCTCACGTTTTTGGGCATTAATATAATCCTGATAGCCGCCAATATACTCTTTTAGCTGGCCGTTTCCGCTAAATACAATGGACTGAGTGACAACATTATCCAGAAAAGTACGGTCGTGACTGACCAAAAACACCGTACCTGTATAATCACGTAATAATTCTTCCAGCAATTCCTGTGTATCGATATCCAAATCGTTAGTAGGTTCATCAAGTACCAGTATGTTGGCAGCGCGGGTAAACAGCTTAGCCAGTAGCAAGCGGTTCCGTTCTCCGCCAGACAATGATTTTACCTCGCTACGCACTCGCGCAGGTGAGAACAGAAATTCTTCCAGATAGCCGATAACATGTTTGCGCTGACCACCAATTTCTACGTAATCGTTACCTTGGCCGATGGTGTCGAAAACGGTATCGTTTTCATTCAATGCACTGCGGAATTGGTCAAAGTAGGCTACTTCCTGACGTGAACCCAAACGGATTTTACCGGATGTGGGTTGTAGCTCTCCTAAAATCAGCTTCAGAAATGTGGTTTTACCCACCCCATTTGGCCCGATCAGGCCGATTTTATCGCCACGCTGAATAACAGCGGAGAAGTCGCGCATGATGATGTGATTACCATAGGAAAATCCTGCATGCTCAAGTTCGGCGATGATTTTGCCGCTGGCTTCGCCTCGGTTAAGGTTGAAACTGACTTGACCCTGAACTTCTCGCCGTGCGGCACGTTCTCGCCGTAGTTGTTCCAGTCGCTTTACCCGCCCTTGATTGCGGGTGCGACGAGCTTCTATCCCTTTTCGTATCCACGCTTCTTCCTGTGCATGGAATTTATCGAATAGGCGATTGTGTTCGACCTCAACAGCCAGCTCTTGTGCTTTTTTTTCACTGTAAGCACTGAAGCTGCCCGGATAGCTGCGCAGATGTCCACGGTCAAGCTCTACGATACGAGTAGCCACTTTATCTAGAAACCGTCTGTCGTGAGTGACGACAATCAGACTGCCGGCAAAATTACTCAGCAGATTTTCCATCCATTCAATTGCTTCGATGTCCAGATGGTTGGTGGGTTCATCTAGTAAGAGAATATCCGGTTTTTGCACCCATGCTTGTGCGAGTGCAACTCTTTTTTTCTGACCGCCACTGAGATTAGCGATAATTTCATTTTCAGGTAGGTTAAGTTCGCTCAAAGTTTGGGCAATCAATGCATCAAATTGCCAGCCATTACGGTTTTCCAGTTCGTTTTGTAATTCCGTTAAACGATTTAAGCTTTTTTCATCGCTAATATTCTGGCTAAGTTCGTGATATTCATGCAGTAGGTTTTGTAATTCGCCTAATCCTTGAGCAATGGTATCGAAAATAGTCGCCTGTGGATCGAAAAACGATTCCTGCGGTACATAAACGATTTTCTGGTCGTTTTGAATGGTGAGTATTCCATCATCCAGTTTTTGTACGCCGGCGAGAATTTTTAATAATGTTGATTTACCGGCACCATTGCGGCCGATGAAACCGATTTTTTCTCCCGCATCCATTTGCAGAGAAGCATGATCTAATAATGGGTGATGGCCAACTGCAAAGCAGGCATTATCCAGAGACAAAATACTCATATTTCAACCAGACTACGTTAGGATATTTGTGATAGAAAGACTGGGTATTGTAACAGTTTCATCATTGAATTGTTGCTGTTGTCCTGTATGGCTACTGGTTAAAAATCTGGCAACTTTGGTCGGGCTGGCGGCTAGCGTGAAAAAAGTCCTCTTCTTCATCGCAACGGCTGCTGCTGGTTTGACACATAATAATTCGGCCATCCTGATTAAGTTTAAGTATACGTGGTTCTTCATTAGTATCCAGAGCAACGGCTTTAAGGGTGAAGTGCTCTTCTCGGGTAAAGCGAGGATTGCCTTGAAAGCGGAAGCAAAAATATTGATTTTGTGTAATAGGTAGGGTTGGCCAGCTGTTTCCATTTTTTCGGTAGCTGATATGATGCAGATAGTGTTTGGCTAGATACTGTCCGTTGATAAGTAAATCTGCCTGAGCCTGATGAAGTCGGGCTTGTAGAATGTGTTTACGGTAGGAAGGATAGGCTATGGCGGCTAATATTATAATAATGGAAAGCGTGATTAATAAATTCAATAAACTAAATCCCGATGAGTATCGTGTGGCTGAATATAGTTGATGTCTGAATGGGAATCGACGAGGTACCATGATTTAATAAATAATTATATACTATCGGCATTATATTATAACAACATATATATACGGAATATATTTTATTCGAATAAATCATTCTGCTTTGGGATTGAATGTGGTTAATAAAATAATAATCAAAATATAAACAAAAAGTTATTTTTATTTTATTTGTTTGAATTTTTGTTTAATATTTGGCTGATTTCACAGAAATGAATCTACTTACTTAAATAGTGGATTAATAGAATTGAATATTTTTAGTTGCTTTTTTGTTTTGTACTAAAAAAATGAAACGGGCTATATTGCCCGTTTTGTAATATGTTAAATACTTTTTCGTGTTATCAGCGAGGATGTAAACTTTCCATGCGAATCATCGTTACAGGCGACAATACGCGTGGTAAGGCTTGAATCTGTGACATCGCTTGTTTGATAAAGCGTTCTTTAGTTGAATGGGTCAGGATCACAATTTCCGCAGTCTCTTTATTGATAATGCCTTTTTGAATGAGTGCTTCGATAGATATATTTTCTGCTGCCAGAATATTGGCTATTTCACCCAGAACACCTGGTTCATCGCAGGCAGATACGCGTAAATAATAACTACTGGTGATTTCATCCATGGGCAGAATGGAAATATTTTGTAGTGAACTAGACTGAAATGCCAGATAAGGTACGCGATAGCTGGCTTCAGCATTCTGTAATCGGGTGACATCCATGATATCTGCCATGACGGCGCTAGCTGTAGGACCGGCACCGGCACCGGCACCATAATACAATGTCTGCCCGATCATATCAGCCTGAACTGATACGGCATTCATTACGCCTTCCACTTTTGCTAGTAGGCGGCTTTCAGGTATCAAAGTAGGGTGTACCCTAAGCTCAATACCTTCTGGAGTTTTGCGTGTAATACCAAGGAGTTTTATGCGATAGCCTAGTTCTTCAGCATAGCAAATATCCAGACTTTGCAGCTGGCTGATGCCCTCCAGATAACACTGACTGAAATTAATTGGGGTACCAAAGGCCAATGCTGAGATGATGCTAAGTTTATGGCCTGCATCATGTCCTTCAATATCGAAAGTCGGGTCTGCCTCGGCATAGCCTAAAGCTTGAGCCTGTGTCAGTGCTTCAGGGAAGGTGCTTCCGTTAGCACGCATTTCGCTGAGAATAAAATTGCTAGTGCCATTGATGATGCCGGCAATAGATTCGATATGGTTGGCTGCTAGCCCTTCACGCAATGCTTTGATAATCGGGATACCACCAGCCACTGCTGCTTCATACATCACCATTACGTTGTGCTCAGAGGCCAACCGGAAAATTTCGTTGCCGTATTCAGCCAGAAGCTTTTTATTTGCTGTAACGATATGTTTGCCATTTTTGATCGCCTGAATCACTGCATCTTTGGCAATGGTTGAACCTCCAATCAGCTCTACTACCACATCGACATCAGGAGCTGTAACTACATCAAATACATTGTCTGTAATGTTGGTATCGGGGCCGCATATTGTTCGCGTTCGCTCAAGATTTCGGCTGGCTGCATGTGTAATAATCAGCTCCCGCCCCAGTCTGCGGGTGATTTCATGTGCATTATTCTGTAATAGTTTGACGGTACCACCACCAACTGTACCTACGCCCAGCAAACCAATGCGAAGTGGCTGCATTTTTACTCCTTAAATTAGACGAATATGATTGTATGATTGACTGATGCTTGCAATTTTACGTAAATAATCTACTATGCTAGCGGAAAACCGCTTTTTTGACTACTACTGCACTATCTGAAGATGTGTCTTAGGCGTAAGGAATATTTAATGCAGATTGATGAAATCCGTGACAAACAGGGTTTGTGGATTGAAGAAATTGATACGGGACTAATTACTATTAATGGAAAGCAATATTCAGAGCCTGTTTGTATTACAGATATTGAAGTATTGCCATTAGCTAAAAATAATGCGGCAGAATTAAGTATTGAAGATTTTGCTCTTGCCTTGCAGAAATATCCGGAAGTTATTCTGATTGGTACGGGTAGTCAGCATGTATTTATTCATCCGCGGCTGACCGCTCAGCTGGCAGCCAAAGGAATTGGTGTAGAAAGCATGACTACTGCGGCTGCCTGTCGTACATATATGGTATTGCGCAGTGAAGGCCGTAGTGTTTGGGCTTGGTTGTGGCCGTTAATGGAAAATTAGAGTTTTTTTGGGAATCAGAGTTCTGTATGGATGGATTAGTCGCCAAGTGTGTAGATACGTTTATTATATTGGCTAGATAGTGTTTGTTTAATTAAATGCTTGGCATTATCTTTTGAGTATAAAAATCAGGCTGCCAGCAAAAATGAATGGCAGCCTGTATCTTATTTATATCAGCTATTTATTTTACGATTGTTGTATTCTGGCCTTTGATTATGCTCATACCGGCACTAACGAGGCTGCCAATATCGGCTACATTGGCCGGCATAATCAGTGTATTGTTGGTTTTCGCCAGTTTGGCAAAGGCATCTACATATTGTTCCGCAACTTTAAGATTGACAGCTTCGGTACCGCCAGGTTCTTTTACTGCGGCAGCAACCTGACGAATGGCCTCAGCGGTAGCCTGAGCCACCAAACGCAGGGCTTCAGCTTCACCTTCTGCACGATTGATTTGAGCGACTTTGGCGCCCTGAGATTCATTGATTGAAGCTTGTGCTTCACCTTGAGATTTCTGAATTTCGGCTTCACGCTGACCGGCTGCCAGATTAATCTGCTCTTGCTTGATACCTTCAGATTGGGCAATACGGGCACGCTTTTCTCGTTCAGCGGTAATTTGTGCCTGCATTGAACGTAAAATTTCCTGTGGTGGTACTAAATCTTTGATTTCATATCGTAATACTTTTACGCCCCATGATACGGCTGCTTCATCCAGAGAGGCTACCACTGTACGATTGATGTCGTCACGTTCTTCAAATGTTTTGTCCAGCTCCATTCGGCCGATAACTGAGCGCAATGTGGTTTGTGCCAGCTGGGTAATGGCTACAACAAAGTTGCTGGAACCATAGGAGGCAAGTTTAGGGTCTGTTACCTGAAAATAGATGATGCCGTCTACTGTAAGCTGGGTATTATCCCGAGTGATACATACTTGGCTGGGTACGTCCAGCGGGATTTCTTTCAGTGTATGTTTATAAGCTACTCGGTCAATTATCGGAATAATAAAATTCAGACCTGCTTCAAGCGTGGCATGATAGCGTCCCAGACGTTCGACAATGTAAACCTCTTGTTGTGGCACAACTTTAAATGCCATGCAAATAAAAACGACTATGGCAGCAAGGAAGATGAAGGTCAGAATCATGATTATTCCTGATGGTTGATAGATGCAGATAGAGTGAGATTTAAAATATTTCCGTTATGACTGATGATATGAGCAGTGTCACCGGCTTTGGCATGGGTAGGCTGAGTAAAACGTGCCTGCCAAATGGTGCCGCGGTATTGTACTTGCCACAAGCCATCGGTAAGTGGTTTGGACAGGATTACAATCTGGCCATAGTCAGGACTGTCACTTGCTTTGGCTTTGTTTTCACGCGGATGCTTCTTTTGCCATACACGTACAATAATGATACCGATAAGTGAAAAAAACGTGGCTAAAATTGCGTTGGTATTGTTACTGGTGTGTAGCAGCCATTCAGCTAAACCAGCGCTTAAGAATGAAGCACTGATGACAAGTAAATAAAATGTACCGCTAAACATTTCAAGTACAAACAGTACTAGGGCAAGAATGCACCATATCATTAAAATCTCCTTTTTTTGTATTGGTTTTTTAGGGAATTGTTAATTATTCATGAGCTGCATATACCCGTTGCCGGCGCGTTTCACTTAAAACGATTCCGGTGCTGACAGAGACATTGAGGCTTTCAACCGTACCAAACATGGGGATAGAGACGAGTGTATCACACAAGTCACGCGTTAAGCGGCGCATGCCGCTGCCTTCTGCACCCATTACCCAAGCTACTGCTTGTGGTGCATTAAAATGATATAAATCATCATTGCCATCCATGGCTGTTCCAACAATCCAGATGCCGCGCTGTTTCAAGTCACGGATGGTACGCGCTAAGTTGGTTACGGTAATGTAAGGTACTGTTTCTGCTGCTCCGCAAGCTACTTTGCTAACGGTGGCATTGAGGCCGGCACTTTTGTCTTTGGGAGCGATGACAGCGTGCACGCCCATTACATCGGCTACGCGCAAGCAGGCACCTAGATTATGCGGATCGGTAATGCCATCCAGAATCAGCAATAAAGGTGGTTCATTCAGATTATCTAGTACGTCTTCTATGTCTATATGTTGTTTGGAGGCATCGATAAAACCAACTACACCTTGATGGCGCGCGTGTTTGCTTAAGGTATCAAGGCGAGCATTATCAACGCCGATAATGCGTACATTTTCTGCTTCAGCTTTATTTATGACGTCACGCATACGGGCATCATGTTTTCCTTCGAGTACATAAAGTTCGATAATGCTACTAGGGTTTTGCCATAGACGTGCATTAACTGCGTGAAACCCGATGATGAGACGCTGATTAGACATAGATATTACTTCAATATGTAAAGTGGACAATTATAGCGGAAAACGTAGTATCAATCTGATTGTACCTGATAAATATAATATTTAATATGTTAATGTAATTTGATTTTATCTGGCTATGTTTGGTTTGCTTTGATAAAAGTGTGCTAGTTTTGGTATGTATAAAAGATGCAAGAAATTATATGATTTTGTAAAAATTGTAATTACAAATTATTATTGTGATTCAATGGGTTGTGATGGCGTTAAAGTGTGTCATTCTGTTTGCAATATTGAAGCATTAAACTGTCTGTTGTGGCATCTGGATAATCAAAACTAAATGGCATAGCCAATTTTTGTTTGATGAATAACCTTAATCACCGTAAGGAGTATCTATGGAATACTATTTGTGGGTGTTGGCAAAGTTTGTTTCTGGCTTTCTGATTGTTATTCTTCATCTGAATTTTACTGGTAAAACTCAATTAAATCAGATGACTCCGGTGGATTTTATTGGGAACTTTGTCCTCGGCGGTATTATCGGCGGGGTAATTTATAATCAGGATATTCCATTTTATCAATATATTATTGTGTTGTTGATGGGTGTGGTGCTGATTTCAATTTTAAATTGGTCGTGTAAGCATATTTCATTTTTAAGAATGTTTGCTATTGGTGAGCCGATTCCGATTATGAAAGATGGACGCTTTCTGATGGATAATATTTTAGATAAAAGAAATAAAGTTGATATTCTGAATATTGCTTCTATATTGCATGCACAGGGTGTGACTTCTTTTCAGGAAGTGAATTATGCCCAGATTGAACCTAGAGGTGATCTGACTGTTTTGACCGATAAAGGAAAATATCCTTCATTGATTTTATTTAAGGACGGAGAGTTTCGCAAATCCGAACTAAAGAGAATTCATGAGGAAGAGGAATGGCTGAAACAAAAAATTCAGCAGGAGCATCTGGCAGAAGACGATATCTTTATGGTTGAGTTTTGGAATGGACAGCTGAATTATATTTTAAAGACTGGTGAAGTGAAAAAGGAAAAACAGGAGAGATAGTTGAATTACATGGTAATGCTGGAGAAATGCACAGAAGAGGTTACAATAGCATTTTGATTAAAGTTTTTTATTGCTGTGCAGCCATTAGAATATTGTTATCAGAAGATAAGCCATGGCAGAAATGTCATGGCTTTTCGTTTTCCTTTTCTTTCTCGTAGTCAGCGTCAGGCACTGATCGTACTTTATGCTTTGCAGCAGGAGTTGCAGGATGTGGTACAGGATTGTTCGCAAGCTGATCTGGCTCTGACTACACTCAGCTGGTGGGAGAAGCAGATAAGCGGTTTGTTTGCAGCAACAGATAAACCCGAACATCCACTGATGCAGGCGCTGCTACCTCTGATTAGATTATATTGTCTGCCACAGTTGGAATTACTGGCACTGATAGATGCTTATCGTACTGAGTTAACTCAGGCGAGATTTCAGAATATGGCTCAGTTGCGCGGATATGCAGCGGCAGCTGGTATGGTACAAGGGCGTTTAAGTAGCAGGGTATTAGGATTTTCTGTTCCCCAAACATTGGATTTTGCCGGCAAGGTAGGTGAAACAGTTATATTAGTAAGGTTGTTTTCCAGAATTGGAGCGGATGCACGACAAGGAAAATTGTATATTCCAGTAGAAACATTACAGGCTTTTAATGTTCCGGCGCATCTGGTAATAAACAGACAAGGAGGGGCGGAGTTTAAAACTTTACTGAATATGTCGATGGCTGAGCTGCAACAGCAGATAAAATCGGTTGTTGCCATGCTGCCATCGGTAGATCGGCGCCGTCAGCGTGGCAGTCTGGCTGTGCTTGCAACAGTAGCAGCTTTGCTGGAAGAGATTAGGCTGGATGGAGTAGAAAATATAATGAATTATCAATTAATTGTTCCACGTGCACGCCAGCAGCGACTGGCATGGAAAACATGGTTGTTTGGCTTCAAACCCGTAAGCTAAGTTGTTTGAATAGTTATCATGGCGGCAGGTTTAGAAAAGTGAGAAATGGCACAAATTGCTATCATTAAGCATATTTTATTTTATTTAATCTTATTATTGATATTTTATTGCTTAAATAAATTAAATTGTGAATTTTTATTTCAGTATAAAATAGTTTGCTTTGGTAATTTCGATACGCAATCAGACTGGATTTTTGTATAATTTATGCCATCATCTGCTTCATTAAGTGGGTGATGGCAATTTTATTGCGGAAAGTTTTTGAATAACCCTGTGCTGAGGAAATTACTATGCTCAGAGCAAAACAAACCTTAATGATTCTGGGCTTCACTGCTGCCTGTCTGCTTACAGCCTGTTCGCCTTCTGGTCAGAGTGAAAAAGCCGGTACTGATAATCATGGTATGAAAAGGGTAGCCATTACGGCAATTGTTGAACACCCGGCGCTAGATGCGGTGCGTCAGGGGGTGATAGATGAATTGCGTGCTGAAGGTTATGAACAGGGTAAGAATTTAAAGCTTGATTTTCAGAGTGCGCAGGGTAATACAGCTACTGCAGGCCAGATTGCGAAAAAATTTGCTGGCAGCAATCCTGATGCAATAGTGGCGATCGGAACCCCTAGTGCGCAGTCCATGGTGGCCGCAACACGTAATATACCGGTGGTATTTGCTGCCGTGACCGACCCTGTGGCTGCTAAGCTGGTACCTAGCTGGGAGCCAAGCAAGACCAATGTTACCGGTGTATCTGATGAGCTACCTTTGCAGCCACAGATTGCTTTGATGAAGCAGGTTGTGCCAAATCTGAAAACGGTAGGATATGTATACAGTCCGGGAGAAGTGAATTCCACTGTGGTACTGGGTCAGCTGCAATCTTTATTGGCTAAAGATGGTATTAATGTAGCTGCTGCACCAGCACAGCGCACCACTGATGTACCTATGGCGACTAAAAGCCTGCAAGGCAAGGCCAATCTGATTTACACTTCGCTGGACAATAATGTGGTTTCAGCTTATGAATCCATGTATAAGGTTGCAAAAGATATGAAAATGCCGCTGGTGGCTTCGGATACTGGTTCGGTTAAACGAGGTGCAGCAGTAGCATTAGGCGTGAATTACCATGAGCTGGGTATGGCTACAGGCAAAATTGTCGGTCGAATCCTGAAAGGCGAAAAAGCGGGCAATATTGCTCCACAGCGTATGTCGGCGGAACAGCTGGATTTGATGGTAAGTAAATCCCATGCTGTTGAACAGGGAATTACTTTACCGCCGCAGTTGCTTAAAGATGCTAAAATAATTGATTAGAATTACCAGTCTGAGGGCTGAAAACCGTGACATCGGCAGGCTGCCATAAGCTTTGCCGATGTTGTTTTTATTTCCAACTATAATGAAACATTTGTTTATATGTCTTCTATAGCTTTATTTGGTGCTTTAGAAAGTGGGCTGATCTATGCCCTTGTTGCTTTGGGTGTACTGATATCATTTCGTATTCTGGATTTTCCGGATTTGACAGCAGATGGCAGCTTTCCGCTTGGTGGTGCTGTGTTTGCTGTATGCGTCACTCATGGAATGAATCCTTGGCTGGCTACCGCGCTTGCTGGGGCAGCTGGTGCCTGTGCAGGCCTGATAACAGCATGGCTGCATGTATCACTAAAAATCATGCAACTTTTGGCCAGTATTCTGGTGATGGTAGCCTTATATTCCGTAAATCTGCGTATTATGGGTGCACCGAATTTGCCATTGCTCGATCAGCCTAGCGTGTTTACACCGTTTTTTAATGCTGACGACAGTAATCAGTACTGGGTGCAGCCGCTGGTTATTTTTGGCTTTGTATTGGTTGCTAAGTTTTTTCTGGACTGGTTTTTTGCCACCGAAATCGGTTTGTCCATGCGTGCGACCGGTGTGAATGCACGTATGGCTCGTGCGCAGGGTGTCAATACTTCGCGTATTTTATTGCTTGGCATGGCACTTTCTAATGCTTTTATTGCTTTGGGTGGCGCGCTGTTTGTGCAGACACAGGGCGGAGCTGATATTTCAATTGGTATCGGTACCATTGTGGTTGGTTTGGCTGCGGTGATTATTGGTGAAACGTTAATTCCCGCCAAACGTTTTATTGTGATTACGCTGGCGGTGATTGTGGGGGCTGTGCTTTATCGAGCCTTTATTGCATTAGCATTGGGTAGTGATACACTGCAACACATTGGCTTCGGTCCGCAGGATTTGAATCTGATAACGGCTATTCTGGTGGTTTTGGCACTGCGCCTACCGGTGATTAAACGTTATTTTAAAAGGAAACTAAAATCATGATGCGCGCAGATGATTTACGCCTGACATTCAATGCGGGGACTCCGATAGAAAATCCTGCCTTGCGTGGCATGAGCCTGAATATTGCTGAAGGTGAGTTTGTCACTGTAATCGGCAGTAACGGTGCTGGTAAATCTACTTTTCTTAATGCTATCAGTGGCGATATTCAGGTAGATTCCGGCACAATCACTATTAATAATAAAAATGTTACCAATGAGCCTGCCTATAAACGTGCACCGCTGGTGGCAAGGGTGTTTCAAGACCCGTTGGCTGGTACCTGTGAGGCGCTGACGATAGAAGAAAATATGGCTCTGGCACTGAAACGGGGAAGCTGCCGTGGTTTGCGCTCAGCAATTAAGGGGCAATATCGCGAATTATTTCGCGAAAAATTGGCTATGCTTAATTTAGGGTTGGAAAATCGGCTCAGTGATCGCATCGGTTTGCTTTCCGGCGGACAGCGTCAGGCAGTCAGTCTGCTGATGGCTTCTTTACAGAGCTCAAAAATTTTGTTGCTGGATGAGCATACTGCTGCACTAGACCCAAAAACTGCAGCCTTTGTACTTGAGCTGACAGATCGTATCGTGCGTGAAAACAAATTAACGGCAATGATGGTAACTCATTCTATGCAGCAGGCTTTGGATCATGGTACCCGTACTGTTATGCTACATCAGGGGCGGGTAGTGCTGGATGTGGACGGCGAAAAGCGCGCTGGCATGGGTGTGACTGATTTATTACAAATGTTCGAGCATACACAAGGTGAGAAAGTCACCGATGATGCGTTATTGCTGAGTTGAATTTTGTGCTGAGAATACAGGCTGCTAAGATGGGTTTTGGCAGCCTTTTTTGTTTGATTGGATAAAATATTATGTCGGTACCGGATTTGATTGTGCTGAATAAGCCCTATGGAGTGATTTGCCAATTCAGTGCTCATGAAAAATATCCTACTTTAAAGCAATATGTGCCAGTACCGGATGTTTATCCTGCCGGCAGGCTGGACACGGATAGTGAAGGGTTACTTTTGCTCACTGCAAACGGGCGCTTGCAGGCCAAAATTGCACAACCGAAATACAAGCTGATAAAAACGTATTGGGCACAAGTTGAAGGTAAACCAGATAAGCAGGCTTTGCAGCACTTATCACGTGGAGTAAATCTTGGTGATTTTGTGACTGCTCCGGCTCAAGTGCGTGTACTAGATGCAGCAGAAATCAAACATCTGTGGCCACGAGTACCACCAATTCGTGAGCGCAAAACAGTAACTGACTTTTGGTTGCAGATTGGCATCAGCGAAGGCAAAAACCGTCAGGTACGTCGCATGTGTGCCAAAGTGGGCTGGCCTTGTTTGCGTTTGGTGCGGGTGGGTATCGGCCGTCTGAATGTTTTTTCACTTGATTTGCCTTTAGGACAATGGCAAGCGGTAAGGCCTGAAGATTTATAAGATTTTATGTATTACTGACATAATAAACCCTCAGAACAAATATCTGAGGGTTTGTTTTATTGATATGCAAATTTTAAAGTTTAGAATGCAGGGATGATGGCGCCCTGATATTTTTCTTCAATAAATTTTTTCACTTCAGGGGAAGTCATGGCCTGTTTTAGCTTCTGAATTTCTTCGCGATTTTCATCACCTGTGCGTACAACCAGAATGTTTGCATAGGGAGAATCTTTTTCTTCGATAAACAGCGCATCCTTAGTGGGTACTAGTTTGGCTTCCATGGCAAAATTCGTATTAATCACAGACAGGGTGGCGTCATTCAGAGTACGGGGCAATTGTGGCGCATCCATGGGGGTGATTTTCAGATGTTTCGGATTGTCGACAATATCACGTACGGTGGCGCTGATACCTGCATCAGCTTTCAGTTTGATTAAACCTGCTTTCTGAAGCAATAGTAAGGCGCGGCCGCCATTGGTGGCATCATTGGGAATGGTTACTAAACCGCCATCCGGAACTTCATTCAAAGATTTTACTTTTTTCGAGTAAATCCCCATGGGTTCTACATGAATATTGGCAATAGCGGTTAACTGCATTTTGTGTTTTTCAACAAAATCATCCAAATAGGGTTTGTGCTGGGTAAAGTTGGCATCTACATCTTTTTCTGCCAGAGCAATATTGGGGCGGACGTAATCCGTCATTTGCACTATCTGTAAATCAATACCTTCTTTTTGCAGTAGCGGTTTGGCAACTTGTAGAATTTCTGCATGAGGTACGGGCGATGCGGCTACTTTCAAAACTTTTTCTTTAGCAGGAGCCGGAGCGCTACTGGTGCTGGCTGCTGGTTCAGCTTCGTTTTTCTGGCCGCATGCAGTCAAAACTGTACTGATAGCGGCTACGGATAATAATGCAAATAACAATTTTTTCATATTTAACCTTAATGAAGATACACAATAAAATGCAGAGCTTTACCTTAACATAAAATGCTTATATCTGGTGGTTTTTACACATAGTAAAGCCATAAGCAGTTATTATGGTTGTTCCAGAATGTATTGGTCTGATAATTTGGGTATTTATTTATTTTTCAGCATGGGTTTAAGATATTTGCCGGTGTAGCTTTTGCTATTGGCCGCTACTTCTTCTGGTGTGCCTTCTGCAATTATTGTACCGCCGCCATCACCACCCTCAGGGCCAAGATCAACAATATAGTCGGCAGTTTTAATCACATCTAGATTATGCTCAATAATTACTATGCTATTGCCTTTGCCTTTTAAGCGCTGGATTACATCCAGCAGCAAGGCAATATCGGCAAAGTGCAAACCTGTGGTTGGCTCATCTAGAATATACAGTGTTCTGCCGGTATCGCGTTTAGACAGCTCCAGTGCCAGTTTAACACGTTGTGCTTCGCCACCGGAGAGCGTGGTAGCAGATTGCCCCAGGCGTACGTAGCCTAACCCCACATCCAATAGCGTTTGTAATTTACGTTTGACCGTTGGTACAGCATCAAAAAAAGTACATGCTTCTTCTACCGTCATTTCTAAAATTTCACTGATATTTTTGCCTTTATACTGTATTTCAAGTGTTTCACGGTTGTACCGTTTGCCATGGCAGACTTCACATGGCACATAGATATCGGGCAGAAAATGCATTTCTACCTTGATGACGCCATCACCCTGACAAGCTTCGCAGCGTCCACCTTTTACATTGAAAGAAAAACGGCCGACGTTATAACCGCGCTCACGAGAAAGGGGTACACCGGCAAACAGCTCACGGATGGGGGTAAAAAGGCCGGTATAGGTAGCGGGATTCGAACGCGGTGTGCGGCCAATAGGGGATTGATCAACGTTGATTACTTTATCTAGATGTTCCAGTCCTTTGATATCATCATAGGGTGCCGGTTCTTCTCTAGCCCGATTTAGTTCCCGAGCGGTGATTTTGGCCAAGGTATCGTTGATCAGAGTAGATTTACCACTGCCTGATACACCGGTGATGCAGGTAATCAAGCCCAGTGGCAAGGTTAGGTTCACATTTTTCAAATTGTTACCGCTAGCACCGCTTAATACCAGCAAACGTTTTTTGTCTATGGGAGTACGCTGCTTAGGTATACTGATAGCTTTTTTACCGCTTAAATACTGGCCTGTTACCGATTCCTTGCAGGCGGCAACTTGTGAGGGTGGCGCAGCAATAATTACATTACCCCCGTGTTCACCGGCACCCGGCCCCATATCAACAACAAAATCAGCTGCACGAATCGCATCTTCGTCATGCTCAACCACGATAACGCTGTTGCCTAAATCACGCAGGTGCTTAAGAGTATCCAGTAAGCGGTCGTTGTCGCGCTGATGTAGACCAATAGAGGGTTCATCTAGCACATACATTACACCTGTGAGGCCGGAACCAATCTGGCTGGCCAAACGAATACGTTGTGCTTCGCCTCCAGACAGTGTTTCGGCACTACGAGCGAGATTGAGGTAATTCAGACCAACATTAATCAAGAACCCAAGGCGTTCATTAATTTCTTTAAGAATTTTTTCGGCAATTTGTTTTTTATTGCCTTCTAAGTTCAAGTTTTGGAAAAAATCAAGTGTAGTAGTCAGTGGCCAGGAATTAATTACCTGCAATGGTTTACCACCTACATATACGTAGCGTGCCTCGGTACGCAGACGTGCACCACCGCAAGCAGGACAGGCACGATGGCTTTGATACTGGGTTAATTCTTCGCGTACAGTAGTGGAGTCAGTTTCACGGTAGCGTCGTTCAAGATTAGGTATAATTCCTTCAAATGGATGGTTGCGAATGTGGGTGCCACGTTCAGATAGATAAGTAAATTCAATCTGTTCTTTACCCGAACCATACAGAATAATATTCTGAATTTTTTCAGTGAGCTGGCTAAATGGTTTATCAATGTCAAAATCATAGTGATGAGCCAGAGACTGAATCATCTGAAAATAGAAAGTATTGCGTTTGTCCCAGCCTTTAATGGCGCCTGCAGCCAGTGATAAATCTGGATGCATTACTACACGTTCAGGGTCGAAATAATCCATACTTCCCAGACCGTCACAGCTCGGGCAGGCGCCTACTGGATTATTGAAACTAAACAGACGTGGCTCAAGTTCCTGTAAGCTGTAGGAACATACAGGACAGGCAAAACGGGCAGAAAACCAATGTTCTTGACCGGAGTCCATTTCAATAGCAAGTGCACGTTCATTACCCAGTCTCAATGCGGTTTCAAAACTTTCAGCCAGCCGCTGTTTGATATCTGAACGTACTTTTACACGGTCGACAACCACATCTATATCATGCTTGATGTTTTTTTGTAGACTGGGTACTTCTTCTATGGCGTAGACTTCGCCATCTACTCGAACTCGTGCGAAGCCCTGAACTTGTAAGTCAGCAAAATAATCGACAAATTCACCTTTGCGTCCGCGCACGGCAGGTGCCAGAATCATTACTCGACTCTCTTCTGGAAGTGCCAAAATATGGTCTACCATCTGCGAAACTGTCTGACTTGAAAGCGGAAGGTTATGTTCTGGACAATATGGTGTGCCGATGCGAGCGTACAGTAAACGCAGATAATCATGAATTTCGGTGACCGTACCCACTGTAGAGCGGGGATTGTGGCTGGTGGCTTTTTGCTCAATAGAAATGGCTGGAGAAAGACCTTCTATCAAATCGACATCTGGTTTTTCCATCATTTGCAGAAACTGGCGTGCATAAGCCGACAGACTCTCTACATAGCGGCGTTGACCTTCTGCATATAATGTATCAAATGCCAGTGAAGATTTGCCGCTACCAGAAAGGCCGGTAATCACGACCAACTGATGGCGAGGTATATCCAGGTCAATATTTTTTAGATTGTGTGTGCGTGCGCCGCGAATATGAATGGTATCGTTATCTGACATAATGCCTTTCCCGAGCAAAAGGAATGGGATGCTGGCTTTAATCAATTTGCTGTTTATTAAAACCATCCGGTATTATACCCATTTTAAAACTTGAATTTAACGCTATCCGGTAAACGTTTTAATGTTTGCGTAAAATAAATCTCTTAAAATCAAGGTGTAATTCTTCGCAGCGCCATAAGTAGAATAGTACCGGTAAATTGCCGAGTGCCACTAGCAGATATAGTATTTTGATACTGTCAGAAAGCCAGATAAGTACAGCACTCAACAGGGCAGCGCAGACCATAAATAAACCGTTGATAATGTTATTGGCTGCTATAGCATGAGCACGGAATGCATCAGTACTGGCCGTTTGCAGCCATGTATACAAAGGCAGTGAAAAGAAACCACCACAAAATCCAATGCCAATAATGCACAACATGATAGAAAAGCTGTGAGAGCGGCTCAAAAATTCATTAATACCGCCTATTGACTGGTGAGGTGTTTGTGTAAACCACACCAGCAGCAAACCAAATATAGTCATTCCCAGTGTGCCGAGCACGATCAGACCAAGGTGCAGTTGATGATGGCTCAGACGAGCGCAGGCAATGGAACCAGATCCTATGCCTAGTGAAAATAGCGTAAGCATCAGATTGAACACAGCCTCATTACCGCCTAGATTCAGACGGGTAAACGTGGGAAGCTGGGTAATATACACTGAGCCAAGCAGCCAAAACCAAGAAATACCGATAATGGCAACCCAAACATTTTTTTGCTGATAAGTCTGTTGGAGAAGCTGTGTGGTGCTGTGCCAGATATTTACATTGATGTATTGCTGTGGAATCTGAGCCGGTACGCGTGGCATGAACATGCTTGAAAGTTGTCCAAGTATGGCAACCAACAATAGAATACCAAACAGCCATGCGGTATTGGTGCCGGCCAGAATGGTGCCGAATATTTGTCCGAACAATATGGAAAGAAATGTACCACTTTCAATCAGGCTGTTGCCATTAAGTAATTCATAACGTGGTAAATATTCCGGCAAGATGGCATATTTCAACGGGCCAAACAAGGTAGAATGGGTACCCATTAGAAACAGACATAGCATTAATAGAGATACTGACTCTAACCAGAAGCCAATTCCAGCTACCAGCATAATGCCAATTTCAGCTGCTTTAATCCAGCGAGCCAATATTGCTTTATCCAGCTTATTACATAATTCACCCGATAAGGCTGAGAACAGAAAATAGGGCAGGATATACAACAACGCACCGGCGTTGAGCATTTGACTGGCTGGCAGCCAAGAATGAGTTCCCAGCCCATAAAAGCTTATTAATACAAATAATGCTGTTTTAAACAGATTATCGTTAAAAGCGCCGAAAAACTGGGTACCAAAGAGTGGCAGAAACCTGCGGGTGCGGGCAAAAGCAAACTGACTGCCAGAAGGCAACATATCAGGTGTAGACATAAATAACCTTGTAAAAGGGTGATCTGAATAATTACAGAGTGCCAGTTAGATCGTATAGCAAAAAATGCTGGCCACAGAGATTCAAGTATTGTTGCTTTAAACGTCCAATAATGTGGTCTTGTGCATCACACAATTGAACGTAATCCGACTGCCGGTACCATTTCAGGCTTTCTTGCTCTGATAATTGCTCCAGCAGCTGCCATTGAGCCGCACAGGCTTGACGGTCTGCTGCATCTGCCTGAGCTTTGACAGCATAATAACCAGTGGCACCATCGGTGTAAGCAGAATCTTCTTCATCAGTCAGCACCAGAAACCCAAGATGATGATTGTCGTTACTGTTAATACTGAAGTAGAGCATAATAAAAATTTTCTTTGAGCATTGAAAAGGACTTATTCTGTTTTTTTTCATGAATCTGGCAGAATTCTAGCAGCTTATAAAAAAATTTGTATGTTAATCTGCATACTTTTCGAAACAAAATATGTATTTGTATTATCAAATTGTCATAAAACTTTCAGGTTGGATTTTTTGCTGTATATATCTGTACCTATAAGTTTTAGTCTATCATTTAGATAAACTAATCTGGTTGTTCAAGTAATTTATGTCCTGTAGTTTCCAGCTCTGAGAGAAAGTTGCGATTATTGGAGTGATTGTTAGATGTAGTCTGAAAGTAGATTGGAACGGAAATAAAGTATTGAAATGTGTTTGTGGTAATGTTAAAAGCATAAATAATGAAATCGATAATCTGCTCAATAGAGGAGGAGATACTGATGAAGGAATTAGTACTCAGCGTTCATAAGCGAGTATAGTTTTTGCATACACAGTGCTACTATCAATACATTATTCCTATATCTAATCAAGCTGATAAAAGATAAAAAAGGATTTATGCAAGTAAGCACAAACCCTTTTTTAGATGATAATTAATAAAGATTACAGATTGGTCAATTTAATTTTCTGGCCCGGACGCAATACCTGCTTGCCATGTACTTTTTGTAATTTGCTTACTGGAATATTCAGCCGTTGGGCAATACTACTGAGTGTATCGCCTTTTTTAACAGTATAGGATACCGGAACAATACTACCTTTGGTTTCTTTACCTTTGCCTACAGCTGCAAGCATACGTTTGTTATCGCTATTAGGACTAATTTTCAGCACTTGTCCTATCTGAAGATTGTGTCCGCGCAAATTGTTAGCGGTGACTAAATCGGCTACATTAATATTATAGCGTTGAGCTATGGAAAATAAAGTATCACCTTTGTTCACTTTGTGAGCAATACTGCTGCGGCTATCGGCCACATTAATGGTATTGCGTGTAGCGCGTTCTGCACGAATTTCTGCAGACCGTGCTGCCTGAGCTTCTTCACGTTCCGCCTGTGCCAGTGTTTTCTGTACTGAAGCGGCTGCTGCTGCCTGTAGTTCGGCGTTCTGGGCAATTTGCATCAATGCATCATTGTTTTCTGCTACAACTGGCGCTACTGAATTGGCGGCAGGCTGAGAAGTGGCAACAGCTACGGTTTGAACTGTCGTATTGTCTGGCAAAGGTTGTGCAGTATTAAGTGCCGTAGTGATAACAGTAGTTGTGCGGGTTAATACTGGTGCCTGCTGATTGTCTGTATTCGCCACCTCGCTAGTCTGAGAAACAGATACCACTGGATGTGTTACAAAGGTGCCGGGGGGCAAAACAGGCTGTGCCATTGCAATATTAAGCAACGGGTCTGTATCTGTATTGCTGAAAGAATCCAGATTCTGATTGCTGAAACTGTTTTTACTGATTAGCAGGCTGCGCCCAGCGGGCACAGTATTGCTGCTCAGATTATTCAAACGTTTGATTTCTGCGCTGCTCATTCCGGTCTGTGCCGCTAAATCAGCTACGCTGGTGGGGGCAAATGCTTTATAAATATTCCAAGACAGCAAGCTGCTTTTATCTGCTTTGCGATAATTACGCTCGAAAGTGTTTACTGCGGTAATCGGCAGCAGCATTTTGCGGTTTTCTTTTGGAATAAATACTGGGCTTTTGAAGCTGGGATTAAGTGTTAAAAACTCAGATGTAGAAATATTGGCCAGTCGCGCAGCAGCATCTATATCAATTGGCTGATCAATGCTGATGGCTTCGAAATATGGGCGGTTAGGCACGGAAACCAAATTAATGCCGAAAGCCTGCGGGTTTTCAATAATATTACGCACAGCCAGTAGTTTGGGTACGTAATTACGTGTTTCATTAGGCATGCGCAGGTTTTCATATGTGGGGTCAATCCCTGCTAGCTGGGCGCGTTTGATGGCCTTGCCCACATTGCCTTCACCCCAGTTATAGGCAGCCAGAGCCAGTGACCAGTCACCAAACAGGCTGTACAGATATTGCAGATAGTTTAATGCGGCATCAGTAGCAGCATAGACATCATGTCGACCATCGTACAGATTAGTTTGTTCCAGACCGTACTGTCGTCCACTATTTGGCATAAATTGCCACAGACCTGATGCGCCCACACGAGACTGGGCCTTACTGACAAAAGCACTTTCAATAAATGGCAGCAATGCTACTTCTGCTGGCATCTGACGTTTTTCGGCTTCATTCACAATGTGATATAAATAGGGCTGACTCCGCAGTATAGTACGGTTGAAATAGTCGCCATGGCTTGAATAATATTGTTCCTGCCGGCGAATAATTTCAGGATTGACTTCTGTCATCCTGAAATCCTGACGCATGCGTCCCCAGATATCACGTGTTGAATACGCTTTCCCTTTTAGGGTGGCTGCATTCAGGTTCATGATTGATAGTCCGATGCCATTACTGGTATAAGATTGGGCAAATGAGATAGTAGGGGCGAGTACTAAGCTAGTGAGTGCTAGTACCATATGCTTCAATTGAGCCATTCGGATAACCGTAAAATTTATGCAAAATCCTATTAATATTAAATAGGAAGTCCTTAACGGTCAAGGATAAATCCCTATTTTTACAGTAATCATGAAGATGTGCTAGATGTTTTTAAATGGCTATGGCATTGATTTAACATAAACACGATGGTGTGGTTAATGAGTTATCCGCAATTGACAGACTGGCTTACACAGCATGCTTTCGGTGCTTATCTGAGTAGCCTTGAACAACAGTTTATTCGGCAGAAATTGGCCGTGTTGCGTTTTGGTACCATTATGCAATGTGGTTTTTCACACTGGCAATTCAAAGAGGTTTTTGCAGCTGAATCCGAATATCTGGTGCAGAACAATCATGCAGACGCCAATGTTGCGGTAGTGGCTGAAAATAATTTTTTACCATGGGCAGAACAAAGTGTAGATACTATTATATGGCCACATGGTCTGGATACGCTTTCCGCTCCGGATGAGACGATAGCTGAAATGGCGCGCATACTGGTACCTGGTGGTCATCTCATTCTGACCGGTCTGAATGTTAAGGGTTACTGGCGTTTATTTTATCAACGTGGCATCTCCGTATCGTTACATTTGTTATCGGCCAGTGCAGCTGTAAAACGTATGCAGCGCTTCGGCCTTTTTTTGGAAGAAGGTCAGTTTATGGGCTATGGTATTCCTGCATGCTATGGAACAAACCATCATACAATAGAGTATATGGGTAATCGATGGTGGCCGCATTTGGCTGCTATATATGGTTTGGTATTGGTCAAGCGGACAATACCTTTAACTTTGACGCCGCAAAATACGAATCTGATACTAAATCCCGTAAGCAATATGGCCATGAAAGGTATAGAATTAGATTGAAATGAAAAGACCTGAATTTATTCAGGTCTTATGTATATCCTGACAGATCTCAGGCAGCTTTGTCTGTATCTGTTTTCAGCTTTTTATCCATCATTTCTTCAAATTCACGCATGCACGCAGATGCAATGGCGAGCATATTATCAATTTCCTTTTTGGAAATAATTAGTGGTGGTGCAGCGACCATGTGGTCACCACAGGCACGGAAAATCAGATTGTTTTTGAAAAAGATATCGCGACACATCAAACCTGTGCTGCCAAAATCGTCAAAAAGTTCTTGTGTTTCACGGTTTTTTACCAGCGTAAAACCACACATCAGTCCTTCACTGCGGATATCAGCTACATATTTGAATTTGCTGAAAGTCTCTTGCCAGCGTTTGCGCAGATAAGGGCCGGTTTTAGTACGTACCTTTTCAATTATGTTTTTTTTATCCAGTATATTGAGGTTTTCGTACGCCACTGCAGCTGCGACGGGATGTCCACTGTAGGTAAAGCCATGGTTGAATTCTCCGCCTGCTAGCAGTCCTTCAGTTACTTTGTCATTAACCAAAACTGCGCCAATCGGCAAGTATCCTGATGACAGACCTTTGGCTGTGGTAAAGATATCCGGTGTAAAACCTAATGTTTCAAATCCAAACCAATTACCGGTACGGCCATAACCACAAATCACCTCGTCGGCTACCAGTAAAATGTTATATTTTTTACAAATCTCCTCTATTCTTGGCCAATAGGTAGTAGGCGGAATAATGACTCCACCAGCTCCCTGAATCGGCTCACCGACGAAAGCTGCGATTTTATCTGCTCCTAAAGCCAGTATTTTTTCTTCCAGCCAGTTGGCAGCACGAATACCAAATTCTTCTTCACTTTCATTGTCATCGGCCAGACCGTAATACCAGGGTTGATCAATATGTACGATGTTGGCAATGGGTAAATCACCTTGCTCATGCATACTTTTCATGCCGCCAAGGCTGGCTCCGCCAAGTGTGGAGCCATGGTAGCCATTCCAGCGCCCGATGATGATTTTTTTATTTGGCTGGCCCACTGACGACCAGTAATGGCGCACCATGCGGATCATGGTATCAATAGATTCAGAACCTGAATTGGTATAGAACACATGATTAAAATTATTTGGAGTGATTTCAACCAGTTTTTCGGATAATCTGATTACGGCCGGATGGGTGGTTTTGAAAAAAGTATTGTAAAACGGCAGCACTTCCATTTGTTTTTCAGCAATTTTGGCCAGTTTTTTCTGGCCGTAGCCAATGTTCACACACCACAAACCGGCCATGCCATCAATGATTTCATTGCCTTCGCTGTCATAAACATAAATTCCCTTTGCCTTTACCATCATGCGTACCCCATGCTTTTTAAGCTGAGCATTATCTGAAAATGGGTGCAGATGATGTTTTACAGCGTGTTTGTTATCGGTTTTTTTTGTCATATCGATGCTCCTTTGAGAAAATAGGTATAACCTGTTTGTCATCCTGCCAGTAAAATTCAAACAGGCATAAAAGGTAATATTGTTGTTCACACATGTAATAACAAATATTTGCGCTCCCATGGGCTGATTACACGGAAATACTCTGATACTTCCTGTTCTTTTACTGCTATATACATTTCTACAAAACGCTGTCCAAGGATATCGTGAATGGGTTCACATTGACGCAAGCGTTCGATGGATTCTTCCAAAGTGGTTGGAAACTGATAAGGCAGGGAATAAGCATTACTGCTTAAAGGTGCACGCGGCTGTAGTTTTTCTTTAATACCCAGATAACCACAGGCCAGTGAGCAGGCTATGGCCAGATAAGGATTTACATCCACACCAGCGAGCCGGTTTTCAATGCGTCTGCCTTTGGCACTGGCACGTGGTACACGCAGGCCGACGGTGCGATTATCATATCCCCATTCAACATTGGTAGGCGCAGCTGTAAAACGGGTTAGGCGACGAAATGAGTTTACATATGGCGCAAAGAAAGGCATCGTTTGTGGCAGGTATTTCTGTAAGCCACCAATGAAATGGAAAAATAGCTCTGAAGGTGAACCATCATTATTGCTGAAAGCGTTATTGCCGGTTTCTACCTCGACCAGACTCTGGTGTATATGCATGGCGCTACCTGGTTCGCCTTCCATGGGTTTAGCCATAAATGTCGCATACATTTTGTGGTGAAAAGCAGATTCACGAACAGTTCGTTTAAACAGAAAAACCTGATCTGCCAAATCCATGGCGTGACCATGTAGGAAATTGATTTCCATCTGGGCAGCACCAATTTCATGAATCAAGGTATCTACTTCCAGATTCTGGTCATGACAATAGTCGTATATTTCTTCAAAAAGCGGATCAAATTCATTTACTGCATCCACGGCATAAGAGCGCCGGCCAAATTCACTGCGTCCGGTACGGCCAATTGGTGGCTGTAGCGGCACATCCGGATCAGGATTGGGAGAAATCAAATAAAACTCCATCTCCGGCGCCACAATAGGTTTCAGCTCCATATTTTCATACAGATTTAGAATGCGTCTGAGCACATTGCGTGGTGCGGTTTCTACCGGCAGACCGTCGGGGGAGAAACAATCGAATATTAGCGATGCTGTTGGATCTTGTGCCCAAGGCACAAAACGGAGGGTAGACGGGTCTGGCTTTAATTCCATATCTGCATCGGTTTCATCAAGCAGGCTAGATTGCGGATATTCACCGGTAACTGTTTGCAGTAGCACTGCTTCCGGTAGCCGCATATCAGGCTCAGATATGAATTTATCTTTAGGGATAATTTTACCGCGTGCCACACCTGTGATGTCCGGCAAAATGCATTCTACTTCAGTGATACCATGTTCTTTAAGCCAATTGAATATATCATCATACATAAGTCACCTTAAAATGATTCCTTTTGCTTATGCAATTTGTATTGCATACATGCTTCACGAAAAGCCTTAAAAATAGCAATAGAAAGCGGTTTCTGCCCATACAGCCATTCAGGATGCCATTGCACTGCATAGCCAAATAGAGGTGCTGCATCTATCCTGAAAGCTTCAATCAGGCCGTCTGGGGCAGTTGCTTCAATGCTAAGCCCGGGTGCTAACGTTTTTACTCCTTGCTGATGTAATGAATTAACTGAATACTGCTGCTGATTTGTTGCCAGCCACAACATTAACAGGCTGTCGTCGTGCAGATGAACTGGATGTGCGTCAGCGTACTGCACCTCAATTGATTGATTATCAGGTTCCCGATGGTCTAAAAAACCTGGAATTTCGTGTACATACTGATGTAGCTTGCCGCCTAGTGCCACATTGATTTCCTGCAAACCACGGCACACACCCAAAAGGGGAATACCTTCATCAATCAGTTTCCGGATAAAGGGTAAAGTTGTATGGTCACGCGCTTTATCGTGCAATGTGCCTTCTCGGGCGTTATCTCCGCCATACCAGCATGGTTCAATATTGGAATAGGAGCCAGAGAGGAAAATGCCATCTACTAAAGGCAGCAAGCGTTGTAATGCATCTTGATCAGCCAGGGCTGGCAGCAAAATCACGTCGCCGACACTATTCTGTACAGCCTGAATATATTTATCGCCTACAGCGTGAAAATCCCATTTACCTATCTGCTTTACATCACACGGAATACCAATTACCGGACGCACTTGCATAAGTTAATCTCAAGATTTTAATAAATAAAAGAGTTTCTGATTCTGTATTGCATAATCCCACGCCACGCAAAAAATGGCAAGATTTCTTAAGTTAAAGTATTAAAGTGATAAGTTGTTAATTCGAGTTTTAAATAAATATTGCCAGTGAGCTGTTGTTATTAGTCCTTCATTATTTTGGCAGTACATATAAAAACATTTTAGTGTCCGATGAATGTAAAAAAAGCCCTGAATTAATTCAGGGCTAACAAAATCTTTTGAATAGCTTTAGAAGCGGCGCTGTAATTTTGCAGCCAGCATAATACTGGCGGCCAGTTCTTCTATCGATTTATGTGTGGTATTGGTAAACGGTATATTAAATCGGCGAAACATTTCTTCAGCTGTTGAAATTTCACGGCGACAGTTATCACGGCTGGCATAGCGGGAATCCGGACGGCGTTCCGAACGGATATGGTGTAGACGGTCTGCTTCAATTGTCAAACCATATAGTTTTTGCCGAAATGGCTGCAACATTCTTGGCAACTCGCTGCTTTCTAAATCTTCAGGTATGAGAGGATAATTGGCGGCACGGATACCGTACTGCAACGCCAAATAAAGACATGTAGGAGTTTTGCCACTACGGGATACACCCATCAGAATGACATCTGCTTTCTGTAATTCGCGATCAGTAATTCCGTCATCATGATTAAGCGCAAAATTAATTGCCTCCATACGCTTATCATAGCGTTCTGTATCATGCATACCATGAGTACGCCCAATGGAATGATTAGCTTCTATAGCCAGTTCATCTTCAAGCTCACCAATAAAGGCATCATAAAAACTCATGTGCATGCCAGCACTGGTTTTAATCAGTTTGCGTACATTTTCATCAACAATACTGGAAAATACCAACGGTCGTGCTTCACATTTGCTGGCAGCGGTATTAATCAGGGCAACAATTTCCTTTGCTTTTGCTTCGGTGTCTACAAACGGATAAGTAGCCCGTTTAAATTCTATATTGTCAAACTGATTTAGTAAGGCCAGCCCCATACTTTCAGCTGTAATTCCGGTGCGGTCAGATACAAAAAAAACTTGGCGAACTGGTTTCATAATTATTTACACAAATTTAATTTAAAAAATCGGTAGATAAAAGCCGATGGTCAGACATTGTAAATGAAGTTGGCTGTGGACAGATGTTTAAAATTAGCTTTTTTTCCACATTCAGCCAAAATAAAGTTAAATCAGACCGAACCTGCCAGAAATCAGCAATAAAATGCAGATTTAAATCAAAAATATCATAATTTTAGATTTATGTTGTTGAAAGGGTAATTAAAATGCAATATTTGTCCAAATAATTGATAATAGAATCAAAATATTTATTCATTCAACAGCTTGTGCTTTACACACATTTGACCAAAGATAAACAATGCTCACATAAAGTAGATAAATAGCCAAAAATACATGACATTTTATACTTGAATAGTTAGAATAGGCCGTCTTCAACTTTCCCCACTCCACATTGGATAACCATCATGGCCGGTAATAACGTAATCTGGTTTGAAAATTTGCGCATGACCGACGTTGAAAGCGTCGGCGGCAAGAATGCTTCTCTTGGCGAGATGATTTCACAGCTCACCGAAAAAGGTGTGCGTGTTCCCGGTGGTTTTGCAACCACAGCAGAAGCCTATCGCAAATTTTTAGCCTACGAAGGTTTGAGTGAACGCATTAGCAGTGAACTCAAGGCGCTTGATGTCGATAATGTTGCCGAGCTGGCAAGAGTAGGTAAACAAATCCGTCAATGGATTATGGATACTCCTTTCCCGCCTGAGCTGGAAGCTGATTTACAGGCGGCATGGGAAAAAATGGTGGCTGATGCCGGTACAGATCAGATTTGTGTGGCTGTACGCTCATCCGCCACTGCAGAAGATTTACCTGATGCATCCTTTGCCGGACAACAGGAAACATTCTTAAATATTAGTGGTTATGATAATGTCAAAGAGGCTATGCACCACGTATTTGCTTCTTTGTATAATGATCGTGCCATTTCTTATCGTGTTCATAAGAATTTTGCCCACGACATCGTAGCTCTGTCGGCAGGGGTACAACGTATGGTGCGCTCTGATAAAGGCGCATCCGGTGTGATGTTTACTATGGATACTGAGTCTGGATTTGATCAGGTAGTATTTGTAACATCATCATATGGTCTGGGCGAAACCGTTGTACAGGGTGCCGTAAATCCAGATGAATTTTATGTGCACAAACCAACATTAAAAGCCGGTCGTCCTGCGATCTTGCGCAAAACCATGGGTTCTAAACTGATTAAAATGGTTTTCACAGAAGATGCACAGGCAGGCAAATCTGTACAGACTGTAGATGTAGAACCTGCTGAGCGGAAAAAATTCTCTATCAGTGCCGAAGAAATTACTGAGCTGGCACAATATGCACTGATTATTGAAGAACATTATGGTCGCCCAATGGATATTGAGTGGGGACGTGATGGTATTGACGGAAAACTGTATATTCTTCAGGCTCGCCCTGAAACCGTAAAATCTCAGGAAAATAATAGCCGCGTATTGCGTCGTTATCAGATTAATGACAAATCTACCATTCTGGTAGAAGGCCGTGCTATTGGTCAGAAAGTAGGTCAGGGTAAAGTACGATTGGTTAAATCCGTTGATGAAATGGATAAAGTTTTACCAGGAGACGTGCTGGTTACTGATATGACTGACCCCGATTGGGAGCCCGTGATGAAACGTGCTTCAGCCATTATTACCAATCGTGGCGGACGCACTTGCCATGCTGCCATTATTGCGAGGGAGCTAGGTATCCCGGCCGTAGTCGGTTGCGGTAATGCGACTTCTGCATTGCAGGACGGTCAGGAAGTAACCGTATCCTGTGCTGAAGGTGACACTGGTTATGTTTATAAAGGCTTGCTGAAGGTAGATATTAATGAAATACCTTTAGATAATATGCCTGAATCACCTGCTAAAATCATGATGAACGTGGGTAATCCAGAGCTGGCGTTTAGCTTTTCAAACTTGCCGGGCTATGGTATCGGGCTGGCTCGTATGGAATTCATCATTAACCGTCAGATCGGTATTCACCCGCGTGCTCTGCTGGAATTTGACCAGCAGGATGAGCAGATGCAAGCTGAGATTACAGACCGCATAGCTGGATATACCTCTCCGGTAGATTTTTATGTAGATAAAATTGCCGAAGGTGTAGCTACATTGGCTGCTTCAGTTTATCCGAAAAAAGTAATTGTGCGCATGTCTGACTTTAAGTCAAACGAATATGCCAATCTACTGGGTGGTAACAAATACGAACCTCACGAAGAAAATCCGATGCTGGGCTTCCGTGGTGCGGCTCGCTATGTATCAGAAGATTTCAAAGATTGTTTTGCGCTTGAGTGTAAGGCACTCAAACACGTTCGTGATGAAATGGGCCTGACCAATGTTGAAATCATGATTCCGTTTGTACGTACTTTGAAAGAAGCGGAAAATGTAGTACGTGCATTGAAAGACAATGGCTTGGAACGCGGTAAAAATGGTCTGCGTCTGATTATGATGTGTGAATTGCCTACCAATGCTGTACTGGCTGAACAATTCCTGAAATACTTTGATGGATTCTCTATCGGCTCTAATGATATGACCCAATTAACTTTGGGTGTGGATCGTGATAGTGGTGGTCCGATTGCAGGTACGTTTGATGAACGTGATCCTGCTGTTAAAGTGATGTTTAGTCTAGCTATTCAGGCTTGCCGTAAGTTAAACAAATACATTGGTATTTGTGGACAGGGACCATCAGACCATGCTGATTTCGCCAAGTGGCTAATTGAAGAAGGTATTGAAACGATTTCTCTCAATCCTGATACTGTAATTGAAACTTGGTTGTATTTAGCAAAAGAATTGAAAAAATAAGTTTTCAATTGATTGAATGCAAGGCCGCTAATTAACAGCGGCCTTTATCTTTATCAGTTCAAGTCGATAAGGAATTTTTAGGTATTTATAATCAAAGTACATATAATTTAAATATTACATATTTATTATGAATAATCCGGCAACATATCCTTGGATTAGGGATATACTATTTAAATGGAATTAGTAATTTAAATCGTACCAAGCAAACATTGTATCTTTAAAAAACAAGACTATTAGATTTTTATTCGAACTCATTGGTAAATTTATTTATTACTATCATTTTAATTTTTAAAATAAAAAGTATTAGCCTAATGCATATTAAATTAGAAATATTAATAAAGCGGAACTGAGTGGAAATTGCAATAAAAGTTTAAAAACTCAATTTTAGATTTAAGCGGGTTTAGAAACCCGGTTAATTATGATAATAACTATCTGTTTTATAGATATAAAATAGATACATTTAAAGATAAATATTATTTATTCTTATTTTTGATCATTGTCAGGGTATTTAATATCAAATTGGTAGGAATAACTAATATATGATTAGAATACATTTAGGTTTATAGTCTGAATATAAAAAAGTTGTAGAAAGGGTAACTATATTTAAATTTGCTAAAAGCCTAGTGATTTTATAGCGCATGAAGCAATTAAATCCATTGCTTTTATTATTGTCTAAATTTCCATAAACCTTTACCTTAGGCTATATACTAGTTATTGTTGATTTCTAAAAGCTATATTCTGAATCAGAATGATAAAAGACGGATCTAGGTGAAAGTAATTTGCTTTTGAATTTTACCTTTATATAAAAAAACAGATAGCTTATTGGCTATCTGTTTTAAAAGAAATTATTATTTTTTGTCCTTCTTGTCTTTATCCGCTGTTTTTGCAGGTTTTTTGGCTGCTAATCCCAATGACTGATTCCATTTGACAGGATCTTTGACTAAGTCCAGTGCTGCTTTTAATTGAGCATCCTTGGCTGGATTGGGTTCTCGACGAGCAAGCCAGTCTTCTTCATCCTTTTTCTTTTTACTGTCTTTTGATGCGTCAGTATTTTTAGCGCCGTTATTTTTGGAGTTGTTGGTAATTGATGTATTGGCTTTGACATCTTTAGTACTGTCTTTATCAGCACTAGTATCATTTTCATGTAAGGCTGCTTCGCTAGCTGAAGCAGAAGACGTGGATTTTTTCTGTCCGCCCAATAGATCACCATTTACTTCTTTACCACCCAGCGGATTGCTCAAATGTCCACCCAAATCAGCCTCGCGGCTTTCGTATGTGCGGTTTTTATCTTTAACCTCTACATCGGGTACGATACCTTGTGCTTGTATAGAGCGGTCATTAGGGGTGTAGTACAAGGCTGTAGTCAGTTTAACAGCACCGCCGTTGGACAAAGGAATAACAGTCTGAACAGAACCTTTGCCGAAACTCTGCGTACCAACAATTACAGCACGCTTGTAATCCTGCAAAGCGCCAGAAACGATTTCAGATGCAGAAGCAGTTCCTGAATTAACCAAAACCGTTACAGGAATGCTTTTAAGCTCATCCGTCAGATTAATGAGCGGATCGTTACCTTTAACCACATAATCTTTAGGAATCGTTCGTAAAACCATTCCTTCTTTTTTATCGCGGTTTTTAGTGCTGACTACTTTTACTCCGGGTTTTAGAAATACAGCGGAAACACCCACTGCACTGTTCAATAAACCGCCTGGATCGTCACGTAAATCTAATACCAAACCTTTTAGTGGTGCTTTATTCTGTTTGTTCAGTTCTTTAAGAGCATCAGCCAGCAAGCTGACCGTGTGTTCCTGAAACTGGGTAATGCGCACATAGCCGTAATTTGGTTCCAGTAATTTAAAGCGAACACTTTTTACTTTAATAATAGCGCGGGTGAGGTGTACCACAATGGGCTGAGTTTCATCTTTACGAGCCAGAGTCAGTGTGATACTGGTGCCTGGTTTACCTCGCATTTTTTTAACCGCTTCAGTGGCTGTCATGTTTCGGGTAGATTCATTGTCAATTTTAACAATGTAATCACCGCTTTTAATACCTGCACGATCGGCCGGTGTATCTTCAATAGGCGCAACAATTTTAATCAGTCCGTCTTCTGAACTGATTTCCATACCTAAACCACCAAATTCACCGGTAGTGCTTTCCTGTAAATCGGAATAATCTTTTACCGTTAAATATTCTGAGTGCGGGTCTAGGTTATTAACCATGCCTTTCATGGCACCTTCTAGAATCGTATCATCGGTTTTATTCTCAACATAATTGGCTTTTATTTGTCCATAAACTTCAGCCATTGTATGCAAAGATTGTACGGGTAATGCTTCGGATTTTTCATTGGCATAGCCCTGTATGCTCAGGGTTAGAATCACGCCACTGAAAGCGCCTAATGTATATAAAGCAGCTTTTTTTAATCGGGAATTAGCCATTATTTCTGTTTTTCTTTCTGATAGCGACAATGATTCAGGTCTAGAAAACCTGTTTGTAAGGGTGATTCATATATTTTATTCAGGCCAAAGTTTACATCATAATGTAAGTACAGGTAATAGTGCGCTATATTCTAATTCAGCGCAGCCATGATAATGGGTTCATTGCCTGATTATGATAGCGGATTTCAAAATATAGTCCATTTTGGCCGTCTGGTAATTTACCACTTATACCAATGTTTTGACCAGCGTCTATCGTATGATTGGCAGTGACTCCTATTGATGCTAAGCCAGTGTAAATACTGATATAGCCTTCACCATGATCGATAATAATTGTGTTGCCATACCCCTGTAAATAAGCTGCATAAGCTACGGTGCCACTGGCTATGCTATGCACAACAGCGTTATTACAGGCAAAAAACAATCCTTTCCAGATACCGCCATTAGGTCTACTTTCACCAAATCTTCCAGCAATGGTACCGCTTACCGGTCGTGGAAGACGACCTTGTTTTTGAGCCAGACCTTTGATTAATGGTGAGTTAATGTTATCTGTAGCCTGTAATGCCATATCTTCAGCGGTTAGTGTTGAAGATGATGTATTGTGAACGGACTCTGTACGGTTAACAGAGTTAGTAGATGTTTTGGGTGGCTGCGGTTTTTCTATTTTGCCTGAAATTTGTTTACTAGGTTTACTTGTTTGTGCCAGACGACGCATGGTTGCCTGTGCTGATAATCGGCTCAGCAAATTGTTCAGACGCTTTTCAGCAGCCTTGAGTGATTGCAGCTGTTTATTTTGTACCGTTAATTGCTGACTTAATACTGTGGATTGACTTTGCTGACTTTGATGCCGTATTTGCAGTTTGTTAATCACTTGCTGCTGCTTCTGGCGTAATTTTGATAGCTCATTTTGCTGTTTTGCTACTGCCTGTTGCTGCTCACTCATACGCGTCTGTTGCTGTTGTAAACGCTGAATGACACGTTCGTTGGCCTCATTCAGATAGCGTATATATTGTAGTGAGCGGCCTTTTTTGTCTGTCGAATCCTGTTTGAGTAGCAGATATACACTGTTTGGTTGGCGATTACGATAATGAGCATTCAGTAAGCGTGCAATTTGAGTCTGAGTTTCGGCTATTTGTGTACGTGTTTTATCCAGACTGGTTTGCAGTGTTTCTAACTGGCGCATACTGGTTTGTTGCTGTTGCCTGAGACGCCCCAATTCATTCCTAGCTTGATTTAGCTGCTGGCTGGTTGCTGCCATAGAGGCATCAATTTTTTTCTGCTCAACAGTTGTTTTACTAATCTGATTCTGAGTAGCTGATATGGCCTGATGTACCTGTTTCAATTCGCTGCCAGGTTGTATTTTTTGATTGCTGGCAGCCATGGCAACAGAAGTTGCCATACAATAACAGGTTAGGGAAAGACAGAAAAAAGTTTTCATCAATTGTTTGTAAATTCAATCAGATTGCGCCCCGTCATTTCTGATGGAGGGTTTAGACCGAGAACCGCTAATAAGGAAGGTGCCACATCTTTTAATGCTCCGCCGGTATGAATGGTGGCTTTTCGGCCAATATATATAAAAGGCACCGGTTCAACTGTATGCTGGGTATGTGGCTGTTGATTTTCTTTATCATACATGTGTTCGCAGTTGCCATGGTCAGCAGTGATTATTACTTCACCGCCAGCAGCTAGAGTAGCTTCTACCACACGCACAACACAGCTATCCAATGTTTCCACTGCTTTGACGGCAGCATCCAGCGAGCCTGTATGTCCAACCATGTCACCATTAGCAAAGTTGCAGATAATGACGTCATGGCGATGATGTTGCAGACTGTCTATGATTTCTTCAGTGATCCCGACAGCACTCATTTCTGGTTGCAAATCATAGGTGGTAACTTTAGGAGAAGGAATCATAATGCGTTCTTCTCCTATATACGGTTCTTCACGTCCGCCACTGAAAAAATAGGTCACATGAGGATATTTTTCAGTTTCGGCAATGCGCAGCTGGCTTAGTCCTTGTTCAGCCAGAAATTCACCTAGTCCATTACGCACCGATTGGCGGCCAAACATTACCGGATGAGGAAACTGCGCACCATAGGCTGTGATGCTGGCAAAGTAGCCAGGCTGTACTGTGTGCTGACGTTGGAAACCGGTAAAATTTTTAAAGGTAAGCGCCTGAGTTAATTCACGCGCACGGTCGGCGCGGAAATTGAGAAACAGTATCGCATCGCCGTTCTTCAACTCTGCATCAGGACTCACTATTGTGGGTTTGACAAATTCATCCTGTTCACCACGCGCATAGGCTGCTTCAAGTGCAGAAATCGGTGAAACAGCATGATAGGGTGCATCACCAAATAAAGCATTGTAAGCTGCTTCGACTCTGTCCCAGCGATTGTCACGATCCATGGCATAAAAACGCCCGACTATGGCACCGCATATTACCTGCGGATGCAGCTGCATATATTCTTGCAAACGCAATAAATAGGGATGCGCACTTTGGGGAGGAGTATCTCGACCATCCAGAAACGGATGCACTACTATTTTTTGCATACCAGCTTCAATAGCCGCGTCTATTACTGCAAAAAAATGCTCAATGTGACTATGTACGCCCCCATCTGAAAACAGACCAAGCAGATGCACAGTATGATTAGGAGTCTGCCATGCTTCTTGCAAAACAATGTTTTTTTTCAGGCTGTTATCTTCAATCGCCATATCAATACGGGTGATGTCCTGAGGGACAACTCGGCCGGCACCAATATTCAAGTGTCCTACTTCTGAATTACCAAACTGCCCCATGGGTAGACCAACCATGCGCTCAGATGCATCAATTGTGCCATAAGCGTAGTGCTGACGATAATTATCGATATGTGGAGTATGTGCCAGTAAAATAGCATTGTCATCACCACCGGCACGATGGCCGAAACCATCCAGAATTAAGAGAACGATAGGTTTGGTTAATGACACAATTGGCCTTTCTGTGATGGTGGGTTGTGTATTCTGACAAAAGTGCCAGTATTATCCAATAGAGTAGGGCTAAGAAGGATGGTATTAAACCAGCTTTAGAGTAAGATAGAATTATAGCTAAAAGCACTGGCTTGAGAAACAGCTGGACAGACCCAATTTAACAACAAATTAATTATATCTGGTTTGATTTTATTTTTTTATGGATATGCAAAATATGGCTGCTCAACGTGGCACTTCTTTCAGTTTTTCTCTGGCCAATCATTTTTTGATTGCTATGCCAGCAATGGAGGATCCTTTTTTTAAAGAAAGCGTGATTTATCTGTGTGAACATAGTGCCGATGGTGCTATGGGTATTATTGTAAATAAGCCTTCACCGATTATGATGGATTTGCTATTTGACTCTGCTAAAACCCCAACGCCGGAACGGTTCCATGGCCAAAATGTTCTTATGGGCGGCCCAGTTCAAGTAGACAGAGGCTTTCTGGTTCATACACCGGCCGGATCATGGGAAAGCAGTTTGATGGTCACTGATGATATTGCTATGACAACGTCTCGCGATATTATTATGGGGCTCACTCAGGAAAATGAGGTAGATAAGGCTGTGGCCACTATCGGTTATTCGAGCTGGTCGGCTGGGCAGTTGGAGCAGGAACTGGCTGATAATAGCTGGATTACTGCACCTGCAGATATGCGGATTTTGTTTGATATGCCCTATAAACAGCGTTATAAGGCCGCTTTGCAGTTGCTGAAAATTGATATTACCAATCTGAGCGGGCTGGCAGGTCATGCCTAATTCGCTTTTATCTCCTTTAAGACGTGGGACGGTTCTTGGCTTTGACTATGGATTAGCACGAATTGGTGTAGCAGTAGGAGAGGCGGAATTGTCGACCGTACATCCGCTGGAAACTATTACGCTTATCAGCAATGAAGAACGATTTATACGTATTGCATCTCTTATCAAAGAGTGGCAGCCAAAGGCTCTGGTAGTTGGATTGCCAACTCATGCTGATGGTGCTTCAGATGAGGCGACGGCACAATGCCGGCGATTTGGTAACCGCCTGCGTGGGCGTTTTCAATTATCCGTATATTGGGTAGATGAACGCTGGACATCAGCCGTGGCTGATAGTTTGCTCAGTGAAGCTGGTATTTTTGGAAAAAAACGTAAACAGGTTTTAGATCAAGTGGCTGCACAGGCTATTTTGACAACGTTTTTCAGTTCCGGCGCTTGTAAAGCCAAATTGGTTGAATAGGTGAGGTTCTGATACATTTTTTTATTACAAATCGATTCCAATATTAGAGTTTCTCCAGAAAACTGCACTTCTGAATTTTCTTTTCTTTCATTTTTCTGTTAATCATATACTTAGCTGGCGAAAAATGCCGGTATATTCTCTGTCGTGAATATACAGCAGTTCACATTATTTGGTTTTATTTTTGCGAAACCGGGGATAAACTTAACCTCAGTAAATAGAGAAACAGTTTAATCAGACTAGGACGCATAATGAGCACAGATAGCAGTATCAGCTTAGATACAATGGAGGCCAGCACTAAAGCCAATATTCTTGCCGAGGCTTTACCTTATATCCGGCGCTTTTCCGGCGTAACCATGGTAATCAAATACGGTGGTAATGCCATGACAGATCCACAACTGAAAGAAAGTTTTGCCAAAGATGTAGTTTTACTGAAACTGGTAGGAATCCATCCAGTAATTGTTCATGGGGGTGGCCCACAAATTAATGATCTACTTCAAAAAATAGGCAAAGATAATCAGTTCATTCAGGGTATGCGGGTGACAGATAACGAAACCATGAATATTGTTGAAATGGTACTTGGTGGCTGTGTAAATAAGGAAATTACTTCTCTTTTAAATCAGCATGGCGGACATGCAGTAGGTATTACAGGACGGGATAACCATTTTATCAAAGCTAGAAAATTATATGTCTCTACCCCTGAAAACGCCCGACAGGATATCGGGCAGGTTGGAGAAGTAGAGTCTATTGATACTGCGCTGATAGAGGAAATGGTCGAACACGGCTATATACCTGTAGTGGCGCCGGTAGGGGTAGGTGAGCAGGGCGAAGCTTTTAACATTAATGCAGATGTGGTGGCCGGAAAACTGGCAGAGAGCCTGCAAGCAGAAAAGCTGATTATGCTAACTAATACCATAGGTGTACTGGATAAAAATCAACAGTTATTAAGCCGTTTAACACCGGCAGATATTAATGCATTAATCGCGGATGGTACCTTACAAAATGGTATGTTACCCAAAATCAATGCTACCTTGCAGGCTGCAATGCATGGCGTGCACAACACGCACATTATCGACGGACGTGTGCCACATGCACTGCTGCTGGAGATATTCACCGACAAAGGTGTGGGTACTATGATTCTTGGTCAGGATGAGCAGGCTTAATAGTTCTAATTTAGGTGCCGACAATATTTAATTGTTGTGTAATTAAATATTTAATTTTTTTTATTGGTATAATTGTTCAAAAAGCTTGACACTAAAATTACAAACGCTATAATTTCGCCTCATTCCCTGATAGCTCAGTCGGTAGAGCGACGGACTGTTAATCCGCAGGTCCCAGGTTCGAGCCCTGGTCGGGGAGCCAGTTTAAAAAAAGCACTCATTTATTTGAGTGCTTTTTTCATTGTGGACGTTTTATCTGTTATCCGCCAACTTTAATCAGTTTCACATTGAAGATTAAAACACTGTTAGGTGGAATAGCGCTTGTCGGGCTTTGTTCTCCATAAGCAAGATTTGACGGGATATAAAATGTATAGTCACTGCCTTCTGACATCAGCTGCAGACCTTCAGTCCATCCAGGTATGACGCCGTTAAGTGGGAAAGTGGCTGGCTGATTATTACGCTGTGCTGTGCTATCAAATACTGTGCCATCGATCAGGCGCCCTTCATACTGAACAGTTACCATATCGCTTGCTTTCGGCTTTTTACCACTACCTTCATGATTGACTTTATATTGCAAGCCAGAAGCAGTAGTAGTAACCCCAGGTGCAGTTTTATTTTTGGCCAGAAACTCATCTCCAGCTAATTGAGGGTTACGGGTGGCTGACGTAGCTGAAGATGCAGCTACCGGCTCACTACTATTACTTTTAAAACCGTTGTCCGCAAAGTTGCAGGCCGATACAGCCAGCAAAGTTGAGATACCCATAATAGTTAAAGACAAGCTTTTCATAATTTCTCTTTAAATGTTGAAGGAAAAGCAATTATAGCCAGCCATTCACAAAAAATAAATTTACTGATCAAGCTTCGCAATTATCAATACAAAAGTAGAAGTTGTAGGTAATATTTTTTTGTGATGAATTTGCCTATTTGAATGAATATCAGTTTAAAACTAATGCATTTTATTATCTTCAAAACTTACGAAATAGAATTATTTGTGTGGAAATGCAGACACTGTTTAGCTGAAAATATTGTTCTTCTTAATAACATATTAATAGATCATTACAATCTTCTTTTTATTAAATTCACACTTGTTTATCTCTTCTCAAGTACAGAAAATTGATAACTGTTGTCTTTGCGAGACCAAATGCTTTTATTTACACTTATGTACCTAAATTAATATTAGGGCAAATATAACTTCCGAATATCTATAAATCGTTAAAACAAGATTGTTAATATAACAAGAAAAAAATTATATTAACCAGAATTATAGCAGCTTTGAAGTGTAAGCATGCGAAATGGAAAGAGAAAAATATGGATTTGGGATTGCTTGGCGACTGATTGATGTCAGTTCGGCATTTTGCAGGTATTCTTACCAGCAGTGTTAATTGAATGTTGATAATGGCTTGACATCATGAGAGCATGCAGAATAGAATTGCAACTTATAAGAAGAGGTCAATTCTAAATCTTTGTTTAATGTTTGCTGTGGCAAAGTTAAACCAAATCGACTTTCAATAAAAATACCCTTACCTTTCTTTTGCATACACCCATGCATTTAAGGCTTGGTAACAGGAATTATTATGAGTTTACGGACTCATCTTATCTTAAATTCTAATAAATAAGTTCATTTAAATCTTTATGCACGTTTCTGAATTACAAAACTTACATGTGTCTGAGTTACTGGGCATAGCTGATGAATTTGGCATTGAAAATGCCAACCGTTTGCGTAAACAAGATCTTGTTTTTGCGATTGTACGCATCAAAATGAAGCAGGGAGAAGCTTTTACCTGCTCTGGTACGCTGGAAATTCTTCCTGATGGCTTCGGTTTTCTGCGCAGTATGGACACATCTTATTTGGCTGGGCCGGATGACATCTATGTCAGCCCCAGTCAGATTCGACGTTTCAATCTGCATACCGGTGATACGATTGAAGGCAGCGTACGTGTACCTAAAGATAACGAACGTTATTTTGCTTTGGTGCGACTGGATAAAATCAATGGTGATGACCCAGAGGTATGCAAGCATAAAATCCTATTTGAAAATCTTACGCCATTATTTCCGGATCGTCAGTTTGTATTAGAACGTGATATCCGCTCAGGAGAAAATCTGACCGGCCGTGCTATAGACCTGATTGCTCCCATTGGTTTCGGCCAACGTGCTTTACTAGTAGCACCGCCGAAATCTGGTAAAACCGTAATGTTGCAAAATATTGCCCATGCAATTACAGCTAATTATCCAGATGCAGAGCTGCTTGTTTTGCTGATTGATGAACGTCCGGAAGAAGTAACAGAAATGACGCGCTCCGTACGTGGGGAAGTGGTTTCTTCTACCTTTGATGAGCCAGCTACCCGCCATGTACAAGTAGCGGAAATGGTAATTGAAAAAGCTAAGCGTTTGGTAGAGCACAAAAAAGATGTAATTATTCTGCTGGATTCAATTACTCGTCTGGCACGAGCTTATAACACTGTCATACCTGCTTCAGGCAAGATTTTGACTGGTGGTATTGATGCCAATGCATTGCATCGTCCTAAACGATTTTTTGGTGCCGCGCGTAATGTGGAAGAAGGCGGTTCATTAACGATTATTGCTACTGCTTTGGTTGAAACCGGTAGTCGCATGGATGATGTAATTTACGAAGAATTCAAAGGTACGGGTAATATGGAATTGCATCTGGACAGGCGTATGGCAGAAAAACGTCTATTCCCGGCCATCAACATCAATCGTTCTGGGACGCGTCGTGAAGAACTGCTGGTATCAAATGAACATCTGCAAAAAATGTGGCTGCTGCGCAAGTTTTTGCATCCAATGGATGATATTGAAGCTACCGAATTCATCATTGATAAATTGAAACAGTCCAAAAATAATGCAGACTTTTTTGATTTAATGCGTGGTAGTAAATAGTCAAATGATACCTTATTAAGCCGTGTTTTAATCTGTAAACACGGCTTTTAATTTTTGATATTTAAATACTGATAAAAAAGCCATACTGATAAATACAGTATGGCTTTTTAATATCAGACTGAACAATATTTAAACAGTAAATGATTCTGATAATTATAAATGCATAAAATCGTGCTAGAACAACTTAAAGTTTAAGTTCATGCACATGAACACCATTAGCATCGACAGCGAGATAGCCTCCATAATTTTCAGCCCAGTCTTGTATAACATAACGTTTGAATAACTGATTATTCAGTTTAGATTCATGTACGGCAGGGCGGTGAGTGTGGCCATGAATCAGCGTGGGTAAGGAATCTTGAGCATGGTTTTCCATCAGTTGCTGGATGGCACTTTCAGTGACATCAGAGATTTCACTTTTACCTTCATTATTTTTACGTGTCTCACTCATCTGACGAATTTGTCCGGCCAGTAATCTCCGTTCTGCTATGGGTTTGCTTAATACGGCCATCTGCCATAATGGATTACGTGACTGCATACGAAATTGCTGATAGGCTACATCATCGGTACATAGCTCATCTCCATGCATGATAATATAATCATGACCATAAAGATTAATCTGTTGTGGTGCATTTAATAGCTGGATACCGCTTTCAGCTGAAAATTTTTCTCCCAGCAGAAAATCACGATTGCCATGAATAAAATAAATCGGCGTGCTGGCAGTAAATTCTTTCAGCTCTTTTTTGATGGTGCGGATAAAATCACTGTCATCATCATCGCCAATCCAGACATCGAAAAAATCTCCCAGAATATATAAGGCATCAATATTTCCCTGCCATTGTTGTAAACAGCGCTGAAAAAGTTTATTTAATGGCGGAGTTTGTTCTGACAAATGTAAGTCTGAAATAAAAATAGTGGTGTTCATGGTTTGTCGATTTAATAATATCAGGCTAAAAATTCAGTGTACTTTGCTGCGTCGAAGCCAACAAGTACGCGTTGTTTATTATTTATTAATACAGGACGCTTGATTACTGAAGGTTGATTCATCATCAGCTGTATGGCCGCTTCATTGCTGCAGAGTGCATCCTGCTGATCGATGGCACTTAATTTACGCCAAGTGGTACCTTTACGATTAATAAGGGTTTCTTTAGGTATTTGTGTCAGCCAAAATTGGATATCTGAAGCTGTGGGAGGTGTTTTTTTGAAATCGATAAATTCAGCATCAATTTCATGCTCTTGTAGCCACTGACGCGCTTTTTTTACCGTATTACATTGGCTGATACCATATATCCGAATACTCATAATTAAGACCATGTAAATGTACAGACGAATATTATACCGGTTTGCTCTGACGAGCTTAAGTGTTGGTTTGTTGCATGCAGATTGTTTTTAAACTCACGATATAGGGTCTGCATTGCTAATCTGACATATTGGCAGTATGCTTAAATCAGTGCAAAAATATTATTTTATGAGGAAAGTCGGTATGAAAAAAATCAGTTTATTATTTGCCACCAGCCTGTTACTGGCCGCCTGTAGTGGTAAACAAGAGGCGAGTAATAGTAATTTTACAAATGCAATTAATGAATTTGGCAAAAATGATAAGGTATGTCTGGCGGTAAATTTGGTATTAGACAACGCTCAGGGTGGAGTTAATAATATGATTACTCTGGGAAATAAGGAAATTCGGATTGCCAGAAAAAACAGTGATGGAGAGAAAGTCAATAAAACAGCCCTGAAACAAATGGATATTCTGACTGATGCAGATTTATACGAACAAGGAAAAGATGTCACATTAACTGTAAATGGTGGACCAGATATTCCACAGGCAGTGTATTACCGGACCAGCAAGGGTGAAGCAAATGTGCTCAACAGTGCTCAGGGTAGTCTGCTTTGCCTTGGTACACAAAAGGTAGATAAAATTGTGCTCTTTACTGAACCCACACCAGCCAATGGTATGACTATATCCAAGGTGGTCTATGATGCCAAGTTGATACCGGAAAAATGGGCTGAAAATCTGATTAAAACCACTGATGAAAACTGGTGGAAATCTTTACAGGAACCACAACGGCGTGCTGCGATATTAGTCTTGACTGATAAAGGGTGGAAGGATGAACGTGCACTACATTGATTGTAATAAAATCAATAGAATGCAAATGGATTTTCACTGATTAATTGTTTGAAAAGTTAGATAATTGGTTATCTGGCATTACGCATATAGATTAAAATTTGGTTTGGCACTAGCGGATATTAAAAATCTCCAGATTTTTATTTAATCTGGAGATTTTTACATGATAATAACAATGGTAGTTGTTTAGTACTTATACTACGGCTTCTTCTTTACGTTTAGGTGGTTTAACCAGATTTTGTCGGTTCAAACCAAACATCAGCAGTAACGGACTGGCTACCAGTACTGAAGAATAGATACCAAATACAATGCCAATAGTTAAGGCCATGGCAAATCCATGCAGTGCCGCTCCGCCAAAAACGAGCATGGAAATAACCATCGCTTCGGTAGAACCATGCGTAATAACTGTCCGGCTCATGGTGGCGGTAATAGCATTATCAATGATTGCCGGTACACTTTTGCCGCGCATATGGGGTTTGCGAAAGTTCTCGCGGATACGGTCGAATACCACTACTGATTCGTTCACTGAATAACCAAGCACAGCCAGAACACCTGCTAGCACAGTAAGTGAAAATTCCCAGCGAAATAAAGCGAAACAACCCAGAATAATAACCACGTCGTGCATATTAGCAATGATGGCGGATACGGCAAAACGCCATTCAAAGCGCATGGATAAATAGATAATGATGCCTAGAACAACCATGCCCAGAGCAAGCAGCCCATGTGTTACCAGCTCTTCACCTACCTGTGGGCCGATAAATTCTACCTGTCGTAAGCTTACGCCTTCCTGATGCTGTTTAAGCAGATCCATTACCTGATTAGATAACTGAGCGGAGGACATATTAGCTTTGTTGGGTAAGCGAATCATAAGTTGTTTATTGGTACCAAGCGCCTGTACCTGAACTTCACCCAGTTTTAGTCCGTCCAGCTCAGTGCGAATCTTGTTTAAATCCGCACTCTGCTGAAACTCCACTTCCATTACGGTACCGCCAGTGAACTCAACTGAAAAGTTCAATCCGCGTGTTACCAGAAAAAATACAGCCAGAATAAAAGTAATTAGTGATATCGCCGTTGTTAGCTTGCCATAGCTCATAAACGGAATGTCACGTTTGATTTTGAAAAATTCCATAATTATTTAAGCCTTGTTTTTACTGGTAGGGGCATTATCAGCAATCCAGATGTGGCCGATGGATAGGGTTTTTAATTTACGTTTGCGGCCGTACCATAGATTTACAATGGCACGTGAAACTACCACAGAGGAATACATTGAAGTCAGAATCCCCAGACAGTGCACTACAGCAAACCCACGTATGGGGCCGGAACCAAAAATCAACAGAGCCAGACCAGCAATCAGTGAAGTGATGTTTGAGTCTACAATTGTGTGCCATGCATGATCATAACCGGCATTGATTGATATCTGCGGTGTATTTCCATGGCGCAATTCTTCTCGAATACGCTCATTAATTAATACATTCGAGTCAATTGCCATACCAAGTGTCAGGGCGATAGCGGCGATGCCCGGCAGGGTAAGTGTGGCTTGCATTGCAGACAGAATAGCAATCAGAAACAGCAGATTACAAGAAAGGGCAATCACTGAAAACAGGCCAAACATGCGATAGTAGAGCATCATGAATACAGCAACTACTACAAAACCCCATAATGTAGAGTGAAATCCCTTGCTGATGTTTTCTTTACCTAGTGACGGACCAATGGTACGTTCTTCGATAATTTTCATTGGCGCAGCCAGAGAACCAGCACGCAGCAGCAGGGCAGTATCATTGGCTTCGGCTATGCTCATGTTGCCTGAAATAATAGTTTTGCCACCCGGAATAGGTTCATTAATTACCGGTGCAGTAATAACTTCGGCTTTACCTTGATCAATAAGTACCATGGCCATGCGCTTACCAACATTATTTCGGGTAAGGTCTGCGAAAATGCTTGCACCGGTACTGTCAAAGTTCACACTGACTCCGGGTTGCCCTCTGTCATTGAAACTAGCTTGTGCATCATTAATGTTATCGCCAGTTAGTTCAACCTGCTTGCTCACCAATGTGGGTGCACCATTACCAGCAGAAGGTAATAGTTCATAACCATCCGGATTGTGTCCTTGAAGTGCCTGCTGATAAAGATTTGGATCGTCACTAACCATACGCACTTGCAGGGTGGCGGTACGGCCAATGATATCTTTGGCTTTAGCTGTATCTTGTACACCTGGTAACTGTACGACAATTCGGTCAGGGCCTGCCTGCTGAATGACAGGTTCTGCCACGCCTAGCTCGTTAACACGGTTGTGAAGGGTATTGATGTTTTGGGTCACTGCATCAGTGCGGATTCTAGCCAGCGCAGTATTGCTCAGACTGACGATTAGACGGTCACCGTTTTGAGTAAGTGTGGCATCGTTGAGATATTTTTTCAGACCAGATGTTGCATTGTTGGCGTCACTGGTTGATTGAAAAGGGATGGTCAGTGTTTGTCCGTTTTTAACAATATTGCCGCTGCGAATTTGTAGTTTACGCAGTTGACGACGAATATCACCGGCATAGCTGTCTAAGGTCTTGTCTACGGCTGATTCCATATCAACCTGCATGGTAAAGTGCACACCACCGCGCAAGTCTAGCCCTAGAAACATAGGTTTGGCGTGAATTTTTTCCATCCATTCCGGCGTGTTGGCCAGCAGATTTAAAGCCACGATATAGCCATCTCCAAATTGAGAAGCAATAGCATCACGTGCTTTAAGCTGAGTTTCTGTATCGCTGAAACGAACTTTTAGACTACCATCGGTAATAAACATACCCTGATGCTGTATATGTGCAGCTGCCAGTGCTTGTTTAACTGTGTTTTCAGTCTGCTCGTTAATTGTAATAGCTTGACGGTTGGTAGAGATTTGTACTGCTGGTATCTCGCCGAAAAAGTTTGGTATGGTATAGAGCAGCCCCAAAACTATGGTGACGATGATAAGCAGATATTTCCATAAAGGATAACGATTCATATTTGCTGCCTTACTTGCAGACTGTTGTTTTTCAATATAAGTAAAGAAAATAAAGGCCGCAACTGAAACGTTGCGGCAGATAACAGGCTTTATTCTGGTGCCTTGCCACTGATGGCATTGCGCTCAAATTCAACTTCTACTTTCGGTGCGATTTCAATAGTGAAGTATTGATCGTTTACTTTAGTAATTTTGCCGACCATTCCAGCCAGTGTAACTACTTTATCGCCTTTTTTCAGCTCAGTTAACATCTGCTGATGTTTTTTATGTTTGCTTTGCTGCGGACGAATAATCAGAAAATAAAATACAACTAGAATTAATAAGAGAGGTAAAAACTGCATCAGGCTACTTTGTGTACCGGCAGTGTTGGCAGCATAAGCAAAATCAATCATGGGCTTACTCCGTGTGATTCAGGTAAATAACACTATTAAACCCGTTATTGTAATCTGCAATGATGATTTTATCCAGTTTTGTACAATGTATTGTCTGAATCTTTAGATTCATATGCTTATGCTGGTTACAGCAGGTCTAATACTGCCATGGATGTGGTTTTTTCTGCAGTGACGATAAAATGGTCGAGCAAGCGGATATCCAAAAGGTTAAGTGCTGCTTTAATCTGATGAGTAAGCTGGATATCTCCTGAAGAAGGCATAGTTGATTGGCCAGGGTGATTATGTGCCAGAATAATCGATACTGCATGGTGGCTCAAGGCAGCAGCAGCTACTTCGCGGGTATATACTCTGGCTTCATTGATGGTACCTCGGGCAAGCTCAATGGTATGCATTAGCTCATTGCGCTGGTTTAGTAGTAAGGCCACGCAAACTTCTACTTTTTCATGCCCTATAAGCAAACGTAGAAAATCTGCAACTGTTTCAGGCTGAGTGAAAACCGGACGGCAATGTATTTCTTCTGCCAGCATGCGTCGGCTGATTTCACGAATAACAGCAAATTGGGTATAACTGGCTACACCCATGCCATGGTACTGACAAATTTGCTGACAGTCTGCCTCAAGTAAAGCACGCAGGCTGCCTGTTTTGGCAATTAGCTCTCGTGCCAAATCAACGGCACTTTTCCCCCTCGTTCCTGTACGCAATAATATGGCCAATAATTCTGTATCGCTGAGTGCACTGGCACCTTGTTTGAGCAGTTTTTCCCTTGGACGATCGTGTTTAGGCCAGTGTTTGATACTCATTTTTACGATTATGTCATTTAAAGACGTAATCATAATATAACTTTGTAATAAAATAAATTGGTTTGCTGTTGTGTTGGTTAGGGTACCTGATGTTGAAATATTTATATGCGAGATTGTAATTTAATCCGTATTGTTATGATAACGATCATGTGCTTGTTTAAAATGATTTTGTATCAATTGATTTGGCTTTTTATCAAACAGGCTGAATAGCACAATGGCTATTGCAGCAAGCAGAAAGCCCGGGATAAGCGAATAAATATTAAACCACTTGAAATTGATCCACAAAAGTACGGTTATCGCCCCTGTAATCATACCGGCCAAAGCGCCATTACGTGTCATTCGTGACCAGAATACTGAAAAAATTATGATTGGTCCGAAAGCTGCTCCAAAGCCGGCCCATGCGTGGCTGACCAAATCCAGCACGCTGTTATCCGGATTAATTGCTAATAAGATGGCAATGACTGAAACCAATAACACCATGCTTCGTCCTACCCATACTAGCTCTCTTTGCTTTGCTTTAGGTCTAAAGTAAGAGCGATAGAAATCCTCAGTGAGGGCGCTGGAACAAACTAGTAATTGGCAACTCAGGGTACTCATTACTGCAGCGAGTATGGCGGCTAGGATGATGCCAGCTATCCATTGATTAAAAAGCAATTTTGACAGTTCGATGAAAATACGTTCATGTTTACCGTGGCTAACTAGATAATTCAGTTCAGGATGTCGGGCAAAAAAGGCTATGCCGAAAAAGCCAACGGTAACCGCCCCAGCCAGACATAAAACCATCCATGTCATACTGATGCGACGAGCATTTTTCATCACTTTATGTGAGTCAGCAGCCATGAAGCGGGCGAGAATATGCGGCTGCCCGAAGTAGCCCAGACCCCAGCCTAGCAAAGAAACAATTGCAACCAAATCCATATGGGCAAATAAATTAGTGTAGCTGTGGTTTAAGGAGTGAATATAGGCAATTGAATCTGAAAGACCGCCGGCATTTATTATTACCATAATAGGTGTTAAAACCAAAGCGAACATCATTAGACTGGCTTGAATAGTATCTGTCCAACTTACAGCTAAAAAACCACCGACAAAAGTATATATGATTGTCGCACCTGCTCCTGCCAGCATGGCCCAGCCGTAACTCATTCCAAAGGTACTTTCAAATAGTTTGGCACCGGCAACTACCCCTGAAGCACAGTAAATGGTGAAGAAGATAAGAATAATCAGCGCTGAGATAATACGTAGTAAAGAGCTATTGTCATCAAAACGGCGTGCAAAATAATCTGGCAGTGTCAGAGAATTATGATTAATTTCAGTAAATACTCGTAGACGACCAGCAATCAGCAACCAGTTTAAATACGCTCCGATAATCAGGCCAATGGCTATCCAGCTTTGTGATATCCCAAACAAAAATACAGCTCCCGGCAGACCCATTAGCAGCCAGCCGCTCATATCTGAAGCTCCGGCTGAGAGTGCAGTAACAATACTGCCAATTCGACGTCCCCCTAAGATATAATCGCCGAAATTTTGCGTTGAACGATATGCAAAAAATCCAATCGCTATCATTCCTACTATGTACACTGCAAAGGTGACAATCATTGGTAAGGACATTTTTTTAAAACCTGTTTATGTATATGGAATATGATATCAGTTTTGGTAAAGGTAATATGCCTAAAATCAGGAGGTTTATTTGAAATAATTTACAGAATTGTTTATATGTCTGCAAAAGATACAGATAGTAAAATCAGGGCAATGTAATAACCATTGTTTTATTGGACACTGATTATGTGCATCCGGATAGTTTCAATTTATCCTGCATAGGTTCGATACCAGAAGTATATAATACTTTACATATATATATTCTTGAGAATTATTTTGTATATCCGCCATCCCAATTTATCATTATATAGCTTGAAAAGCTATTCGGATATTTTTAGATAGTTTCAACTTTATGCCAGCAGTGACGATTTATTTAGATACGCTGATAAAGTTTTTAATCTGGCAATGTAGATATAAATATTGTTGTTTATCAAAAATCATTAGATTCTATTTATATGAAGCATGAATAAGGCTTGTAATGGTTGAGTTTTTCGCATTAGGTAATGGCAAAAGCAGGAATATTTAAATTCTTAAAATGGTTTTCTATTCTAAGCGGGTTATCGGAAAGAAATAATGGCAAAACAAAAAACTCAGTTTCAATGTCGCAGTTGCGGTGGTCAATCGCCAAAATGGCAAGGTCGTTGTCCGCACTGTGGTGAATGGAATACGCTAGAAGAAACGATGGTTTTGCCTGCTGCTAGTGGCAATAGCCGCTTTCAATCATGGGCCTCTGGTCAGTCTGCAGTACAGTTACTGGCAGAGGTAAGCGCAGTGGAAGTCCAGCGTACGCCTACTGGTATGAATGAGCTTGATAGGGTACTTGGCGGAGGTCTGGTGGATGGTGCTGTTATTTTGCTGGGTGGAGATCCCGGCATAGGTAAATCTACTTTACTGTTGCAAACCATTTCTTTAATGGCTGAAGAAGAGTCAGTACTGTATGTTTCCGGTGAAGAATCTGCGCAACAGGTGGCTTTACGAGCTCAACGACTTGGTATCCAAGCGGATAGGGTGCACTTACTGGCAGAAATCCGTGTTGAGGCCATAAGCGCTGCTATAGCACGTCTGAATCCCAAAGTAGTGGTAATTGATTCAATTCAAACTATGTATTCCGACAGCATTACTTCTGCACCTGGATCGGTTTCGCAGGTACGCGAATGTGCTGCTCAGCTAACCAGATTAGCTAAGCAGCAGGGCATCAGTATGCTGCTGGTAGGACATGTTACTAAGGATGGTGCAATAGCCGGTCCACGTGTTTTAGAACATATGGTGGATACGGTTTTGTATTTTGAGGGTGAAACTCACTCTAATTATCGCATGATTCGTGCGATTAAGAATCGTTTTGGTGCTGCCAATGAATTAGGCGTATTTGCTATGACTGAAAAAGGGCTTAAAGGGGTATCTAATCCATCTGCTTTGTTTCTATCCAGCTACCGTGATGATGTGCCCGGTTCCTGTGTACTGGTTACTCAGGAAGGGTCACGCCCATTACTGGTGGAAATTCAGGCATTGGTAGATGATGCGCATGGTTTTGCGCCAAAACGTTTAACGGTGGGACTAGCACAGGAGCGGCTGGCAATGCTGCTGGCTGTACTTAATCGTCATGCAGGTATTGCTTGCTATGATCAGGATGTGTTTCTCAATGCGGTTGGTGGTGTAAAAATTACCGAACCGGCTGCCGATTTGGCTGTAATACTGGCTATGTTATCAAGCCATCGTAACCGTCCGTTGCCGGAAAAGCTGATTGTATTTGGCGAGGTGGGCTTATCCGGAGAGATTCGCCCTGTGCCTCGCGGCCAGGAGCGTTTACGAGAGGCAGAAAAGCTGGGGTTTACTCATGCCATTGTGCCGGTAGCCAATTGTCCGAAACGAGCAGCAGATTTTCCGGGGTTAACGATTATTGGTGTCAATTCGGTACAGGAGGGAGTGGATGCCAGCCGGCGCAATTGATGATTATATTTGCCAGAATACGATTAAAGGAATAGTCTTGTTAGTGATAAATACTATTTTTAAATGGTATTGGTTCTAAAAAATGGAGATAAAAATTATGTCAAATCCTATCAAGCTTGTAGCTACAATGGAATTGAAAGCAGATGCATGGCCGAACATTTCAGCAGCGGTTGAGCAATGCGTGAAAATGTCACGTCAGGAACGGGGCAATGTATTTTATACAGCTAATAAAGATCTGGATAAAAAAGACCGCATTGTATTTGTGGAATGCTGGGCTGATGAAGCAGCCATTAACGAGCATGGACAAACTGCTCATTTTCAAACTTTGATTAAAACTGTAGAACCTTATTTAAAAGAACCTATGCAGTTGTTAAAATTGAGTGAAATTACCAGTTTTTAATTCGGTTTAGGCGGTAATTAACTATGTAATCGCTCATAATAAAGCCAGAATCAGTTTTCAATATTCTGGTTTTTTTATGTGTAAAGCTGTAAGAGTCCAACCGATAGCTTTATCAGACTGAACGATATTTTATGGGGACACGAAATTGAAAACCATTCAGATCGAGGGCCAAGAGGCTGTTGTAAGTAATATTTTTTGTATCGGTCGCAATTATTCCGAACATGTAAAAGAATTGCATAATGCTAAACCTGAAGAACCCGTGGTATTTATGAAACCCACTTCTGCACTGGTACAGGCTGGAGAAAATATCATACTGCCTGCATATAGTCAGGATGTGCATCACGAATGTGAACTAGTAATTTACATTAAAGAAGATGTTAAAGATGTTGGGGAAGATAATGCTTTAGATTTTGTGGGCGGATATGCAATTGGTTTGGATTTAACAGCGCGTGATGTGCAGAGTAAGTTAAAGGAAAAAGGTTTGCCTTGGGAGAAAGCTAAAGGTTTTCCCACTGCTGCATGTATTTCATCCTTCATTGCTGCCGATAAAATTAATGATATTCAGCAGCAGGATTTCTATTTAAGGGTTAATGGGCAGATACGTCAGCGTGGAAACAGTGGTGATATGATGTTTACTTGCTGCCAAATTATCAGTTATTTATCACGTGTATATGGCTTACAGGCTGGTGATATTATTTATACAGGTACACCGGCAGGTGTTGCAGCCATTAAATCTGGAGATGAATTGGAATTAATCTGGCCGGAAAAAATTTCAGTTAAATTTCAAGTGGCGTAGATGATCTAGCTGGAGATATTTAAGCGCAATTGGTTTTCCAGTTGCGCTTAAGCTTTCTGTCGGATTTTAAGTAATCAGCATCCGATCATTGCTCAGCGCAGGGTTTGTGTTTTCCATTTACCCCTATTTTTTTCAATACCTTTATAATAGTAGGTTTCCAAAAACTAAAACTTTCCATGTCAAGCAAACCGTTTTCAGTCAGATTGCCTTGGTGGCTGGCACTTTATTTTATTATTTGGGCAGTACTGCCATTTATACTTTCCGCCAGCTATCCTTTGGACGTACCTGAAGGTATTTACTGGGGTCGAGAATGGCAATGGGGATATTATAAGCATCCACCTCTTTCAAGCTGGGTTTTGTATTCTTTTTATAATCTTTTTGGACACATTGGTCCCTATATCCTGAGCCAGTGCACTATAGCTTTAAGCCTTTGGTTGGCCTATTTGTTTGGACGTGAGCTGATGAGTCCGGCCAGAGCTTTTTTAGGCAGTTTGTTTTTATTGGCTGTGTTTTATTATACTTGGCCATCATTGGAATTTAATCATAATATTGCACAAATGCCAGTCTGGTTGGGGCTGGTTTATACATTTTATCTTGCGACACGAAAAAATCACTGGCGCTATTGGTTAATATTTGGATTTATGGCCGGTGCCGGCATGCTGGTGAAATACACAGTGGCAGTATTGATTTTTACCATGCTACTGTATTCCTTGTTCACTTCTTACCGCCGCTTGTGGTGTTCACCGAAACCTTGGCTGGCAATGCTTCTGGCTTTGATGGTATTTGCTCCGAATGTATATTGGCTGATACAGCATGATTGGCTACCGTTAACTTATGCTTCTGCCCGTTCTGCTGAAGATGCCAGTCGCAATGGCCATTTGGCTGCATTGGGCTATCTGGGGACACAGATAATCAATCATCTTCCACTATTGCTGATTTTGCTTTGTAATCGGACACGCCTGAGCTTGCGTACACCAGCACAAATTCTTCAGCAGTCAGACTGGCGTTTCCTATTATGGATGGGATTGATGCCAACGCTGTTACTTGTTGGTGCTGGTTTGATTTTTGGATTAGGTTTACGCGACATGTGGGGCATGCCGATGTGGGGACTTTCCGGATTGATTATAGTTGCGCTGATTCCTGAACAGGAGTTTACGCTTAAAAAATGTTCCTTGCTCAAAGGCATTGCTATCTGGGCATTGCTTGTTACTATATTGATGGCTATCTATGTTGAATTTGGTGCACGCATACGTCATAAACCTTCACGCATGGACTGGCCGCAGCAGGCTCTGGCTACACAAGCAGATATGCAGTGGCAAACGTTTTCTTCATGTAGACTGGATAGTGTTACGGGTTCTGACTGGATTGTTTTACTAATGGCTTCTTATTCTGAATTTTCACCTTCGGTGATGGTTTCTGGTGAAGCAGCCTATTCACCATGGATGAACGCTGAACGCTTGCATCAGCATGGAACTTTAGCAATATGGCCGGCTAATGAGCAGCCAAACCTGCCATGGTTGCAAACACTAAATCAACAGCCTGATGTGGTGTTGAAACAAGGAGAATGGTTTATAAAATGGACAAAATTACCTGAGCGCGAACCGCTGAAAGTAATCTGGCAGGCTTATATACCTAAAAAATGTCTTAAATAACAACAGGTATATTTTTTATAGCATGAAAATTGGCTATTATTTACTCAGAATTTGAGCTATTTGCTTTGGTATTAGCCTGCGAGGTAAATTAAATGGAAAAAAATAGAATTGGTTTGAGTATTATTTTACCAATATACAATGATGCAGCAGCGGTAAAACGTTTTTTGCCAGAGTTATTTTCTTTTACTGGACAGCAGGAGCAAGCTTGTGAAGTGATACTAGTTGATGATGGTAGTAAAGACCATTTAAGTGCTGCTTATAAGCAGTTCAAAGAACAGCTTCCTCAAAATACAGCTTTGCGACTAATACAATTTTCGCGCAATTTTGGTAAGGAAGCAGCACTTACTGCTGGATTGGCACAAGCTCAGGGGGAGCTAGTGACGATGATGGATGCAGATGGACAGCATCCAATAGTTGTGCTGAAGGAAATGCTGGACTTAATGCATACCAGAGATGTGGATGTAGTGGCAGCAGTACAAACCTCGCGAGAACACGAAAGCCTGTTAATCCGGACATTAAAAAATGGGTTTTATCATTTCATGCAGGATACGCACCGTTATGAGCTGACCCCGAATGCGGGCGATTTTCGTTTGATGAAGCAACGTGTTGTTCAAGCTTTATTACAACTCCCGGAGCGCCAGAGATTTATGAAAGGGTTGTACGCATGGGTAGGTTTTTCCACCCTGTATATTCCATTTCAGGCTTCTCCGCGAAAGACAGGAAAGAGTAAATTTAATTATTTTAGTCTGTTTGAGCTGGCTCTTGTTGGAATCACTTCGTTTTCACAACGACCCTTGCGCTGGATTTCACGTATGGGTCTGATTCTTTCTTTATTGGCTATCATATACGGACTATACATCGTTGGTGATACCCTGTTTTTTGGAAAAGATCTTGCCGGCTGGCCTACACTGGCTGCGGGAATAATGTTTTCCGCAGGCATTCAATTGGTTTGTCTGGGGGTTATTGGTGAGTATATAGGCCGTATTTATGAAGAAGTGAAACAACGGCCGCTTTATCTGGTGGACAAAGTGTGGGACAGTCGCGACCAAAAATGAAATCATTATCTAAACAGGGTTTGTGGTTTGTTGTTGTAGGCTCAGCTGCTGCGGCAACGCACTTTTCCTGTCTTGTACTGCTCGTACAGTATGCAAAACTGTTGCCTGTAATCGCTAATCCAATGGCCTTTTTATGTGGATTTGTAGTTAGCTTTGCCGGCCACTACCGTTTTACATTCAGCCAAACAGGCTATACTTGGCTGCAGGCACTCTGGCGCTGGTTTTGCAGTTCCTTGACGGGATTTGCATTAAATCAGATTCTGTTTATGGCCGGAATCAATTGGTTTGGAAATCAGGCCTACTGGTGGTTGTGGTTTATTGTAACCGCAATCGTAATGGTATTATCTTTTTTACTGGGTAAGTTTTGGGCCTTTAATGAGAAAGTAAGCCATGAAACCAGTCATGATTAATGTTGATGATTTGGGGCTGTCTCCAGCTGTTAATGAAGCCGTTCTGCGCTTAGCGGAGATGCAACGTATACAGGCTAGCAGTTTTATGAGTCTTGGGACAATTGCACCAGATGAGGTGGCTGAGCTCAAAAGGCATCACATCGATATAGGCCTGCACTTTGATTTAACCGGTTTCGCGGCTTCGGATGGTCTAAAACGAGTATTATTCAAATCCTATCTGCATGGATGGAAACAAAACAAAATACAGGATGCAATTAATCAACAACTGGATTTATTTGAAGATAAAATCGGCGCGAAACCAGTTTTTGTGGACGGCCATCAACATGTCCATCAGTTTCCGCAGATACGTTCCGTTTTGATTAATACATTATTGCGACGTTACGACAATACAATTGCTATTCGAAGTACAAAAACCACGCAACGAGATATAAAAGCTAAGATAATTCATGCCCTAGGCGGCTCACAATTGGATAAATCTTTACAAAGTGTACATATACCGCACAATCATGCTTTTGCTGGTATTTACAATTTTAAAGCTGACAGACAGATACTAGAGTTTAAATGGAATGAATGGTTGGCAAGTGCTTCTGATAGTGGTTTGCTTATCATGTGCCATCCGGCTGTACCATCCAAATTTTGGACCGATGAGATTAAAGCGGCGCGTGAAACTGAATGGTTGTGGCTGAAAAGCGAAGCATTTGCTTTGTGCTGGAAGCAGCATCAATGTCAAAAGGCAAACTGGCAAATATTGCTACAAAGCCTAACTCTTCAGTAAACTTTATTTTAATATCACAATTCTAGCCAGTTTCACTACTATTTACAGTATACTTGCATTTTTTAGCTTTTGGCTTGGGTGAATCCCTCTGCACATTCATAATATATCAAGTACACTATTTGTATCGCATTTCACATATATAAACAGGAAGAAGTCGCTCAGGGTTATTAAGGGTCGTTATGATCATATTTGAAAATATAAAAAAAACTTATATCAAAAACAAACAGCAAGTACATGCCTTAAATGATATCAATCTTACTGTAGATACCGGTGATATCTTCGGGTTGATCGGCTGGAGTGGAGCAGGCAAAAGCAGTTTAATCCGGCTGGTTAATCAACTGGAAAAACCTACTTCTGGTATCGTTAAAGTAGATGGTGTTGATTTAAATAAGCTGGATGTGAAGGCACAACGTGCGCACAAGAAAAAAATTGGCATGATTTTTCAGCATTTCAATTTGCTAGAATCCAAAACTGTAGCTCAGAATATTGCCATTCCATTAGTTTTACAGGGCATAAACAAGGAAGAAATTGAGCGCCGAGTAGAAGCCATGCTTTCTTATGTTGATTTGTCCGGCAAAAAAGCGAGTTATCCCAGCCAATTGTCCGGTGGACAAAAGCAGCGCGTTGGCATTGCACGAGCTTTAATTACTGAACCCTCTATACTTTTATGCGATGAAGCTACTTCAGCGCTAGACCCGCAGACAACCCTTTCTATTTTAAAATTATTAAAACAAATCAATAGTGAGCGCAATATTACAATTTTGCTGGTAACCCATGAAATGGAAGTAATCAGTTCTATCTGCAATAAAGTAGCGGTAATGGAGAAAGGTCAAGTTATCGAGCAAGGTTCTGTACTGGATATTTTTTCAGCACCTCAGCAAGAAACAACCAAAAAATTTGTTAGTACCGTTATCAATGCAGAAATACCAGAAGCTGTATTAGAGAGTCTGACAGAACAAGGCAATATATTTAGATTAGAATTTTTAGGTGATTCAGCCAGAGAACCTGTTGTTAATGAGCTAATTTTGAAGCAGCTGGTAGAAATCAATATTCTTTTTGCCAATATGCGTGAAATAGGAGGCGTTGTGCTTGGTAGCATGTTTATTCAGATGAATGGCACAGAAACAGATGTTGACAAAGCAGTGGCGTTTTTGCAGGAAAGAGGCGTTAAGGTTGAAAGAGGTGGTGTATGAATCATTGGATGGATACCTCACTAACAGCTGACCAGTTTGGTACAGCTTTATTGCAGACTTTTAATATGGTCAGCATTTCTTTTGTACTCGGTTCAATACTGGGTACTGCATTAGGCGTTTTGCTGTTGCTGACACGTCAGGGTGGCGTGTGGCCTAAACCTATTTTGTATAACCTGCTAAATATCATTATAAATATTGTCCGTTCATTACCTTTTATCATCTTGTTGATATGTGTCTTGCCGGTTGCCAGTATATTTATTCATACATCTATTGGCACTAAAGCAATGATTATTCCGTTGATAATATTTGTTTCACCCTACATTGCTCGTCTAATAGAAAATTCATTACTAAGTGTGCCCGCAGGAATTATCGAAGCAGCTCAATCAATGGGTGCCACAAATTTTCAGATTATTCGCTACTTTATATTACCAGAGGCGATGCCATCAATACTTCTTGCCCTAACCACAGCGTTGATTGGTTTAATTGATGCCACAGCAATGTCCGGAACAGTAGGAGGAGGGGGGATTGGTGATTTGGCAGTAAATTACGGTTATCAGCGCTTTGATTATGTAATTATGATCGTTACTGTTATCGTGTTGGTATTAATCGTACAAATCATTCAGACTTTGGGTAACTGGCTGGCGGCCAGAGCCAAAAAAAATTAACCTTATAGACGGCTTAAAGCCGTCTTTTTTAATTATAACCTTATAAAATTACGTTCTTTGGTTAGTAGATAACTATTCTATTATCATTGCTGCTATTCAAGAGAATATACAGACTAATTTTATTCTGAGTAAAACCTATGCTCGATATATTCATCAGCGAGCAAATAGGAATTGCAGAGTAAAACAAATTTTTTTTCACGGAATCAATTAATGTTATTAATTTCCATTCAAAAATAAAAAGATATTATTTTATAAAATGAAATTTTAAATTACCCACAATCGGAACAAATGGTATGAAACTGATAAAGTATTTTTTGATATTAATTGTGACATGTCTGGCACTCGTTGCATGCCAGCAAGAACAGAGCAGTACTAAACAGATTGTTATCGGCACATCGCCCGGACCCTATAGCCAGTTGTTTCTTGATGCCATCAAGCCAATACTGGAAAAACAGGGTTATCAAATTAAGCAAATTGATTTTTCAGATTTGATGCAGGCAGACATTGCCTTGCAGCAAGGTAGTGTCGACATCAATGTTGATCAACATACTGCCTATATGGATGCGTTTAACCAAAATAAAAAGGCTAATTTGGTAGCATTAACTCATATACCCACCGTACCTACAGCAATCTATTCCAAACGCCATACCAATCTACAAGCAATAAAAAATGGGAGTGCAATTGCTGTACCTAATGATCCGGCAAATGCTGCACGAGCATACCGATTGTTAGCCAAAGCAGGATGGATTACTCTAAGCCCCTTATCTAATCCAGGTATGATTTCCAAAAATGATATTAAATCAAATCCCTATAAGCTGAATATTACTGAACTGGATCCGGGAAATATTCCTCGCACTTTGTCTGATTTCGATTATTCAGTTATTCCTGGAAGCAGAGCCTATGCAGCTAAAATTAATCCTGATCTGGCATTGCTTCAGGAAGACATTGTCCCTTCATTTGAGCTGGTAGTTGCTGTAAGGTCAGATAATGTGCAAAAACCATGGGCTCAAGCAGTAAAGGCTGCATATAATTCAAATGATTTCAAGCAATATATGCAAACTCATAACACCAAGCACTACTGGTATATTCCTGGAGAAAAAAACTGAAACAGGAATCCATAAAAAAACTGCCTTAAATTAAGGCAGTTTTTTTATTTTTGTATCAGGCTGCAAAGCGTTTTTCAACTTCGCTCCAGTTAACAATTTCCCAAAAATTGCTTAAGTAATTAGGACGGCTGTTACGATAATCAATGTAATAAGCATGTTCCCATACATCACATGTCAGCAAAGGTTTATTATCAGTTGTCAATGGAGTGGCCGCATTGCTGGTTGATACCAGATCCAATTCACCTGCCGGTGTTTTTACCAGCCAAGCCCAGCCAGAACCGAATGTTCCGGCAGCTACTTTATCAAACGCTTCTTTAAATGCATCAAAACTGCCCCATTTAGCATTGATGGCCTGTGCCAAGGCTCCATTTTCAGTTAGTGCCACGCCTTTGGGTGCAAAACCAAACCAGTAAAATGTGTGATTCCATGATTGTGCAGCATTATTGAATAAACCGCCTGAAGATTTCTTAACAATTTCTTCAAGTGGCATATTTTCAAACTCAGTACCCTTAATCTGATTATTCATATTAGTGATATAAGTCTGATGATGCTTACCGTAGTGATATTCCATGGTTTCTTTGGAAATATGAGGTGCTAATGCATCTAAAGCATAAGGCAAAACTGGTAATTTATGTTCCATGGTTGCGATTCCTTCTGATAGAGTGGTTAGTTTGTGTTTTACAGTGCGTCTATCGTTCAGGCAAATGATATCTATTTGCAAATATATAGAACGTTTAACTCACCTTAAACCTTTATATGGTTCGTTAATATTGTAATACACTGCTCTCATCTGCGGCAAATAAGCATGGTCTTAATGGTAAAATTGAAAAAAAAGTTATTAAAGTAAGAATATATGGAAGAAAACAATATAAACAACGAAGAAATCAGTCAGCTGGCCGTTCCACCACATTCAATGGAGGCTGAACAGTCTGTTCTGGGTGGTTTAATGTTGGAAAACAGTGCTTGGGACCGAATCGCGGATGTAATCGATGAAAATGATTTTTATCGTCATGAACATCGGCTTATATTTAAGGGTATAAAAACACTGGTTGAGCTTTCCCGTCCTGCAGATGTCATTACCGTGCAGGAAGAGCTGCAACGAAGAGAAGAGCTTGATGCAGCTGGCGGCCTTGAGTACCTAATTACATTAGCTCAGAATACACCTTCTGCAGCTAATATTCGCCGATATGGCGAGATAGTTCGAGAGCGTTCTATTATGCGTCAGCTGGCACAGGTAGGGACACAGATAGCACGTTCAGCCTATAGTCCGCAGGGTAAAGATGCTGCACAGATGCTCGATGAAGCCGAAAATAGTGTATTTCAGATAGCAGAATCTACCGCACGGTCGAAGCAGGGTTTTTTAACCATGCCAGTGTTATTGAAAGAAGTTGTTACAAGGATTGATTATTTATATTCACGGGACAATAAAAACGATGTAACTGGAGTGTCAACTGGATTTATTGATCTGGATAAAATGACTTCTGGCCTACAGCCGGGGGATTTGATTATTGTAGCCGGACGCCCGTCTATGGGTAAAACGGCCTTTTCTTTGAATATTGCAGAACATGTAGCTATAGCAGAAAAATTGCCGGTTGCGGTTTTTTCAATGGAAATGGGTGGAGCACAGCTGGTTCTGCGTATGCTTGGTTCAGTAGGGCGAGTAGACCAAAGTGTACTTAAAACCGGACAGTTGCAGGATGAACACTGGGGTAAACTTAACGATGCAGTAGTTAAACTTACTGATGCTCCTATGTTTATTGATGAAACCCCAGGTTTGACTGCATTAGAAGTACGTGCACGTGCGCGACGTCTTGCCAGACAGCAAGGGGGTAAATTGGGTCTCATCGTGCTTGACTACTTACAATTAATGTCCGGCTCTGGACGCTCAGATAACCGAGCTTCAGAATTAGGAGAAATTTCACGTTCTCTTAAGTCCTTAGCTAAAGAGCTGCAGGTGCCCATCATCGCATTGTCACAATTATCGCGTACAGTTGAGCAGAGAACAGATAAACGACCCATGATGTCAGATTTAAGGGAATCAGGTGCAATTGAGCAGGATGCTGATTTGATTATGTTTATGTATCGTGACGAATACTACCATCCAGACAGCCAATTTAAGGGATTGGCAGAATGTATTATCGGTAAACACCGTAATGGTCCAACAGGGAAAGTGCATCTGACATTCCAAGGTCAGTTTACTAAATTTGACAATGCGGCCATGCCTGAAGGTTATTTTGATGAATAATTCAGTTTTCAAGCCAGAAAAATAGTCATAAACCAGTGAAATGTTGTAAAATTATACGAAAATAATTCCATATTAACTTAATTTGGGCACTTTTAGGGTTGAATTATGGTTTCATCCAAACCAAGTAATGCTGGTTTTACCTTGATAGAACTGTTAATCGTTATAGCAATTACAGCCATACTTGCGGCTGTAGCCTTACCAGCTATGAATCATTTGGTTGCTTCCCATCGAGCTTATAACCGTGCTGATCAATTACTTGCAATGTTTCAGTTTGCCAGAGCTGAGGCTATACGTACTAATACTCCAGTTTTAATCTGCCCCACATTAATTAGAAAAAATACTTCTACTTCTAATACTTGTGTAAATTTTGGCGATTATGAAAATGGTACAAAATGGCAAGGTTTTATTGCGTTCAGTGATAATGATTTAGATGGTGCATATAATGCCTCTAAAGATACATCAGTACGCACAGTAGCTTTAAATCAGAATTATGATGATAATATAAATAAAATCAAAGTTAAAATGCATTGGGGTGTGTGTAAAAATGGCAAGGCTGATTGTAAAGACGAAATTGCAGAATCCAAAATGCTAGCTTTCATGCCAAATGGTCAGTTTGGATTAGGTAATGGCAAAAATTCATCTAATTGGGATATAGGGCAATCCAGTGTAGCTTTAGAAGTTACTGATGCTAAATATGAAGACATTAAAAGACGAATCATAATAACACCAAGCGGTAAGCCGATTGCCTGTTATGGAAAATCTGGGAATGATTCGGTTTCAAATACTCAGATTTGTACTTCTCAATTATTTAACTAAAATGATTAATATGAAAATATTTGGATAAGTTTATGAATCAATGCCATTCAGTTGTATATTCATTACATAAATTAAAGAAACAAAATGGTTCTACAATTGTAGAAGCAATTGTGGCTATGTTTGTATTGTCATTTGGTGTATTGGCATTGATGCTGGCTCAGATTACAGCGGTGCATACTTCAATTAATGCTGCAAACCAAGGAGAAGTAACAAGAGCAGTGCAAAATTATATCGAACTTATGAATTCAGAAGCCAGAATTTCCCTTAAAGAAAAATTAGATGAAAATAAAAATAAAATATTATATATAGCTAAAGATTATTCAAATTTTGATGATGCCAACTGTAATAATCGTTTAAATATTCATTTAACTAATGCACAAATAACTTCCTGTACTATTCGAAATGGTAAAATAGATGTTTCTTGGAGTGGTCAGGCACTGGACAAAAACGATAAGAATAATAATGTTAATAATAATAGCTTTTCGTATACTCTGACTGCAGGCCAATAATGAAAAAAACATTAAATAAAAATATTAGGATTGTACTGATGAGAAAATCCCATATAGAGCCTCAACCAAAGAATTTTCTAGTCAGACAGCAAGGGTTCAGCTTGGTTGAACTCATGGTGGCAACGGCAATCAGTATTATTGTGTTACTAGCAGCAAGCTCAACCTTTCTAGCAACTTATAAATTAAAAGAGCAGGTTAAGACACGGATAAATTATGAACAAGATGTTCGTAATGCTTCGAATGTTATACGAAGTGATATGCGTCAGCTAGCTAATTTTAGCTGTATGAATCCCCCTGATATTAATGAATTAAATGACATTTTTACTGGAGCATTCACCAACTCTAATAATAAACAGTATTTATCTACTACATTCACTAAAGATATTGGTGTCACACCTGTAGCAGGAAGCAAACCTTTAGTACTTACGTTTATAAATGATAAATTAGCCAATAATATTCTTGCTAGCCAATGCAATACTGACATTAAAAAACTGGGTGAGCATGAAAAACTTGGTGAAGCTGTAAGTGGGGTTGTTTATTTGGTAGGGACGACAGTTTTTGATTCTAAGCCCGGTTTTTATCGTATAAATTACATTAATCAAATGTGGAGTGCTCCAGAGTTGATCGTGAGTAATGTCGTAAAAGCCAAATATGATTTTTATTATGATGCACATAAAGATTCAGAATGTCCACTTATTCACGGAGCTTCGGAGGCTTCAGCTGCTTCAAGTGCATCTGAAGCAGGACAAAAGAAGCCGTTAGAACCAAATATTAGCCATAAACAAGATTTAGATTTGGATTTTTTGCACCCTCCGGTAATGATTAAAACTACACTTAGTGTAAATCCAAATTTGACAAGCACAAGTACAAATAATACTGAAATAGATTATGAAATCAATGCAAGTGTTAGACAGGGTGAAGTTTGTACAAGTGGTAAATAATTTACAGATAAACTATTCTGGAATATGACATCTGACATGAAAATCGATTATAGATCCTTACAAACCAGACAGTCTGGATTTGCATTATTTCTAGTTCTGATAATGATGATTGTTATTGCATTTCTGGTTGTAGCTACGATGCAAAGCACATCAATGGATACTCGAACCAGTGCTAATGATAGTGATCATCAGCTTGCTCTTCAAAATGCTCAGATTGGTTTGAAAGCAGCAGAAGATAGAATTAGCAAATGGCCAGGTTTGAAAACACAACAAATATTTTCATGTGATTGTAAAGATGGATTATGTGCAGCTAATGGGATTGATGCAGCCGCAGTATTAAGTGTTTTAGCTGCTGTTGAAAAGAATTGTGGTGAATTGCCTGATGTTTGGAAACGAACAAATGTTTTTTCAAATATAGATGGCAAAGACAATAAAGACCCATCAACTAAAGTTCAACCAGATAATACCACTCCTTCCTCACCACAAAATCAAGACGTAAAATCTAGATATGTCATTGAATATCTGGGACCCGATAAAAATGCAGGTGTTGGTATATATTTATTTAGAATTACGGCCAAAGGTTGGGGAAAAAATGATAGTACTACTAGCATTGTTGAGGAAACCATTCAGGCATCTCTATATGATTTTTGATAAGATATAAACTTTATACTTGGTGCAGATGCATGAGAAAATATAATAATGGTTTTACTTTAATAGAACTTATTATCGCAGTAGCTGTTATGGGAATACTGGTAGCTCTTGCTTTACCAGCCTATGATAACTATATAGAAAAAGCAGATTTAGCAGATGCTACTTCTACATTGATTATGATCAATCAGGATGTTGCCCAGCAAAAACTGAGTTTGTTTAATAGTAATATACAAAAGTCAAATATAGACGAAGCAATTAAAAATCATGTTGGTAAAAATACTAACGTGGATAGGAAATATACAATAGCCGGAGTTTGTGATAGTACCGATAATTGCAGTGATTTTCATCTATATGCTGAACCAAAAGGGGGAATAAATTTAAAAAAATCCATTTGGATGAGCAGTGATTCAAGTACTTATATTTGTGATAATAAAGACGTCAGTAATATAAGTGATCCCTCTGGAAACCCTGAATGTAAAAAACAATAATTAAAAGCGAACGCTAAAATTTTTTAATACTAATATATTAATGGATAAGAATAAATATCTTAGTTATATTCTTACTATTGATATTTAAACAAATCGATATTTATAATTTCAGCGCAAACAGTTATTTATCCAGTTAAGACGTTGTTGCCGATTTAAAACCTGTAAAAATTCATGTTGAACTTTTAATTCATCTACGTCTTGCTGCATCCGCGGCATATAATGGTTTAAAACATACCGTTTGGCGTCAGCTTCATCAAATTTAGGTTGCATCAGAATCTGATTTAATTGTTCATTTTTACGTTTGTTGTTTGCAGTACGTTGTAAGTTGGTATCCTGATTTCGTTTATACTGCATTCTAATAAATCTGAGTCTGGCTTTTTGCATTTGTGTTAGTTCTAGCTTGCGGACATCACAATTGACTTGTCCAGAAGCAAAAGTAGAGCAAGTGAATGCGAATAGTGCAATGCCGGTACAATAGCGTACTATTTTTTGCCAGCAAAGTGCTACCATTGTGTTCTCCCTTTAATTTCCATCGGACAATATGAGTATACTTCATTAGCAGTCAAGCACATATAATGGCCGTAAACTTGCGTAAAGAATATTATATACTTGGAGTCTTTTATTTATGAATAACTTAAAAAAGCCTGATTTTTTTATTGCACCCAGTATATTGTCTGCAAACTTCGCTTTTCTGGGAAATGAAATAAAAGCCGTTATTGACGCAGGTGCAGACTGGATACATTTTGATGTAATGGATAATCATTATGTGCCGAATCTGACATTTGGACCCATGGTTTGTCAGGCTATCAAACCCTATGCTTCTGTTCCTATAGATGTGCATTTGATGGTAGAGCCAGTAGACGATATGATTAATGCATTTGCTAGCGCTGGGGCAGATATTATTACTTTTCATCCTGAAGCGAGTAAGCATGTAGACAGAAGTTTATCTCTGATTAAAGCAGCAGGTTGTAAGGCTGGGTTGGTTTTAAATCCTGCTACTCCATTATATGTTTTAGAGCAAGTAATGGACAAATTGGATGTAATATTACTGATGTCTGTGAATCCGGGATTTGGTGGTCAGAGTTTTATTCCTTCGACTTTAGAAAAAATTCGACAAGTTCGCTCCATAATTGATACATATGCCAATAATAATGGACGCTATATACGTCTTGAAGTGGATGGGGGGGTTAAGATAGATAATATTGCTGAAATAGCAAAAGCAGGGGCTGATACTTTTGTTGCTGGTTCTGCTATATTTGGGTTTGAGGATTATGGCAAACAAATATCGGCAATGCGTGAACAATTAGCTAAAGAAGGACAAATATAATTAAATCGCATAAAATTAATATGTTAATAATTTATGTTTATATTGCCATATGATTGTTAATTTTATATATTAACATTTAATTTTATATATTCAGTAGGTTATGAAAAAGCAGTCCTTTTATAGCAGACTGCTTTTACTCTCAATTTGCAATTGAAATATTTCTACAAAATGCTTGTTTAATGAGCTTCTTCCCAGTTATGTCCGCTGCCAACATCAGCAATTAATGGAACGCTTAATTTGGCAACAGCTGACATTAATTCTGGTAATTGATGCATTACATCGGAAAGTTCTGATTCTGTTACTTGTAACACCAATTCGTCATGTACCTGCATAATGAGTTTTGATTGCATATTTTGTTGTTCCAGCCAATCTTGCACTGCAATCATAGCTCGCTTGATTAAATCAGAAGCAGTTCCTTGCATTGGCGCATTGATGGCTGCTCTCAAAGCTCCAGCACGTTCTGTACCATTGCTGCTTTTTAAACCAGGTAAGTAGAGGCGCCGACCAAATAAAGTTTCTACAAAACCGTGTTGGAATGCCTGTTCTTTAGTTTTTTCCATATATTCATGCACACCTGGATAACGACTAAAGTAGCGTGATATGAAATGTTGAGCTGCTTGCAATTCGATTCCTAATGATTTCGCCAAACCATATTCGCTCATACCATAAATCAGTCCGAAATTAATCGTTTTAGCATACCGACGTTGTTCAGCTGTTATTTCATTTTGCGAAGTAGAAAAAATTTCTGCTGCTGTGCGTTTATGGATATCTTCATCATTTTGGAAGGCATCAATCAGGGTGGCATCTTTTGAAAGATGTGCCATGATACGTAGTTCTATCTGAGAGTAGTCGGCAGAAACGATTAGCTGGTCGGGTGGGGCGATGAAACTTTTGCGGATTCGGCGGCCTTCTTCTGTACGGACAGGTATATTTTGCAGATTTGGGTTGTTACTAGCCAGTCGACCTGTGATGGCTACGGCTTGCGCGTAGGTAGTATGTACACGCCCAGTGTCTGAATTAATCAGCTGAGGTAGTTTGTCGGTGTATGTGGATTTCAGTTTTGCCAGCGTTCGTGTCTGTAGAATGAGCTTGGGAAGGGGATAATCCGTTGCCAGTTTCTCAAGCACAGCTTCATTAGTTGAAATTGCACCAGATGATGTTTTTTTAAGTCCCGTAGTTGGGATACCCATTTTATCAAATAGAATGGCCTGCAGTTGTTTGGGGGAATTCAAATTAAATGGTTGGCCTGCCAGCTGATATGCCTGTTCTTCAAGTTTGATTAGCTGATTGCCTAGCTCGTGGCTCTGTTGTGTTAATTCTTGTCGATCAATTAATACTCCAGTACGTTCCATGAGAAATAATATGCGCTCAATTGGTATTTCTAGATGATGGTAAAGCTCTAGCTGAGCTGAATTCATTTGCTGCCGGAGTAAAATTTCTAAACGCAATGACACATCTGCATCTTCTGCAGCATAATTCACAGCATCATCCAGAGGCACATCGGAGAAACAAATTTGCTTGGCGCCTTTACCACATAAATCTTCATATTTAATAGTCTGCCAGTTTAGATGCCGGAGCGCTAGCTCGTCCAGACTATGGCCAAGGTGGCTTTCGACAATATAAGAAGCAAGCATAGAGTCGCCAATAATACCATTTAGGCCGATGTTATAATTGGCTAATACGTGTTGGTCATATTTAATATTTTGACCGATTTTGCCAAGCTTATTTGATTCTAGATAAGGCTTCAAACAGGTTAATACCGTTTCTAAAGGTAGCTGTTCATTAACAGCAGTAGGGGTGTGACCTACAGGAATATAAAAGGCTTTACCTGGTTCTAATGCGATGCTGATACCCACTAGATTAGCTTTCATGGCGTCTAGATTATCGGTCTCAGTATCCAGAGCGATGGTCTGGGCGTTTTCTAACTGTGTTTTTAATTCTGTTAATTGTTCATTTGTTGTAATTGCTGAATATTGTTTAGGAATGTTCCTTAGATAATCCGTTTCAGTGCTAATTGCATTATTGTCTGTACCAGAGTTTTTAATGATTTCTGATTCGGCAAACAAATCTTCTGTTGGCTCTTTAGAATCACTTAAGTGATGTTCATCAAGATGCGTTTGCGCTTCTTTTAACCAATTTTTGAAGCCAAGTTCTTGAAAGTTTGGTATCAATTCTTGCCAATTTGGCTTCTGACGTTTTAAATCTTCTATTCCGCGTGGTAATACATCTTGCAGGTTTACGTCTGTTTTAATTGTGATTAACTGGTAAGAAAGAGGGAGTTTAGGTATTGCAAGGCGTAAGTTTTCACCAACTTTACCTTTAATATCGTTGGCGTGCTGGATGATATTCTGCAAGGTTTCATATTCCTTTAACCATTTTACAGCTGTTTTAGGGCCGCATTTATCGACACCTGGCACATTATCGACCTTATCTCCAATTAAACTTAGATAATCAATAATTTGTTCTGGCTTAACACCAAATTTTTCTATTACACCTGTGATATCAAGTTTTTCATTGCTCATGGTATTGACTAGAGTCACCTGATTATTTACCAGCTGAGCCATGTCTTTGTCGCCTGTGGAAATAATTACTTCGTATCCAGCCTGTTGTGCCATGCAGGATAATGTACCTATAACATCGTCTGCTTCTACACCGCTAACAGATAATACAGGCCATCCCATTAATTTGACTAGTTCTGGTAAAGACTCAGCCTGTGGCCTTAAATCTTCAGGCATAGGGGGGCGGTTAGCTTTGTATTCTGGATACATCTGATGGCGAAAATTTTCGCCCTTTGCATCAAATACGCAACAGGCATAATCATGTGCTGTATCCATGCGCAGACGTCTGAGCATATTCAGTACACCGTATAATGCTCCCGTGGGCATTCCTGTAGGACTGGTTAAAGGTGCTAAAGCATGATATGCGCGGTATAAATAAGATGAACCGTCAACCAGTAATAATTTTTTTTGCATTGTAATTCCAGAATTATCAAATTTAGCCCAGAAACTTTCAAAATCATTCAGTTCTTATAGCCTGTCTATGTCAGTATATTGCAGAGCATATCTGTATTTTACGATAAAAAATATGGTTCGTAATTTAAACTATTGGCTTACTGGGTAAAGTATGTTTGCGTAGTTATGGATTCGCAAATATGTAAGTGCTACATGCGATAAATAATAATATTTTATATTGATTTATAATTTGCATATTTCGCATAATATATATTATGTTAAATTATACTATTCATTCTGATCTTGTCTATCTTTTGCTTTTCAATCTTTAGTCACCTTTTCATTCAAATTTGAAATTACTTTTCTGGCAAGTTTATCCAGCTCTTTGCTATGGTAAAGATCCAGACATTTTAGAAAATCAAATTTTATTCCTTTAACTTCCTGCTCAGCCACTGGATTAAAATAATTACGGGATAAATAAGAATCGATTAGTATAATTTCTTTATCTATACTTTTATCAATGTCGTAATCAATCCAGTCTTTTAGCGCACTTACACTGCTGCCTGTATCTTTTGCTACATCCTTGTTTCCTTTGTATGCTTTGGTGACACAAGATGCAAAAACCATATCCTTATAATTTTCTATAAAGGTACGGTTCACTGCCTCGGGAGTTGATGCTTGGCTAATCAATGGCAATAATATGCAGCAGCTGGATATTATTTGCAATTTAAATTTTTTCATTTCAGTCCCAAAAATTGGCTTGAAGTGTTACATATCCCTTTTCAGGCTCATTTTCACTAAAATAACAGTAATCATAACAATAGTTGCTGCGAAATTTTGAATTTATAAAAATTTCGCAGCTTATCTTTCACTATATTTTTTTATGCTTTGATTACTGATGCTGCCAGCGCTCTTGCGATTCGCGTATGACTGATTTAGCTTCGTCGATGTCACCCCAATGCGTTACCTGTGTGGTACCTGCCTTTTTCAAATCTTTATAATGGTTGAAATGAAATTCAATCTGTTTGATTAATTGTGCTGGCAAGTCTGCTAATGTTTGAACATTGTTGCCATTATTACGGTCATCAGCCGGAACTACAACAATTTTGTCATCAACTTCTCCATCATCTACGAATTTCATAACACCAATAATTCTTGCTTCCAGATAAATTCCCGTACTCAAAGGCTGATCAGTGATAATTAAGGCATCCAACTCATCACCATCTTCATCGAGAGTTTGCGGAATAAAGCCATAATTGGTGGGTTTAGCGAATATCACGGGTTCAACCCGATCAAGTTTCATAGCACCAAGTTTGCGGTCCCACTCTATTTTATGATTTGAACCTGCTGGAATTTCTACAACTACGTTGATAATACCGCCGTCTACATTACCGGCATCGAGAATTTTATTGAAATCTGCCATGATATAAATGTCCTGCAATAGTTTTGAGTGGCGGTATTGTAAACAATGGATTTTTGTTTGCCCATATTTTATTGGATAAAATGTTAGTTTTCATTGATATTTTGTTTTATTTCAGATTAAAGTAAGAAAGCCAGTATTTCTCAAATCTGACTTTCTGTATCATTACTAAATCTTGTAACCATTTAATTCTTTGATTTTATTTTCAGATTTATTGATAATACAATTATCAAAATTTATCTGAGTTTCAATGAGGTTTTTAGCTGTCGGTCTGGAAATGCAATATTTATTGATTTCATCTGACCACTGTTCATATGTCTGATTGAGGTTCTGCTGAATATCGTTAGGTATGGTTGACCAAGTAATATTTACTCTTTTAAGTGCATCGGATGCTTTTGCATCCATTTGAGCTGCTTTTTCTTGTTTTATATCTGTCAGATTTGATGCCTGCTCATCCAGCAACTCTTTAGCACGATTATTCAGCATGACGGATTCACAATATTGGTTGGCAACCTGTTGAGCCAGTATTGTATGATAGCCGGTTAGCGAGCACGAAGTGGTTAATGCTATGTTATCCCAGTCTTTTTGTTCTTGTTGTATAGTCGCTTTAAAATCCGGATCAAGATTTGACCATATATTGCGTAGATTAGCTAATGCTTTTGCACGATCCTGCTGGAATTTATTCAAAAGCTGATTTAATTCTTCCGGCGTCTTGGTATTCAGATTTAGGCCAGTACTATCGGAGTCGTCTTCCAGATTTTTATCCGCAGTATTACTCGTTTGCTGCGCATTTACGGTAATGCTTTCACTTGCTGCGCTTGCAGATAAGGTACCGGAACCATAGTTGGGTTGCAGGTCTTTTTTGTTACCAGCAAAAATGAAATACATGGCCACTATAATAATAAGTCCGATAATGATGATTAAAATTATCTTTACGCTATTACTGTGTGCTGGTTCGTTTTGTTTTTGATATGGTTCTTCTATAAATATCGGAACAGTTTCCTGATTCTCATCTTCTTCGGAAGTCGAAGTTTTGGCTTTAGATGATAAAAGTATGGCTTTCTGAGCTTCATACTCTTCTTTGGTTATCGCACCTTTTTCAAATAGTTTAAATAATGCTTCTAGTTCTTCTGTAAGAGAAGATTTATCCATACCCTACCCCTGTAAAAAAATTATGTGATTGTTGATAACATAAAGTAAAGATATATTTGTTGCAAGCTTTTATGCTCGTTTTCAGCAAATAAATTTAGTTTACAGGTTATTGTTATATTGGATGAAAATATACAATTTTCATTTTAGTAATATTTGGGTAATAAATGATATTAGCTAATATATTGTACAAGTGTTTTAGGGATAACTTATTCTAAAAATTAATAATTGCTTAGAATTAATAATCAAAAAGTATTTGTATTCTAATATAAAAATGACAATGTTATTATGTTGATATGTCAAAAATTGTCAAAACCGAAATTTAATGCATGTATATGTACGATTGTAGCGCAAGATAAAATATTAAATTAATTATTATAATGATGGTGGGTCGTCAGGGGATCGAACCCTGGACAAATGGATTAAGAGTCCGATGAGCATTATTACAAGTTATTGTTTTTAAACAAATGAACCGCCTGCAAACTTAGTTCATTTGACTTGTTTTGATGTGGTTTTGTCTTAAATTTGGCAAAATCTATTGGCATTAATTTTTTGATTTCTACAACTTAACCGTAGTTTTTTTTTTCAAGAAAACGGCATTGACTATTGTTAAGCTGTAGTTATCGTTTATACGTTTATCATTTTATTCGTGATTGAACTCAGTTGTTGCGATCTCCCCAACAACTGAATTTCTACCCCATACAATTTAAGCTCAAAATATTTCAACCGTTGTGAAGATCACCACGGTTGATTCTTTAGTTACAAGCTTTACTGAATAGCTTTTACCAGTGCGCTATGCCGTCGTGCACATTCATTATACTTCTCTACCACCCCAACTGCCCACGGGAGAATGTCGGCGCCTGTAGAACCATTTAACGGGCTTAATGCAGGGCATGGCTCGGTAAGGTTGGCCGGAACATTAACGGCTGCTAATGGCTTCGTTGACGAGGCGCACCCCTGAAGAATCCAGACAGACATTAGTGTACACAGGCACCCTAATAATTTTTGTGACTTGCACTTGTCGTTCATCTCGCTTTACCTCGTTTTCTGCTTTCTGTTTCTCGTAATTTTGACTGGCCTGTTTGGATGCTTCCTGCTGTTTGGCCAAAGCCACTTGATATTGCCTTTGCGTTTCGTCTTTCCCTTTGTGGTAGCCGTTCTCANTTAAGGCCGCCAGCAACCACGCGCCAGCGGCCAAGTAATTAACGTTCTTCATGGCTACACCTCAAAATGTGGGTAATCTTTGGTTTTCTGCCAATCCCCGCCCCAATTAATGGAGACATTTAGTTCCTTGGCGGCTTGCTTCATGGCTTCGGCGATTAAACGGAATTTGGCCAAATCGTTCCAGTCTACCGGATAAGGTACCAAATCTACGGCGCGCCCTTGGGAATGCTTACTCGCAAAAGGATTATTTAGCCACGTAACTTTANGATGCTGGGTTGTGCGTATTTCGCCGGCACACCTTTCTGTGTACATTGCTGGGCAGTTCTACCCTTGCCATAGTTAATGCAACATTGCTCACGGGAGCGCAAT